>JAKSUY010000005.1 GCA_024408495.1 Bacilli bacterium
TTTAATAAATTATGCGAGCATTTTAAGCTTGATAAAAATAAGAAATTAGAACAACTTAGTAGCGGAATGAAAGTTAAATATTCTCTTGCGATTGCGTTAAGCCACGACGCTAAATTATTAATCTTAGATGAACCTACTAGCGGTCTTGATCCGGTAAGTCGTGGTGAGGTTACTGATTTATTTATTGATTTAGTAAAAGAAGGCAAAAGAAGTATTCTATTTTCTACGCATATAACATCTGATTTAGATAAATGCGCAGATCATATTGTTTATATCGAAAATGGAAGAATTAACTTTACGGGTAAGAAAGATGATTTAATGAATCATTATGCTTTACTTCGTTGTGAGCCTACTGCGTTAACCGATGAAATCAAAGCTAAATTTATTTCCTCCAAGGAACAATTTGGTCAAATAATTGGATTAGTTAAAAAAGAAGATGCGGTTGAAAAGGTCGGCATTAAAGTATTGCCTCCAACGATTGAAGATATTATGCAATATAGCGAACAAGGAGAAACACATGAAAAGCTTACTTTATAAAGAATTTCGTTTAGCCATGCACCCACTATGCTATATATTCGCTTTAGTATTTCCTTTAATGCTATTAATTCCTAATTTCCCGTTATTTGTCGGAACTCTTTATATTATTCCAGGCTTTGCGATTTTATTTTTAGGTGCGAACAAAGGCAAACAAAGTAATGACTTGTTTTATAGTGCATTACTCCCAATTAGAAAGAGAGACATTGTCTTCGCTCGGATGATGAGTGTAATGGCAATGGAACTTATAACTTTAATTATGATGGGCGTTATGTATCCACTTAAATTAGTTATTGAAGCTAATATGGGACCTACTTCGCCTTTTACTACTGAAGGTATAATGTCTGGTTTTGCTTTTGCTTTAGTGGGTTATGCTTTTGTTAATGCAGTTTATTTCTTAATGTTTTATAAATCGGGTAGAAGTGTAACTGCTCCGACTTTAATTGGCACATTTGGCTACGTTATTTATATATTAGTTTTTACTTCGATTTTACCAGCAGTTAATCCAGATAATCATAACGAGCCTTTGGTCCCTGGTTTTTACGATGCATTTGTTAGAATGGATATTAGCATTCAAATTGTATATCTTGTCGTTGCGTTTGTTCTTTATTTGATTGCTAATTATTTCGTGTATAAAAAGGCTAGCCAAGAACTTGAGCGCGCTGATTTATAAATTAATTTGGAATTTTAGCGTCTTTATAAAGTTTAGCAATAACAACAGTTAAATAGTCAGCGATATCACTTAATTTACAATCAATGTGACCGTTTAGCCATTGCAAATATAAATTAGTAAATGATCCGACTAAGTTTGCGATATTGATTTTAACTTTACTCATCACATCTTTTTGCTTTGCGTATTTAGGGAATGCCTTTTCGAAGTCTTTAATTAATAGGTTGGTTACCTTATCAATAATGTAGTGAGTTCTTTCGGGACGGAAAGTGTTTTTATAATAAGTTAAGTCTTTCATTATATTTTCATTTAAAACATCTAGAGTGGGGCGAGGATTTAATAAGAAATTTTCCATATTTATGTCACTATATTCTTTTAAATTAAAGAGATTATAAATAAGTTCTTGTTCAATTTTATCAGTAATTTCATACACTCCATGGTAATGCTTATAGAAAGTAGTGCGATTAATCTTTGCGCGTTCGCAGAGTTTGGTAATTGAAAAATCGGGAGTGCCATTTTCTTTTAATAATTCTTTGTAAGCAGTGGTTATAGCCCTCTCAATTCGTTGATAATTGCGATTATGTTCCGTTTCCATACTTAAATTATATACACGTGTTGATATTTTTTCAATTTTGGTGAAAAAACTATACACTGTAAAAAAGAAAACTCACTATTTATCGGTAATGTAAAAATTTTCATCATTTTTGTGAGCATTAAAGACCCAAATATATAAATATAAAGGTAAAATGATAACACAAAATTAATAAGGAGAAATATTATGATTAAATGCAAAAAAAGAGACGGTGAAGTTGTAGCTTTTAAGATTGGTAAGATTGAAGCAGCAATCATTAAAGCTTTTGAAGCCGAAAACAAAAAGTACGACGATGACATTATTAAGACAATTGCCTTAAGAGCCACCAGTAACTTTAATGACAAAATTAAGGATGACACGATTAGCGTTGAGGATATTCAAGATGCAGTTGAAGTTGCCTTAATTCAATCAGGTTATGTAAGTGTTGCTCGGGCTTATATTAAATATCGTGGTCGTCATGAGACCATGCGTCAAATTGATGCAACCAGTTTAGACTATGCGGCTACAGTTGATAAATATTTAAAGATTAATGACTGGCGCGTTAAGGAGAACAGCACTGTTACTTATTCTGTTGGTGGCTTGATTCTTTCTAACTCTGGCGCGGTTACCGCGAATTATTGGTTAACTCAAGTCTATGACAAAGAAATAGGAGATGCACATAAGAACGCGGATATCCACATTCACGATTTAAGTATGTTAACTGGTTATTGCGCAGGCTGGTCACTTAAACAATTAATTCAAGAAGGTTTAGGTGGCATTCCTGGTAAGATTACATCTTCTCCAGCAAATCATTTATCCACTTTATGTAACCAAATGGTGAACTTCCTAGGTATTATGCAAAATGAATGGGCAGGCGCACAAGCCTTCTCAAGTTTTGATACTTATTTAGCGCCTTTTGTTAAAGTTGATAACTTAACCTATAAACAAGTTAAACAATGCATTCAATCCTTTATTTATGGTGTTAATACTCCATCACGTTGGGGTACTCAAGCACCATTCACGAACGTCACACTTGATTGGGTCGTACCAAATGATATGGCCGAACTTAACGCGATTGTTGGCGGTAAAGAAATGAATTTTAAATATAAAGATTGTAAGAAAGAAATGGCGATGGTTAACAAAGCCTTCATGGAAGTTATGATTGAAGGCGATGCGAATGGTCGTGGTTTCCAATACCCCATTCCAACTTATTCCATTACTCGTAACTTCGATTGGAGCGAAACTGAAAATAATAAACTATTATTTGAGATGACCGCTAAATATGGTATTCCATACTTCTCTAACTATATTAATAGTGATATGGAACCAAGCGATGTCCGTAGTATGTGCTGCCGCTTACGTCTTGACTTAAGAGAATTAAGAAAGAAGAGCGGTGGATTCTTTGGTAGTGGTGAGTCTACTGGTAGTATTGGTGTTGTGACTATTAACATGCCACGTATTGCTTTCCTCGCTACGGATGAAAAAGACTTCTATGATCGCTTAACCCGCATTATGGATTTAAGCGCAAGAAGTTTAAAAGTGAAGAGAGAATTCATTACCCGTTGCTTAGATGGTGGTTTATATCCATATACTAAGAGATATCTTGGTCACTTCAATAATCACTTCTCCACGATTGGACTTGTTGGTATGAATGAAGCTTGCTTAAACGCTCGTTGGATTAAGGCTGATTTAACTCATAAGGAAGCACAAGATTTCACAATTAATGTTCTTAACTTTATGAGAGAAAAACTCTCTGATTATCAAGAAAAATATGGTGATTTATATAACCTTGAAGCTACACCAGCAGAGTCTACCTGCTATCGTTTAGCCAAACACGATAAAGAAAGATATCCTGCGATTATTACTGCTAGTGATAAGAATTCTAAAGAACCTTATTACACCAATAGTAGCCACTTACCAGTCGGCTATACTGAAGATATCTTTAAAGCGCTTGATACGGAAGATAGATTCCAAACTCTTTATACCTCTGGTACTGTATTCCATTCTTTCTTAGGTCAAAAGATGCCAAACTGGAAGAGCTGCATGAATCTTGTTAAGAAGATTGCGGAAAATTATCGCCTACCTTATTACACGATTTCTCCAACTTATTCAGTATGCCCAGATCATGGTTATATTGAAGGTGAGAAGTTTGAATGCCCAAAATGTCATAAGAAGACTGAAGTATATTCAAGAATTACTGGTTACTATCGTCCAGTCCAAAACTGGAATGCTGGTAAAGTTGCGGAGTTTAATAATCGTAAGACTTATGATTTACCGAATTCTAAATTAACTCATGTTGGTCCATTAAAAGAAAGCGATCGTGCATTTAAGAGTGTTGTAAGCAAAGCCAATCAACCATTAAAAGAACTCTTATTATTCACCAGCCCAACTTGCCCGAACTGCAAGATGGCGAAGATGATGCTTGATAAAGCTAATGTTAAATATAAAAACATTGATGCTTTGAGCAACAAAGAAGAAACTACTGCAATGGGTGTACAAAAAGCTCCAACCTTATTAGTACCTAATAAAGCAGGTGGCTATGATCGTTACGATAACGCCTCATTAATTAAGAAATACATCGAAGATAACAAATAATGAAAGACGTAATTATTATTGGTGGTGGACCCGCAGGGATGTCCGCCGCCTTAAATCTACTTAGAAGCGGTAAGAGTGTTTTAATCCTTGAGAAAAATAATTTCGGGGGTCAAATCGCTAATTCACCTAGAGTAGAAAATCTTCCCAGCATTAAAGAAGTTAGCGGAGCGGATTTTGCTTCTCAATTCTTTGATCAAGTTACTGCTTTAGGCGCAGAATTTGAACTTGAAGAAGTATTAGAAGTAAAAAAAGATGGCGATATCTTTAAAGTAAAGACTAACTACAATAACTATGAAAGTAGAGCAGTTATTATCGCGACTGGAGTTAAACATAAAAAGTTTAATATTCCAAACGAAATCGAACTCGAAGGAAAAGGCGTTAGCTATTGCGCAGTGTGTGATGGCGCCTTCTTTAAAGACGAAGATGTGTGTTTAATTGGAGACGCTAATACGGCGCTTCAATATACACTTCTTCTTTCTAATTATTGTAAGCACGTTTATTTATATACCTTATTTGATAAATTCTTTGCGGATAAGATTTTAGTTGATCGAATCTACACCAAACCAAATGTCATCATCAAACATTGTAAGTCCTTAAAAGACATTGTTGGTAAAGATCATCTTGAGAAATTAGTGTTCACGGACACCAAGACTAAAAAGGATGAGGAGCTTGTTGTTAAGGGTTTATTCATCGCGATTGGTCAAGTGCCACAAAACGATATCTTTAAAGATTTAGTAGACTTAAATAAAGGCTTTATCGTTGTTAATAATAAGATGGAGACTAAGACTCCTGGTGTATTCGCGGTTGGTGATTGCACGGATAAAAATATGCGTCAAGTTGTTACTGCAGTGAATGATGGTAGTATCGCGGCTTTCTTCACTAACTATTATCTAGAAAACGTTAAATAAATTATTGGTTTATGAAAACCCCAATATTTTGGCTAAAACTAATTAATGATAGTTATACCACTCAATTGGTGCCTAAGTTTATTTATGACATTGCTATTACCCATGGCGCAGATAAAAATAGAGCCAAAATCATGCGCAGTACAATTGAGCAGATCTTACGAATCCGATTGAACCAAATCGATAAAGATAATCCATTTATTGAATTAGATGTGTATATTGAAAATGGATATCTTAATATTGCCGTCCAAGACAAAGGTGTTCCTTATGTTTTAAGCAAAGAACAGAAGAAACAGCTCATTACTCATCCTGATATTATGTATCATCTTGATCAATTGGGAGCAGAAGGCCAAAGAATTACTTTCTCCTTCTTCATAAGAAGAAATGTTAGTGTATATTCTCCAGAGCTAAAGAAAGAAAAATTACTTGATGATCACATTAGAATTGTGAAAGTTGTTAATCGTGAGCAAGATATCATTGAAGCGATTAAATGTATCTACAATTGCTATCGATATACTTATCTACATCAGGAATATTATCACATTGATAGATTTAAACAAATGCTAAGAAGTGGCTCCTTTATCTCCATTGTGGCTAAGAACGATCATAATCAAGTATTAGGGCATTTATCGTTGATGGAGAATTCATCTTTTCCAGGCATGTTTGAACTTGGGGGTTTAATCACCAAGCCTTTCGCTAGAGGAAAAAATATTGCCAATAAATTAGTGGATTATGCTAAAAAAGTAATTGATGAAAAGAAAGATGCAACCGGTCTATTTGTTGAAGCGGTTACTTTCCATCCAATAACACAAAAAATTGCAAACTCACAAGCCTTTGTCCCTACTTCTTTTACATTACAAGCTATCGCACCTTTTATTGCTAACCGAGATCTTAAAGAAGGAAGAAGCCATTTAGCGTTATCAACATATTTAAAAGATAAAAAATCGGTTCATACGCTTTATGTTCCAGCCAAATTAAATAATTTTGTTCAAGATATTTATAAACAACTAAATATTAAATTAAAGCTAATAAACACTGATGATAAAGTAAATAAAATTTCTAAAAGCGCTTATTCTTACACCGCTGATGGTTATTCTAGAAATGCAACATTAATAATTGATGCGGTTGGTAGAGATATAGATAATGTGTTTTCTACCATTGATTTTGATATAGGCAAAAACGGTTCAGTTGATACAATTACTTGTTATGTGAATTGCAACTTTTCGGGTTCAATCTACCTATATAAAAAACTTATCAGAAATAAATTTTTATTCTCTGGTGTATATTTTGGTGGAGCAAAAGGAGATTATTTATTGTTTTCTCATTTGTCCACTGAACCTTATGATTTTTATAAACCGGTTTTAGAAGATAATTATCGAAAATTATTAGATAAGATTGAAGAAATTAACTTTATAAAGAAAAAATAATTTAAATAAAATTAAGTTTTTTAATTTAATAAATAATTAAATTTTTAGTATCCTCTAGTGGAGGTGTTAGGAATAATTTCTTTAATGGTTTTGACCCATTTAGTTATTTCTTCTTCGCTTATTTCATGGAATCCATGAGCGATGCAACCTTCACGGTCTTTATAACGTTGTAAAACGTATTTATTGCATCCTTTGATTAAACTAGCGATACCTTTAACGTCTTCTAGTGTATGGAATTCTTTAATTACTGTAGTTCTAAACTCATGGGGGAACTTATGAGAAATTAGATATTGAATTGATTCTTGTATTGAATTGAGATTAAGTTTTTCTACACCTGCAGTTAATGAATATTTACCAATGCTATTTTTAATATCAATTGCGACATAATCAATTAATTTATCTTCGATTAACTCGATCATTAATTTAGGATTAGTGCCGTTAGTGTCTAACTTCACCATATAACCCATTTCTTTAATTTCTTTAATCTTATCGACGATATCAGGATGGATTAAAGGTTCGCCGCCGGTAATTACTACCGCATCAATCTTCCCTTTACGATTTTTTAATAAATCTTGAATCTCACTCCAGGGGATAATGGGATTATGTTGATTAAGAACTAATGAACCATTGTGGCAAAACGGACAACGAAAATTGCATCCCTCGGTAAATAGTGTAATTGAGAGGTATTCATCAAAGTCCACTAGGGACATCTTATCAATGCCAACAAAATCCATAATTATTTAAGTATCGTTATTATCACTATTAGAAGCGCAAAAGTCAAGATGCTAATAATTAGCATTTTATTTTTTTATTATATTTTTCTCTACATAGTAGAGAGCGCCATATATTTATTATTAATGAATATCTTATAGCGTAATATTTTATACTAAATAAAAATTATGCCTTTTTACTATCAAAAAACCGCTTTTTGTGGTATATTTTTTTGTAGTTATTTTTTTATGACTGACTATAAACTTGAGTACGAACATTGGAAAAAGCAAAAATTAGAAGACAAAGATTTAGTAATTGAGCTAAATTCTTTAAAAGATGATATTAGCATTCGACATAACTTTCGTGATGAGTTAAGTTTTGGTACAGCCGGTATTAGAAGTAAACTTGGAGTTGGTCCAAAAAGACTTAATATATGGGTTATTCGTCGTGCGACTTATGGTTTAGCGATGTGGATTAATGAAACCTATCCTTTAATTCAACATAAGAGCGTTTCGATTTCATATGATTCAAGGATTAAATCTAGATTATTCGCAGAAGAAGCGGCAAGAGTGTTAATTGATCACGGAATTCACGTATATATTTATAAACAAATTATGCCTACTCCATTATGTTCATGGGCAGTGCGCTTTCATAAATCCCAAGCAGGTATTATGATTACGGCTTCTCATAATCCGAAAGAATATAATGGTTATAAAGTTTATGATTGGCATGGTTGTCAATTAACTGATGAGCCTGCTGCGCGTGTGTATGAAATAATGAAAACGCGTGATTATTTTGATGTCAAACCTCAACTTACATTTGAGCAAGGATTAAGGAGAAGATTAATTAGTTATATATCCGCTGATTGTCTTAACGAATATTATAAATATATTGACTCTCTTTCATTAAATCATAGTAAGACTAGATTCGCTAAAATCGTTTATACGCCTCTTAACGGAACTGGCTTGGTGCCGGTTACTAAAGTATTTAAAAACGCTGGATTTAGCGATGTTTATGTTGTAAAAGAACAAGAAGAACCGGATGGAACTTTCCCAACTTGTCCACAACCGAATCCAGAAAATCCAAATGCATTAAAACTAATGAATAAATATTTGTTGGAAAAGAAATATGATATTGCTTTAGCAACTGATCCAGATTGTGATCGTGTAGCGGTATCAGTGTTAGATAAAGATGGTAAAGTGAGAACCTTTTCTGGTAACGAAATTGGAGTTTTGTTATTTGATTATATTGTTCGTAGAAGAATGGCAAACGAAACCTTGCCACGTGATCCAATGATGGTTAAAACCATTGTGTCTACTAACATGGTTTTTCCAATCGCTAGACGATTTGGTATTCAAGTTAAGGAAGTATTAACTGGATTTAAATATATCGGAGAGCAAATTCACTTATTAGAAAAGAACAAACAAGCAAATCGTTTTATCTTTGGTTTTGAAGAAAGCATTGGTTTTTTAACTGGCACAAAAGTAAGAGATAAAGATGCGGTTAATGCATCGTTATTATTAGCTGAAATGTGTGATGAATACATAAAAATGGGCTTTACGATGGCAGATCGCATGGAAGATCTTTATAAACTATATGGATATACGGCGACTGTTACCGATTCATATGAATTTAAGACAATGGATGGCATGGAGAGAATGAACAAAATTATGGACTATTTTAGGAGTAGTTATGATTTTTCATCGTTAAAAGATTTACATGCTAAACTTGATTGTTTAACGGGAATTAAAAAGCATGCGGATGGTTATCCAGAAAAATATGATTTGCCCAAATCAAATGTCTTAGCGTTTTATTTTCCTGATGGTATTAAAGTTAGTATTCGTCCATCAGGAACCGAACCTAAATTAAAAGTTTATTATTATATTGTGGCGAAGAAGAAAAAGGATTTAAAACCTTTACTCGCAAATTACAAAAAGAAATTCGATAATGTAGTTAAGAGGATGAGTTAATGGAAACAATTAAATTTAAAAATAAAGATTATGAAATCGTTAGTAAATTAGCGAATAAGAAAATTCATGTTAAACGTAAGAACAAACATTTTATTATTGTTCCTTTTGATAGCGCTGAATCATTTAATTCTTATGTATTTAATAAAAAAGCATTGAAAAAGAATAAAGTTGAAATGAGTAAAGTTCTTAAAAAAGATAAGGCTGCTTTATTAGTTTTAGAACAATTTATTGAAGGCGAAAATTTAATGGCAATTATTGCTTCTAATCGTTTAGATGACGTGTGCTTAAAAGAATTATTTAGAGTTTATCGTAATAATCGATTTGCGCAAATTCTCTTAAGTTATAAACCGGAAAATTTTGTTAAACATAAAAAGTATTTCTACTATGTTTCTGATGCAATAACGTCTATGAAAGATGGTATTGCTTTTGAACGAGGCGATGATATCTTGCTTTGGTTGAATACGAACAAACAAAAACAATATATTATCAATAAAGGTTATCAATATTTAGATCGGATGATGCTCACTAGCGAAGCCGAAATTAAGAAAAAAATTGCCTTAGTGTGTGTCGCTAATTGGTAATATGAATGATAATCAAATTTTAATAAGAAGAATTGTAAAAAACGCGATTGTTTTAGCTTTATATGTAGTTTTAACGTTTGCTAGTTACCCGGTTTCATTCGGCATTTTGCAATTTAGAGTTTCTGAATTGTTAGTATTGCTTTGTTTCTTTAATCGCGATTATGTCATTGGTATTACTCTTGGTTGTTTATTATCGAATTTGGGTTCACCTGGTCCGATGATGGTGTGGGATTTATTGTTTGGTACACTCGCTAGTCTTCTTTCTTGCCTAGCCGTTTCTTTCTCAAAGCATTTAGGAATCGCTATGTTATTCCCAATTCTTATTAATCCTCTATTAGTTGGAGCTGAGTTTATGATTGTGGGAGAAACAAACGCTTCGTATTGGTGGATTGTCGGAATGATTATGATTGGTGAAGCCACAATTATTGTGGTTAGTTATATTCTCTATTTATTCATTATGAAGAAAGAGGCTATTCTTAATTTGATTGATGCAAAGAGAAATCGCTCGTTTAAGTGGTAAAATATTAGACGATGAAGAAAAAATTTTATTTGGAAATAAAGCATATTGATAAGAAGACCGGTGCGCGGTATGGAATTTTACATACGCCTCATGGTGATGTAGAAGTCCCAATGTTTATGCCAGTCGGTACTTTAGCAACAGTAAAAACATTATCACCAGAAGAAGTTAAAGAAATTGGCGCTGGTGTTATATTAGCGAACACTTATCATCTGCACCTTAGGCCAGGAGAAGATATTGTCGCTAAGGCGGGTGGGCTTCATAAGTTCATGAATTATAAAGGTCCGATGCTAACCGATTCCGGTGGTTATCAAGTATTTTCGTTAAGTGAGAAAAGAAAGATTACCGAAAAAGGTGTCGAATTCAAAAATCATTTAAACGGAGATAAAGTTTTATTTACTCCTGAAGCAGTAGTAAAAATCGAAGAAAAATTAGGTGCAGATATTATAATGCCACTTGATGAATGCATTGATTATCCTAGCGAATATAAATACGTAAAAGAATCGACCGAAAGAACTGTTAGATGGCTTAAAAGAGCGAAAGCCGCTCATAAAAGCGAGCAAGCGCTATTTGGCATTGTTCAAGGTGGCGAATATAAGGATTTGCGTGAACATTGTGCGAAAGAAATGAAGAAATTAAATCTTCCTGGTTATGCCATTGGTGGTACTTCAATCGGAGAACCAAAAGATGTATGTTTTAAGATGATTGATTATGCAGTGAAATATTTACCAAAAGATAAACCAAGATATTTAATGGGTGTTGGATCGCTTGATTATATTTTAGGAGCGATTGAACGCGGAGTAGATATGTTTGATTGCGTTCTTCCAACACGGCTTGCAAGACACGGAGCGCTTATGACTTCTACTGGTAGAGTGAATATTAAAAAAGAAATTTATAAAAAAGATTTCACGACTTTAGATAAGGATTGCGATTGCTATACTTGTAAGAATTATACGAAAGCATATTTAAGACATTTATTTGTTGCGAATGAAGAATTTGGCAAACGTCTTATGAGTATTCATAATGTACGTTTTTTAATTAAAATCGTGGAAGGTGCGCGAGAGGCAATTAAGCATGATAAATTTAAAGAATATAAAGCGAAGATTTTAAAGAAGTATGGCGATGAGCGAGGCTTCTAATGGATATTGAATTATTTAATTATAATTTACCGATTGAATTAATTGCGCAATCACCAGCGGATAAGCGCGATAATTCTCGTTTGTTAGTGATTAATAAATCGACTAAGACATACGAAGATAAGCATTTTTTTGATATCATCGATTATCTTAAACCTGGTGATGTTATAGTGAGAAATAACACTAAAGTTTTGCCAGTGAGATTATTTGGAATTAAAGAAGAAACCAATGCAAAAGTAGAAGTGTTATTACTTAAAGAAATTAAAAAAGACACTTATGAATGTTTGTGTGGGAACGCACGTGTAATTAAAGTAGGGAGCAAAATTAAATTTTCTAAAAGATTAAGTGGTGAATGTTTACAAATTAAAGATGAGGGAATTAGAGTTATTCATTTTATTTATGAAGGCATCTTTATTGAAATATTAGAAGAGATTGGGCATATGCCACTTCCTCCATATATCAAAAAACAGTTAGTGAGTAATGATCGTTACCAAACGGTGTATGCTAAAGTGATTGGAAGCGCAGCCGCACCAACTGCAGGTTTTCATTTTACTGAAGAACTATTTAAGAAAATGAAAAAGAAAGGTGTTGAAGTTTTAGATGTTACTTTACAAATTGGATTAGACACCTTTAGGCCAGTAAAGGTTAAAGACACTAAAGATCATCATATGCATTCTGAATATTATGAAATCACTAAAGAAGTTGCAGATAAATTAAATAGAGCAAAACAAGAAAAAAGAAGAATAATTGCTTTAGGCACTACATCTACTAGAACCTTAGAAGCTAATTTTACTAAATATAAACGATTCACTGCTACTAAGGAAAATACCGATATATTTATATATCCAAGTTATAAATTTAAAGCAATTGATGCATTAATCACTAATTTCCATTTACCTAAATCTACACTTATTATGTTAGTGAGCGCATTTATGACTCGTGAATTTACTTTAAATTGTTATGAACATGCAGTGAAAAATAAATACCGTTTCTTCTCGTTTGGAGATGCTTGCTTCATATTTTAATGTAATGCATTTGTGTTGCATTATGCATTACACTATTATATAATTATTCTATCATTTAGGAGAAGCTTTATGGGCAAAAATGCAACCATTAATGTAAGGGTAGATTCAACTTTAAAATCGCAAGTTGATGTTATTTTAAATGAGTTAGATATGCCAGCATCGCGATTGATTACTTTACTTTATAGACAAATCGTTTTGAAACATTCAATCCCGTTTGATATATCACTTCCCTATCAAACACCGCTTGTTTATGAAAATTTAACTGACAAACAATTAAGCGTGGAAATTGCTAAAGCATATAAAGATATTGAAGAAGGTCGTGTTGTGCCTGCTAATAAAGTCAACAAAATGATTAAAAAAGAATTCGGATTATGACAAAATATACTATTCAATATACGGATTTAGCAATTAAAGATATAAAAAACACCGTTTATTACATTAAGAATATTTTGGATAACCCAAAAGCGGCAATAGATATGATTGATTTAATAACTGATGCGTGTAATTCATTGTCAAATATGCCTGAAAGGTATCCTCTGATGACCGGAATGTTTTCTCGTCAATTAAACGCACGGATGATGCCGATTAAAAATTACATTATTATTTATCGAGTTGATAACAAAAGTATGATGATAACTATTTCGCGCATTTTGAATTGTTTGATGAAGAGAAATGGATAAGATTAATTACTACTTAAAAGGTGAAGAAATTATTAAAACGTTTGGGGATAAGAAGCCAACACTTTTAATGCATGTTTGTTGTGCGCCGTGTTCTTGTTATCCTTTAACCTACCTTATTAAATATTTTCGCGTAACGCTTCATTATAATAATTCTAATATTTATCCCGCGAGCGAGTGGGAACTACGTCGAAAAGAGTTAATTTCCTTTGTTGAACGTTTTAACCATGACTATCATAGTGATGTTAAATTAATAATCGTTCCTTATGATCATGAAGGTTATATGAAAGAACTTCGTCCATATAAGGATGAACCTGAAAGAGGTAAAAGATGTATTCTTTGTTACACTAAGCGCATGCGCGAGGCGTACGTGTACGCGAATGATAATAGGTATGACTACTTTACAACCGTGATGAGTATTTCTCGTCAAAAGGATAGTCAAGTTTTAAATCAGATTGGGTGTGAATTAGCCAAAGAATTTGACTACACAAAGTATTTTTATTGTGATTTTAAGAAGAACGATGGGATAAAAAAAGGAATTGCAATCCGTGATCAGTATGGTTTATATCAACAAAATTATTGTGGGTGTGAATATAGCCATCGTTAATTAAATAATCTTTGAATAAATGTTGAAATTTATGTATAATCAACTTGTTATATAAAATGTAGGAGGTTTATTCATTATGAAAAAACACATACTTTTTGCACCTATTATCGCGTTGGCGGCTGTTGCTTCATTAGTCGGCTGTAACAAAGGCGATGCAATTGTAAAAGATCCACTTGAAAAGGAGATTGAGAGTTGTTTAGTAACGCCAAAAGTTTTAGTTAGCATTAGCACTCATGAAGCTCAGAAAGTTGTTGAGTACGCGCGATCTAACTTAATTACGAAGGCGGTTAAAATAGTTGATAAGTCGTACGGATATCAACAACCAACTATTAGCGAATCTTTAATCGGAATCCGCCGTCAAGCTGCAATATCTAAGTACGAGTCACTTCTTATAAAATCTGCATCAACAGATACCACTCAGTTATACACTGGTTCGCTTAGTTATTTAGCAAGGAAGCAAGTAACAAAAACACAATCTACTACAACACTTTATAAAAACCTAATGGGAGAAAGTGTGACTGAGGTTGAACAAATTCAACAAGATAATGTTACGTCAGCAACCTTAAAAAATAAGGAAGAAACCGCTCTTTTCTTCAAACCTCATAGATCTGTATATGAAGGTATGGATGTAGGCGAAAAGATGGCATATGGTTTGTTTGTTAATACCACCCAAACCTCGTCAGATAATGCATCTGCTCAACCATATAAGACTAGTCAGTTTGTAACTCCGTTATCGACTGATATCAATGGTTATTATGCTGAAAACTTTAATCCTGATTGGTATGTATACGATGCTGATGAACAGGAAAAAGTAGCAAAAGCCTACAACTCCTTTAAAGAATATTTATTTGGTGGTGCTGGCTCCTTTAATTTTAATAATCTTCTTGGTGATATATCAGATCTCCATTTCTTTAAAACTCAAGAAGGCAACGATGTTTACTACATTAATTATGAAAATTATCCTTCAAGTTATTTAGATAATCCGTTAAATCCTGATTCACCGCTTCCACTTTCTCGTTATGGTGAGATAGTGTATCACTTCACAAACGATCCGACTGATGGTTGGCGTTTAGTGTCTTATGCTGGTGACTATAGCGGTTATGTAATGCAAGATTTATACGGATATTCATTAGTCGAAAATCTTAGAGTCCGTCCTAGTTTATTCGCTTCAACCATTGAATATGGTGAAATGACTGAAAGCGATAGATACAATGTACTTGGCTACAATAGTAGTTATGATGCTCCACGCGTTAATCTTCTATCATATAACGCGGATGATGATTATACTTATTTCCGCTTGCCTTTAACTAACACCACAGCTTCTTATCGCTTGTATAATCCTGATTTTGTTGGTTATAAATTTACAAGTGATTTTATGAGGGTTTTAAGTTCGGATGAAGATTTACTAAATATGATAGGTTCGAAATATTACCAATTACCACTACTTTATGGTCAAGCATCTATCCCATTATTTGCTACAGATTATGGCGATACATTATGTTATAGTTTAGAAGCTTATCCTAATAGTTTTGATTACTATTGGAGATATAAACACGGTCCCATGTCTCGTGAAATCGCTGGTGCAAAAATCTATAATAAGGATGTTATTGATGATGAATCACTAGTGCCTTATACCGAAATGCCACTTTCACCAGAAGATTTTCCAATGGTATTTTCTGATGAAGCTCCTAGCGCAGGCGTTTTCTCAATGGAAGTTAATTGCGATGCCCAAGGGCATTTATTATCCTGGCACAATCAATTAATTGCCGGGTTTAATGATGGCAAATAAAGCATAAAAACGGAGGAATTAATTATATGAAGAACATTAAAAAAATAGTAATACTTCCAGCTGCTGTTCTTGCTTTTGGAACACTAGTTGGTTGTAATAATGTAACGGCCACTGTGGGTTCTGATATTGAACAATATGAATCTTATTTTAAGTTACCAAAAGGATGTACTCCTATTAATTCAGCTTATGCTGAAAAGGTTTACTCAAATGCGATTGCAGGCGCAAACGAAGCTAAATTAGTGACATCAGATACAGTTGCTAATTATAAACCTGAATACTATAAAGGTCGTGCTTTGTATGCTGCATCAAATGTAACGCAACAAACCGCTTATAGAGTCGGAGAGATTTCGTCCTATGATTGCGATGAGGCATTACAGTACGATACTAAGAGCGTTAAATTTTACGACAATAACTATTTAGAGGTTTCTAGTGTAGTTGGTAATCGTCGCACAATTAACGGGAATGTTCAACACCTTGTAGATGAAAATGTTAGCGACACAATCTTCTATCAAGGCGAAGAAGGTGGCCCAGAAGGATATATTTATCCTTTCTATAGACACGCAGCTTCAAGCAAAGAATCTACCGCTGTATCATACGTATCACCATTTATGGATCCTAATTCCGATGGTCAATTAGGTAGAAATATTACTACTCCACAAGATGCCCGTGATGTAATGAAAAAAATGATGGATAAGTATTCTCTTGGTTATATTTCATTATCAAATGCTTTATCAACATTAATGAATGATTTTACGATTGCACAAGAAGTTTTATCTTTTTCGCTTATCGAATCAATGTCAATGGTTGGCATTCCTCATTATGTAATGGATGAAAATGGTGACATTTACTTTAATTACTATACCGCTATCGCAGACGGTATGGTTTACAATTCAGGCAGCCATAATTTCCAACAATGGTCTTCTGATGCTCGGATGATTAGTGTTGCTGACCAACTTAGAAATGTAGCAGCTGAGGGAATAGCTATTCCTGGCACAACTTGGATTGATGCTACCGCTGGTAAAACTGATTTTGTTAAAGAAGGCGTTAAAGGTTATGACTATATTCCAACAGTCAGCACTATGCAGATTGCGGTTAAGATGTCACGTCATAACGGAGCTTATCGTATTGATTACCATGCTGCGAAAGCAACGCAATCATATGTTTGCGATGAATTTGGTAACGATTTAGCTAAGCCATTAAACTTCGTTACTTGTTATGGCATTAGCAACGCTAGTTACGATAGTAATGGCACCCATAGTGAACTTTCTACTGAAGATTTATATACACCAGTCTATCAAGTATTAGGTATTGATAGTTACGCTCGTGTTTATAGAGATACAAATCCTGATGATGATTTTGACACAGATCCTGATGACAATTACATCTTCGATGTAGTCGACGATCCAGTTTACCTTGATCGTTTCTCAACTTCCCATGGTGAAACCGGTAAAAATCAAGGCATTGAATTAACGGAAAAGTTATCAAAGAAAAACATGAAAGTAAGAGAATTAGAAACGCAAACTTTTGCGGATCGTTCTTCAATCGGTGCTTTAGAAGATATCACTCCATACGAATGGGCATATAGCTCAGAATTAAAAGATAAAGAAATTTATGTTTATTCTGGCGTTATCAATGCACCATCAACGATTAGCAAGGTTGATCAGACAGCCGATTTTAGAAAGAAAGACAATGCTGATTCTAAATCCGATAGTAGTGATTATGGTGTAGTTTATGACTATGGTATTACCGTTGGAGGTATGCCAGGTAAGGGAGCGTCTACAGATTGGCAAAGAATTAATCCAAATGAATATCCAATTGGTTATGATGGCAATATAAGACAAATAGGTGATTTACCAGAAAAATCTTCTTTCACAACTCCGTTAGGTTATGAAAATCTTGTAGAGAACACTACTGTTAATGATGGTTATGTTGGTAAACTTCTCCCATCAACATCTGATGCTACTACTGAGGACGATGATTATGATGGCAAATTCATTAATCGTTATGCCGAAAGTGAAGAAGACTATCGCCATGATGATGGATTTATATATTTAGATGAGGTTACTCCAATTGCTCTTACACCTGGTTGTTCTTATCGTTTAACTGTTTATTTCGATAAAGATGGCAAAATTTATAGTGGCGAAGGTGGAACAGGTAAAGGCATGGTTATTTCATACTTAGGCACTAATGTTAATCGTTTCTACTACCCAGAACAAATGGAAAAATTCTAAAATTTACTCGATTTAATTAGTAATAAAGGGCAAGGTTTACTAACCTTGCTCTTTTTAAATTTGTTATAGACAAGCAAAGAAATATCTCTATAATATATTGAGTAGTTTTTAAATGGAGGACAACCATCTATGAATTTTAAAAAACTAACTTATTTATTTGCGCTATGCCCATTGGCACTTGCTGGTTTAAGTAGTTGCGGTGTTAACGGTGCACGTACGCCCGGAAAAGTTTTAACTTTTACCGAAGCAAGGGATTATGTTAAAGAACATTTCTCAAGCGAAGTAGACAATATCCAGGAAAGAATTACAAAAACACTAGATTTAACGATGAGTACATCAGGAATTAGTGTTGATGGCTTTTTCTCATTTCCTAAATTAGAAATTCAGCCAACTCACATTGATTTTAAATTACCAGCGCAAGATGATTTAAAACTTTCTCTTTCTAATGCATCAGGTGCCTCAGGTGCAGCATATGTAAAGAATGCGTTAAGCAAGATTGCGGGTCCTGCTACTAATAATGTATTAAATAAAGGTAAAAGCGCACAAGCAGGCGATTCAGGTCTAGAAATTCTTGATTATGCTGTCGCATGCATCGCGAACCCATTCTTAACGACTCCGGTTCTTGATTTTGTTAATACTTATGTTTCGCAAGTAGAAAATATTGATATTATCAATCAAACCTTTACGCTTGATAGTAGAAATACTTTCTATTACACTGTTGAAATTGCTGATCTTGCGAAATTAACTAAAATATTTGAACAATATGAAAAAATCTTCCCATCTAAATTACCTACATTCATTCGCGGTCAAGATGGTTATGCCTATGCTAGTATTAGTTTTGATGACCAAGGTTTTGCGACTGGTTTAGATATTAATATTCATAGTAATTCTCTTGAAATTCAAATGCCTAACCAAGGTTCCGGTGAAGAAAGTACAACTATTTATGATGGTTTACTTGATGCTAATTTAACCGCAACCCTTAAACATCATTTCTATGATCCTGCGAAATTACATCATATTGGTGTCGATCAACCAACCGCCAATGCAAAATATGACATTTTAGCAATCCAATCTGAAACTGAATACAACCAGCGTTCTCACTACACAAACGGTCAACGTAAGTTAGTTGATAGTTGGGATACCTATAAGTATCTTGCTCCTTATCATGAGACTTTATTACCAGGATTTGGTACAGATGTCATACTTGAAGCCCCACAAGGTTCAACTATTAGCCAAGAAGATCTTTCAATCAACATTGGTGGTCGTTTATATGACCTTGATGATTTCTTAGTGCCTAACACTGATACTAAACTCACTTATACTTTAAATAACGCTTCTACTGATGGACCTAAAAGTGGTTCTGTTGTTGTTGAAGACGGAAGATTTAATCTTTCTGTTTTAACAGGCGAAAATGGTTATCACGTTTTTGGCCAAAAAAATAATGAACGTCAAATGTTTATGAAAAGTTTTGCCCAGAAGGGATTTGTCAGTTCTAATATTCTTAATTCGTTTGTGAAGTTATATAATCCTGAAACTAAACATCACTATGATGTTGCTGCGAAGTGCGGTGATAATCTTCTCTTTGGATATACTGGTGAAGATTCTCCAATTGATTTTACTATCAACGCTCCGTTCTTTGATTATATCAAAGGGCAAGTTTTATCTTTAGAACTCAATGCATTACCACAATATTACATTCCTTATGATTTCACTAATCCAGCTACAGGCAATCCAGTAGCATATGTTGTTGAAAATGCAGGCACGCCAGAAGAAACCAGGAGTTCGTATGGAATCATCCCACTTGATGGTAGTGCTACAGGAATGTCAATTGTATTAGAGGCAGCGCCGGGATATGCCAACAAACAAGAACTTTTAGAAAAAATAATGAAGGATAAAGTTAATGTTAATATTGGTTGCAGTAATGAAGCAGATAAACAGGAATTTGCTGGTATTTTTATGCCAAAATACGATTTTATTAGTCCTACGAGGATGAATATGTCGTTTGATAGCGGAACATACCAAAAATTATTCGCTTTTGTACAAAATAAAGCCTATTCGTTTGGTGGGTACCATCCTCCGATTTATTTAGCTGGTGTAGTTAACGATTCTTACTTATTTAATCCTTGTAGAAGTGATGATGGATTTGTGCCTTATAGTGGCGCACCATATATTATTTGGTCTACGGAAAAAATAAAGGTCAAACCTACCGATGAATATCAACCTGAATCAGAATTATTCTCACCGGTTTATGGTCTAGATGGTGAAGAATTTGGTATAACTGATATTAATACGCCTATTGAATTATCGATTGATAAAGGATATGCTTTCCCTGCGAAACCCGATGATTTTTATAGTGGTGGCGAAGGATGGTTAAACTCAATTGGATATATTAGAAGCCCAGATGGAGGTACTATTCATTTACAAGAGCTTGGAGATCCTACGAACATTTTTAATATGATTCAGTACGATAAGGAAAGCAATAAGCTTATATTCCCCCAAGACTTTATCGCTCTTTACAACGAGTACCTTGATAATACGTATGCTCCTATTCAACAAGATTGTGAAATCCGCAATAAATTTAGTCTCGTGATTAACACGCCAATTCAAGTTGAACCAGAAGGCCCAACATCAATTGTTGCTAATACAATAGCGGTTGAAAAAATTGATGATAGACATATCTATCTTCAAGTTTTACCGACATTATCAGACATTGTTGATGCGGATATTTCTATCCACATTAACAAACAACATAACTAAGGAGGAGAACGATTATGAATATGAAAAAGTTTGCTTTACTTGGAATGATGCTCCCTGTCTTTACAATGACAGTTGGGTGCTCATATTATAATGTCCGTGAGTTAACGGTCGATGAAGCGATTGAATTCTCTCGTGAACATTATGATCCTCATTATTATGACGGATTCATTCCATCTTATAGTGCAAGTATTGATACATTAGCAGCGCGCAATGTTAAGTTATTTGGTAAAACCACAACTTACCATGGACCAGTTTATGATTTAATCGATTCTGCAGATATTGATATGCACGATGTTAGCGCGGTAATTGATACCGATGAAATTCCATTACTTCACTTTGTTTCTGGTTATATCGGCTATATCGTTGACTATGGTTCAATCGTTAAAGCTTTATTAGGTCACTTTGATACGAATTTTATTCTTGTAGGAGAAGATTTAATTTATACAATTAATTCGGATAATTTAGCCCCAATCCTTAATATGGTTTTCCCAATCTTACGCATTATTGAATTGGTGCAACCTAGCGAGAAAACTGATCAAGTGCTACTTAAGGAAGTAAATATGCCTGATTTAACTATCGTTACCGGTAGTAAATCGGTTATTGCTCCTACCTTCTATACATCATATGCAAATCCATATGGTGCGGAAGTACCAGAAGAATCATCATCTCCATTAGACTATTTAAAAGCGATTTCAATGGTTCAAGTGTCAGAAGCTTATTTACACCTTGAAGCAGGTGTTAACCGCGTTGGACTTCTTGATCATGTTAATTTAAGTCTTAAAATCAAAGACTTAATGATTCATATGAAAGAAGATGAAGATGTAACAGTTCCTAATTTCCCTTATTTCATTACTTCAAGTAATGTTGAATTTGGTTTAAGCTTTGCGGCTAGTTATAAGTAAAGGAGAAAGTTTATGAATAAGAAAATCTCATTATTATCAGTAGCAAGTCTATTATCTATAGTCGCTCTCGCTAGTTGCGCTGGAGAAACTAAGTTAGATACGCAATATCGCGTACAATTAACTAACTGCTACGCTAAAGACCGCACTCATGGTCGCTTTGCTCCTGAAGCTTACGAGTTTGGATACGTTGGTACACATGATACAAGTCACATTGGTAGTTACACCGTCACTAGTGGTAGTGAAATTGTTAAACCTGGTGAAGATTGCAATATGACCATTAAACTAGATCCATTTGTTGTAATGAATCCAGTTGCGCTTACCACCGACCCAACACCATCATTTAAATATTGTCTTATCTATGTTTTAGATAACAAGTTTGAAGAATATGATCTTCTTCCTGCTAATTGCTACACATTCGCACAAAATCCAGAAGATGCGACTGAATGGAATTTAAGAATTGATAAGAAATACATGTACTGCTCTTATGGTGTGTATTTTAGCGCTTCTTACTATCAAGTACCACTTGGAAGGCCATTTGTTAGTTTAGCGGAAGATCAAAATTTTATTAATGCGGTTATGAACACACCATACATCAATAATACACATGTAAATGATGATTTTACTTTTACGCTTTTCCCTAAATCGATGAATACTGGAGTAAACTTCTATCTTAACGATTTCTATAACAAATTTGTTTTCACTGGAATTCAAGGAGGAAAGAAGGTCGATATCACTAATTACATCACTTTAACGAATTCACAAATTATGAGTCAAATTCCTGGTGGTAAAGGTGAACGTCAAAAAACTTATAATTATTCTCTAACCGATAGTTATGCTTTAAAATGCAAACTTCCAATGTTAGCGAAAGATAGCTCAGGTAAAGACTATGGTCTTTGTAAATTTGACGCTGCTACAGGCAAATACGGACTAAATTACGAAGGAATTCTCGTCTCGCTTAGTGATAAGAATATCGATGCGCTTCCGATGAACGATTTCTTAAAACGTGTCAAGATTAACGATGGTACATCATTACAAGTAAAAGGTAGTCCTACTATCGTATTCGGAGATGACTCTAACAAACTTTCTGTTGACCCTGTTTTAGTCATTCCTCTTACCATTAAAGAAGGGGCGGAAGTCGATGTTCCATTTGCAGGTATGTCAGTTAGTTCATATGCAGGACTTACTAAAAACTATTTCGCAGATCTTGAAATTTCTGATAAGTTAATCGATAGCGCTTGGGAAGATAGGTTTGAATACAACAAGAATAATTTCAATGCTTTAAGTGATTATTGCTCACTCGATGCAGAAAATGCACAAATTTTGATTAATTTAACCGCTTTGCCAGTATTTACTCAAGTTGCACCAGATTCTGAAGGAATAAAAGTGGGCGAAAGCCAAAGCACTGATAAAAAAATAGCTTCTGGTTCACTCGACTTTGTCAAAGAACTTAACATTACTTTAAAGTAATTAAGTGTTAATTTGAAGAAGGCGAGACTAGTTCTTGCCTTTTTCTTTACTTGTGTTTATAATGTTTAAACTGATAGTTTAAGGTAGCATATGAGAAAAAAAGTTATTTTGATTTGCGAAGCTTGCCTATCACGTAACTACGAGACAACACGCCCAGAAGGCGCTAGTGAACGGTTTACGATTAAGAAGTACTGCCCGCATTGTAAAAAACATACGGTGCATAAAGAGAGTAAGTAAAGGAGAAATGTATGGTTGGTCCAATTCAGTACACAAGAGAAGTTGCTAAAGAGGCTAAGCGCGTTAGATGGCCAAAATCACGCGTTTTAGTTACTACTATTATTACTGTTGCAGTGATTTCTATTGTCTTTGCTTTAATTCTATCGCTTGAAGATTTAGCAGCGGGTACCCTTTTACAACAATTAAAGAGCATGTTCTCAGGATGGTCTAAATAATTATGGATAATATTAACGAAACAAGACAATGGTACATTGTTAACACATATTCTGGTCACGAAAATAAAGTCGCGGAAAATTTACGTCGAACCGTTGAATCACTTAATTTAGGTTCAGTGATTTTTGATGTTATTGTGGCTGAACAAGATGAACCAGAAAAAGATAAGAAAACTGGCTTACAAAAAGTTGATAAAGAAGGCAAACCAAAATTTAAGAAAAAGAATTTATATCCAGGTTATATCTTTGTTGAAATGATTATGACGGAAGATTCTTGGTATATCGTTCGTAACACTCCAGGTGTTACTGGTATTGCAGGTTCTAGCGGTGGCGGACAAAAACCAAATCCGGTTTCTCGTGAAGAAATGGAACCAGTGTTAAAACGTATGGGTCGTGTTGATAATACGATGTATTCACGCTATAACGTTGGTGATTTAGTTAGAGTTATCAATGGACCATTAGCGGGCTCAGAAGGTAAGATTATCTCCATTGATAAAGTTACCGGTGTTTGCCGCATTGAGACCACGTTCTTTGGTCGTTCCACTCCAACCGATGTTGACTTTGCGGATATCGAAAGAGTGTAATTCTTAATAATTATCTTAAGGCGAGCTTCGGCTCGCTTTTTATTTGAATAAATTTAATTTAATGATTTTATTAATAACAGTAATTGCCTTTTCGTATGGTAAGGCTTCGTAAATCATGTATCTTGTAATATTACGAAAATCATTTTTATAAACATTTTTATCGATTATTTCTTGTAACAATTTATTGACACTCATTCCATCTTTGGCGCTTGGGGAACTTTTTAATAATTTTCTTTCTGTATATGAATCGGATATTATTTTTTTCATTTTACTATCAAATTTGATTTTAGGATAAAGCATATATAGATCATAAACGTGGCGGGAATTACGAGTTATATTATTCTTTAAATAAAAGTCGCATATAGCAAAGACTTTATCGACAAATGTTTTTTCAATTGATTGGACCTTGATTCTTAAAGCATCTAAACAATATTTATTAAGAATATCCAGTTGTCTAGTTTTCTTTAAATATTGAGCAATTAAAGAACTGCATTCTTTTTCCTCGTAAGGTTCTGAAGATGTAATAAATGTTGTTTCTACGAGAATCATGGGTGTAACGATGTCTAGTGGATAAATAATTGGATAAGCAATTTTATAGCGATTAAAGTTCATGTGAGATTTAATGTCATTAATATTGGTAATTTTTAAATTTAAGTGTTCACACGAATCTAGAAGTTTATGTTTTAAATTACGTTTGTTTCCAATAGTCTTACTAGTTAGAGATAAATCTATATCTTCGGAAAATCGTTTAATTAAATGGTGGCATTTTGATAATGAAGTGCTGCCTTTAAATATTAAATTCGAGCATCTATTAGCGAGCGTTTTTAAAAGTTCAGAGACATAATAATCCTTTTCAATTATTGAAGAGGGTATGCCAAAATACTTGCTAGTATCTTGAATATATTTCGTAAATAACGCTTTGTTCTCATAAAGCTTCATATATCGCACCGGTAATAGTTAAGTTTTTGGTTGTTTTAGCTGGAAAAAACGGAATCAATTCATGAATTTCCTTTTTTCTAATGTTTTCCTTTTTAATATATTTTCTAATGTTTTCCTTAACTTCTTTTGTATAGTCATTAAGATCTAGATTAGTAAAAAGTTCTAGCAATGAATATGCTTTAGAATTTTTGTTTGTAATATTGCATCTAGATTTATAAAGAGCAATCCTTTGCCCGTTAATAGACAGTTCTCTATATTTTCTAGAAGCCTTATTGGTGATAACTTGATAGACCATCGGAACTTGCGTAGAGATTCCAAAATTTAATTCCATAATTAAACGCCCGTATATTCCACAAGCCCCTTGTTCATCAATTAGATATCTTTTTTTAATTATTTCCTCTATTAAGGGTTCGTTTTCTTTGTAATAAATGCCTCTAGAATATTTTTTAATTTTTCTTTGCTTTATCGCTTCATCTAGGACATCAAAGGTAGTTTGTCTGGAATATTCCTTAAATAACTTATAAATATCCTCGATAAAATATGGTCCATCTTCTTTATAGGTTAACTCTTTTTCTAATCTTTTGATTAATTTTTCATACTTCATACTTTACTAATTTGAACTAAAAAAGATACTTTTATTATAGTAGTAATGATAAATAAGTCAATATATCTAATTTTTTATATAATAAAATGTATAGATATGATTAAAGCTAAATCAATTGTTAGAGGCAAGTGTACTTCTTATTCAAATGAAGGTGAAGGCGTTATTCATTTAAATAAAGAAGTAATCTTTGTTAAAGGATTAATTGTTGGTGAAGAAGCCGATATTCTTATTAATTATAATCGTGCAGGCATTAATTATGGTTCTATTAAGAAGATTCATAATTTATCCAAAGATAGAATTAATCCAAAATGTAAAGTTGCGACTGCTTGCGGCGGTTGCGCTTTTCAATCTTTAAGTTATCCTAAACAACTTGAATATAAAACTAATAAAGTTAAAGATGTTTTTAAATATATCACTAAGTTAGATGTAAAGGTAAATAACTGCATTGGGATGGATAATCCGTATTATTATCGAAACAAGAGCCAAACCCCTGTAAAGAAGATGGGTAAGAAGGTTGTAACTGGGTTTTATAGGTCTAAAAGCCATGATATCGTTCCAATTGATGAATGTGTGATTGAAGATAAACGTAGTAATAAAATCATTAATTCAATTAAAACAATCATGTCTGATTTTAAAATTGAGCCATACGATGAAGATCGTCGCTATGGGGTAATCCGCCATATCTTAATTAGAACCTCATTGCACTTTAATGAGATTATGGTTGTATTAGTGACTAATTGTGATTCGTTCCCATCCCGTAATAACTTTATTAATGTAATTAAGAAGGAAAATCCAGAAATCACCACGATTGTTCAAAATATTAATAAAAGAGATACAAATGTGATTTTAGGCGAACAAGAAAGAATCTTATTTGGTAGAGGATACATAGTCGATTCGTTGTGCGGAATTAAATTTCATATCTCATCCAAATCATTCTTCCAAATTAATCCGATTCAAACAGAGCAACTATATAACTATATAAGGGATAATTTAAATCTAAAGAAATCGGATACGTTACTTGATGCTTATAGCGGAGTAGGCACCATTGGAATGTCGCTTGCTAATAAAGTAAAAGAAGTCATTAGTGTAGAAATCGAAAAAAGTGCGGTTAAAGACGCAATCAGAAACGCCAAAGAAAATAAGATTAATAACATTAAGTTTATTTGTGATGATGCATCTAGATATATTAATGAATTAAAACAGCTAGATGTTTTAGTAATGGATCCCCCTAGAAAAGGAAGCACGCCTGAATTCTTAAAGGCCGTTAATCGATTAAAGCCTAACAATATTATCTACGTTTCTTGTGATCCTAACACACTTGCAAGAGATATTAATTATTTAAAAGACAAATATATAATTAAAGTAGTGCAACCGTTTGATATGTTTCCAATGACATATCACGTGGAGACACTAGTAAACTTAGTTCTAAAAACCAAGTAAAATAAGCATTTTTAAACTTAAAATCATATGTTACTAGTATCATCCATTGATGACACTATAAGGGCACATATAAATTAAGGTAATAGTGCAATGTGGGCGCGTATTAAAATTTTAAATATAAATAATTTAATTCCGTAAAATATTGAAATACTGCATATTTTCTATTATAATATATTCAGTAAAATATAAATATTTATGCATAAATTTAGTTATGATTTCATAAAAAGCCAAGTATTGACAGCAAATCTTTTTTCTATTTCTAACGTCATTATTAATCTTAAAGAAAGAACTTCTACTAAAAAAATGACCAAGAGTAATCTTTTTAAGAAACTTGAAACAATTGCGATTAAAGACTCCGTTGAAGCTTCTAATGCAATTGAAGGAATTCATACAACAGAAAAGCGAATTGAAGAAATTGTAGAAAATAATTCAAAGCCCCTTACGCATGACGAAGAAGAAATTGCTGGTTATAGGGATGCGATAATTTTTGTAAAAGAAAATTATAAATACCTTAGTTTTAATGAAGAAACAATTAAAAAGCTTCATTCTATGTTGTTTTCAAGGCACGCTGGTTCTCATAAAGGTGGAGAATATAAAAAAGAAGATAATATAATTGCTGAAAGAAACAAAAACGGAACAATTAAAAAGCTTATATTCAAAACAGTACCTGCTAAAAATGTAGAAAAACAAATGAATGAATTTATGCTTGCTTACCAAGTAGCAAGAGATGATTACGCTATACCATCACTACTTTTAATTCCATGTGTAATAGTAGATTTTCTTGCAATTCACCCTTTTCAAGATGGAAATGGAAGATTGTCTCGTTTGTTAACATTATTGCTTTTATTCAAAGAAGAAATTGATATTGGCAGATATGTATCTTTTGAAAAAATGATTAACAACTATAAATTTGATTATTATGATGCTCTTCAATCATCTCAAGTTGGTTGGCACGAAAACAAATGCGAATACCAACCATTTATTGTTTTTACATTTCAAATAATTTATGAATGCTACAAAAAAATGAACGAACGTTTTTTGATACTTAGTAAAGATAAAATGAGTAAAAAAGAGATAATTAAGGCCACATTAAAACAAAGTTTAGTGCCGATTTCGAAGGAAGAAATACACACATTGTTCCCTGATATATCAATTACAACAATAGAAGCGGAATTAGCAAAATTGCAAAAAACAAATGAGATTACTAAAATCGGTACATTCAAAAATGCAAAATACATCTTCAATATTAAAAAAACTAATTCGTAAAAATTATAGAGGCACTAGTAAGCTTGGTTTTAAAAGCCTGGTAAAATAGGATTTATGTCACCAATGCGATATTGATCACTGTTAGTATTTATTGTTTGCGAGAATAAAAAATTATTAAAGATACCCCATTAACTTACTAATTTGTATAACTTAAAGTAGAACAATAACGAGAAAAATTTTACAATACAATGGTTATGCAATTTGTTAAATTCGTTGGAATCTTATCAAAATTATTAAAATTCCATTGGAACTTAACGATTAAGCTATCGCAACCTTATAATTTAATTTCATAATCTTATATTTTTTGGAGTATAATTATTTTTTTCTATAGTAAAAGGAGAATACGCTATATGAAAACTATGAAAAAGAATATATTTTTATTACTTTGTGTCGTGTTACCAACACTTGGTTCTTGTGCTCAAGCGCCAGCTAAAACTTTTATTGTATCCTTTGATACTGATCATGGTGATTTTATTAAACCTCTTAAAATTGTTGAAGGCAATCTGATTAATAAAGAAGATATAACTAATCCCACTAAAGAAGGAGTTAGTTTTTATAAATGGTACAAAGATAAAGAATTTAGTGAAGAGTTTGATTTTAATTCACCAATTACGGATGATTTAATTTTATACGCTAGATATGGATTCACTGTTACATTTTTAGGTAAAAATGAAGAAACAGAAACAATTTATGCTACTGAAATTGTCCCTATGAATGATAAAGTTAGCAAACCTGATAATCCTAGTAAAGATTACTATACTTTTGATAAATGGTATCAAGAAGAAAACTTTAAACATGAATTCGACTTTGAAACTAAAATAACTAAAAATTTATCAGTTTTCGCTAAATTTAATCCTAATGATTATAAAATTACTTATCACAATATATTAGATACAGATACAAATTATAATCCTAAAGGTTATGTTTATTCAATCGGGGTTAACGATTTAAAGAATGCTAAAAGAGAGGAAAACGAATTTAGAGGTTGGTTTACTTCTGAGACATTTGAAGAAGAAACAAGAATAACATCTATTCCTGCTGATTCTCATAGAGACATTGATTTATACGCTAAATTTAGTAATGTCTTTTATATTAGTTTTGTGAATTGGCCAGAAGATTTAGAAAATGCTAATCCTTCTACTTACACTAAAAATGATGCGATTACATTAGATAGCTCGATATTTAATGATGAAAAATATAAAAATGGATTCAATTTCGAAAATTTCTATTTAGTTAAAGATGGGAAAACTGAAACCAATCCTATCACTGGATGGGATGTTGGAACAACAATGGACAAAATAATTTATGTAGATATTGCTCCTACTGAAAGTGTTGTAACTTTAGATGCGAAAGGCGGGAAACTTGATAGCGAATTTTCTTTTATATATCTTGATTATAATTATGATGAACACCCTATTGAAAAAATTGAAAATATTGCTCAAGAAGGAAGCGAAGAAGAAGGCTTTAATCCAAATGGAATTAATGTACCTAATCGTGAGGGCTATAATTTCGGTGGCTGGTATTTAGATAAAGCTTGCCAAACCCCATTGAGTACTGAAAAAGATAACATTTTACATTGTGGAGACACAATATATGCAAAATGGAATCTTTTGGACACCGAAAAAGGCTATAAATCTTTAAGTGATAATAATGGTAAATTTGAAGTCTCCGTCAGCGATATTGCTAAAGGCAAAACAGGTTATGTAAGATTATATTTAAATATTCCCTATCATTATGAAAAAATTAGTTTTGATTACGGATCCCTCTTATATAGCCAATCTGGATTGCTAACTATGAACGGCTGGTGCGGCGGTGATAACTTTATAAGTTATGTCATATCGGATACTAAATTTGATACATACGAAAATTTATATACAAAAGACAAGAGTGATTTATCATTTTCACAGTATCTTGACTTGCGATGGAGAGATTCGGGCTATACCTCTTTTAGATTTGGAGTGACGTCGATAACATATCGTGATGATCAAAAGATAAAAATCGCAACCGATAAGGCTACAGCAAAAATAAAATTCTGGGATAAAATTAATTTTAATACTCCAACAAGAGATGGATATAAATTCCTAACTTGGTTAGATGGCGACAACAATGAAGTCACTAACGGCAGTCATTGGACTTATGTCGACACCGAAGTCACAGTTAATGCATCGTGGACTGAAAATATTTAGAAAATTATTTTAAAGAGCCGATTTTATTATTTCTGTAACGTTTCAATTCATGTTGAAACGCTTACTTACTTAGCACGGCGAACAAAAAATTTAAAATCTTTTTATATAAAACAACGTTTTGGTTTGTCATTCTTGTATGAAAAAAACTATATTACTAACTTTAGTGTTCCCTATGTTATTAGGGTGTTCTAAGCCTCTAAGTAATGCCGAATTATTTGAAAATACGGTTAAGGATGTTTTATATGCGGATGAAAGTAAGATTAGACCATTAGTCAATCTAACTCCCGGAGATGATAACGTTATCTTTAACAAGGACAATACTAAAGTTTTATTATGTTCATTGCATCATTATCCAGATTCATATAAAGAAGGCGAAACTATCACAACCAATTGGGAAAGCTGGTTAGTATCAGTTAAAGAAATGGCTAATTGGTACAAAAAGAATAAAGGTAAATTCACTGATTATGTATTGCGCTCAAAACAACTTCTAGGTGTTGCGGAAGAAAAGGCTCATACTCATATCTCTTCTTTTTATGTGAATGTCAGTGATTTAATTAGACCGGTATATGAGACGGATGTTACAAAACCAATGAGATTATCTTTGCCTAGTGATGTTAGTGAAGATTATAAAAAATGGTTTAACGATAATATCATTTATTCTTATTATAATGAGGGTACAAAATCTCCTTGGACTAGACTTGGCTACACATATGATTGGAGTGGTACTTCTGATTGCTATGGTCTAAGCGAATTTTTACTTCCTTCTGGTAAAGAAATAACAACCGAAAAAACTGTAGAAATTAAAGAATTTTTTACTGATTATTTGGAAAACATAAAATAATCTTTATATTAAACTGTGTATAACAAGGAAAACATAGTAAGATATTACTATGAATAATTTTATATATAACATTCCGACTAAAGTTTATTTCGGAAAAGATGAAGAACTTAAAATCGGAAAATTAATTAAAGAGTATCATGCTCATAAGGTTTTAATTCATTTCGGCTCTAATCGCGTTAAGAAAAACGGTTTGGTTAATCGAGTTGAAAAATGTTTAAAGAAAGAGGGAATAAAATATATTGAATTTTGCGGGGTAACCGCTAATCCAGTCCTTTCTTTTGTAAGAAAAGGTATAGCACTTGCAAAAAAAGAGAAAGTTGATTTTGTTTTAGCGATTGGCGGTGGATCGGTATTAGATTCTGCTAAAGCAATTGCTATTGGTGTTGCTAATCCTAAAGTTGATGTATGGGATTATTTCTGTGGCAAACCCGCTCCTACTAAGAGCCTACCTAAGGCGGCCATTTTAACGATATCCGCTGCTGGTAGTGAGATGAGTAATTCAGCAGTTATTACTAACGAAAAAACCAAAGAAAAGAAAGGCTTTAATAATGTTATTAATCAAATGGATTTTGCAATTGAAAATCCAGATTTAACTCTTACCGTTGATAAGTATCAAACGGCTTGTGGTGCAGTTGATATTGCTATGCACACAATGGAAAGGTACTTTTCTCCGGTTAAAGATACCATATTAACCGATGCGCTTGCTTTAGCGCTTATTAAAACGGTTAATGAATTAGGGTTAAAATGCATTAAGAAGCCGAATGATTATGTATTAAGAGCAAATATGATGTGGGCATCTTCATTAGCGCATAATGGTTTAACTGGTTTTGGTAAAGAAGTTAGATTTGTAGTCCATCCATTCGGTCATCAAGTATGTGGTTTATACCCTAATGTAGCGCACGCAGCAGGCTTATCTGCTATTTGGGGATCATGGGCAAGATATGTTTATAAATATGACCTTAAATGTTGGCAAAAGTTCGCTAAAGAAGTATGGAACACTGATGATGTTTTAAAAGCAATTAAGAAACAAGAAGATTATTATCATAAGGTTGGGATGCCAATTTCATTAAGAGAATTAAAAATTAAAAAAAGCGATTTAGAGAAGATGGCACTTCGTCTTTCTAACAATAAAACCACTAGTTTATCCGGTGTTATTAATCTTAAATATGAAGATATGATAAAAATATATACGTCTGCTTATTAATCATTTATCGTGAAAGTTACCTATAATAGGTAATTTTATTCTATAATTGATAATAGTTATGAAAATTACTGATTTATTATCAATTAAAACCATTGATCTTAAGGTTAAGGCCAAGGATAAGACTGATGTTTTAAAACAGGCAGTTAAATTAATTAGTGCATCAGGTAACGTTACTGATGTAACTACTTATGAAGCTGGTGTATTCAACCGCGAGAAAGAATCTACAACCGGTGTTGGTGAAGGGATTGCGATTCCTCATTGTAAAAGTAAAGCGGTTAGTAAACCGACTTTAGCCGCAATGGTTATTCCTAACGGTGTTGAATATGCATCGCTTGACGGAGAGCCGGTTAATGTTTTGTTTTTAATTGCCGCTCCAGTAAGTAAAGATAATGTTCATCTTGATGTGTTAGCGAAATTATCAAATTTATTAATGCATCCTGAATTTAAAGAAAAATTATTAAAAGCAAAAACTCCAAAAGCATTTATGAAAGTTATTGATGATGCTGAAAATGAAGGTGCAAAAGAAGATACAAATGAATCAGATGATTATCCTAGAATTTTAGCGGTTACTGCTTGTCCAACTGGTATCGCTCATACATATATGGCGGAAGAGTCATTAATTAGAACCGCTAAAGAAATGAATATGTCGATTAAGGTTGAGACTAATGGACAATCAGGGGTTAAGCATCAATTGACTGATGAAGAAATAGCTCACGCAGAAGGAATTATTATTGCGTGTGATATTAACGTAGAAATGACTCGTTTTAACGGACACAAAGTTCTCCAATGTCCAGTTGCTAAAGCAATTAATAAACCAAAAGAACTAATTGAAAAATCATTAGATAAAAAATTACCTGTTTTTAATAATGGAAAGACAAAAGCGAGCGGTGGAGAAACTCAAACTTCTGGTTCTAGCGGAAATAAATTTAGTTTCAGAACTATTTATAAACATTTAATGTACGGTATCTCCCACATGGTTCCAGTTGTGGTTGCAAGTGGAATCATCTTAGCATTAAGTTTCTTTATTGATTCATGCTGTGGAAATGCTGGTAAAGAAGGATTCGGTACAATCAATCCTTTCGCCAATATTCTTAATCAAATCGGTGGATTTGGTTTAGGAACATTAATGCTTCCGGTGATTGGTGGTTTTATCGCTTATTCAATTGCTGGTCGTGCTGGCCTTGCGGCTGGTTTCATTGGCGGCATGTGTTCTTCAAAAGGAACGTTCTCATTGCTTTACATAATTGAAGTTGCACTTAATGGTCCTGAGACCGATTTAGCTAAACAATTACAAACTACTGCCGCTGGATTCTTAGGCGCTATTTTAGCTGGTTTCTTAGCCGGTTATGTAGTTTTATTCTTACAACAAAAAGCATTTGCAAAAATGCCGAAAGCGCTCTCAGGTGTTAAATCGATATTCTTAGAGCCGGTTTGTAGTGTTGCAATTACTGGTTTAGCGATGGTGTTAATTAATGTACCAGTTGCCTATATTAACATTGGTATTTCGATGGGATTATCTCAAATGTTAGATAAGAATTTAATTTATATCTTAGCGTTCTTAGTTGCAGCCTTAATGGCAACCGATATGGGTGGTCCTATTAATAAAGCTAGCCACTATTTCTGCTATTACTTATTAACAACTTATGGTACTAATCCACAAGATCCGCTTTATATGTTTAGCTTAATTGTAAATGCGGCTCACGTAGTTGGAATTATGGTTCCTCCGATGGCATGCGCGTTATGTGTATGGTTATTCCCACAAAAGTTCAAAAAGGCAGACCGCTTAACCGCTCCTGCTGATGCATTAACGGGATTCTGTGGCATTACTGAAGGCGCAATTCCTTATGTTGCTAAAGATCCGATTAGAGTCATCGTTTCATGTATGATAGGCGCTGGCGTTGGTGGCGTCATCTCTTGTTGGGGTGGCTTAGGTTGTGTTGCAGCTGAAGGCGGTATTTTTGCGATGGCGGTTGGCACAGGAACAGTTAGTATTACTCTTCTTTGGGGCTTACTCGGTGTTGTTGTTGGCACTGCTGTTGCAGGAATAATTATGGGTCTACTTAAAAAAGATGTTAAACCAGAAGAAGCTCAACTTAAGAAATGGAAGGGTATTCCAACTCAGCCGGTTTATAATGGATTTGCCAAAGTCGGTCATTTCTTTGCTAAACCGTTTAAAAAGAAAAAATCTAACGATAGTATAGATAAATAATAATTTGTTTAATTGTTCTAGTTTTTATTAAATATAGGCATAAATGCTTATAAATTATCTACTTTTTAATTTCATTAAAAGATAGGCAAAATTATATAAATTAGTTATAATAACTAACGTATATGATTTATACAGTTACTTTAAATCCAGCGATTGATGTTGTTTTTGAATTAAGTGATTCATGGCGCATTGGCAAAATTAACCGAGCCAATAACGAAGCAGCTTCGGTAGGCGGAAAAGGCATTAATGTTTCTCGCGTTTTAAAAGCACTTAAGCGCGACTCAATTGCTTTAGGCTTAATTGGTGGCTATGCTGGCGATGCTATTGAAAAAGATTTAAAGCTTGAAAATATCAAGTCTGATTTTGTGCGGGTTAAAGGCGGAGCGACTAGAGTTAATGTTAAAATTCTTCATCAAGGAAATACGAATGAAGAAACACAAATAAATGCACCTGGTCCAATCATCTCTCATGAAGATATTATGAATCTAGCTAAGAAACTCGCTAAGATTAAAAAAGATGATATTGTGATTATTTCTGGTGGTATGCCTAAAACCCTATCGCTTAATTTATTTGATAATTTCTTGAAATTTATTTCTTCTCGTAAAGCTTATATTGTAGTGGATTTATTTGGAGCGCCTTTACTTAAAGTACTTAAATACAAACCATTTTTAGTTAATCTTAACGAAGAAGAATTAGCAGACACGCTTTTTACCCAAATAAAGAATGAGGATGATTGCGTAAGAGGCGCAAAACGTTTATTAAAGATGGGTGCGCGAAATGTAGTAGTTATGCGTGGCGCTAATGGTGCAGTTTTAGTTAATGATGATTTAACAATGAAAGCAAAAGCGCTTAAAGTAGAAGTTAAAAATACCATAGGCGCTGGTGATTCGTTATTAGCCGGTCTAGTGGATGAATATATAAGAACTAGAAGTTTTGATCTAGCAATTAAAAAAGGTATAGCAGTAGCAGCTGCAACAGTATGTTCTGAGGGTTTAGCCGATGAAAAGAGTATCGCTGAAGCGATGAAATTAATGAAATAAGGAGATAAATTATGCAAACATTTACTTACACAATTAGAGATAAGGAAGGAGTCCACGCTCGTCCAGCAGGCATTGTAGTTGCTGAAGCAAGAAAGTATGCAAGCAACACCACAATTACCTCAAAAGGAAAAACCGCTGATTTAAAAAGAATCTTTGGCGTAATGGGATTATGTATTAAATTTGGCGAAGAAATCACCATTACCGTAGATGGTTCAGATGAAGAAGCGGCTGCTGAAGCCATTCAGAAAGCCTTCGCTATGAATTTATAAAATTAACATTAATTAGTTTATGCAATACAAGGGCCGGATTATCTTTGAAGGATACGCACTCGCGGATATTTTAGTCTACGAAGAAGTAAATAAATCCCGCCAAAAAAACTTTGATCAAGGCGGCGATGAATATGAGCGCTTTGTATATGCTCGTACATCAGCCTTAAAATCGTTTGATGAATTATATCAATCCGCTTTAAAAACTGTAGGAGAAGAAAAAGCCGCGCTTTTCCAAACCTATCGTTTAATGGCAGAAGATCTCGATTTTGAAGATTTAGTGCGTTCGAATATTAACGAAGGCCAAACCGCCGAAGACGCAATTACTAATGCTAGTAAACAAATCGCCGATAGCTTTGCTGTTTTAGACGACGAATACATGAAGCAAAGAGCTATTGATGTTGTTGAAGTTGGTAAAAACTTAGTAAATGTTTTATTGGGCAATAATGAATTAATTAATTTAAATAAACCAACCATTTTAATTTGCAACGATTTAGCGGCTTCATTTTTAATGAAGCTAAATCGTACCTTCTTAAAAGGTTTAGTGTTGGTTAATGGTAATGAAAATAGTCATGTAGCGATTTTTGCTAGAACATTAGAACTTCCTACAATATGTGGCGTAAGTAATTTTAATTTATCTTCTGCTTATACTGGTAGAAAAGGCGTTGTTGATGCGATTAAAGGTCGATTAATTATCGATCCTAGTCAAGATGAATTAGATAACTATAATCGATTAGCGCAAGATTATTTAAATGAAAATGGTTTATTAAAGCAATATGTTGGTAAGCCTACAGTTACTAAAGATGGAGTTAAATTAAAAATATACACCAATATTGCCTCGGCCTTAGAAATTGAAAACGTTAAGAAAAACGATGGCGAAGGTATCGGACTGTTTAGAAGCGAATTTATCTATTTAGGTAGTAAGAATTATCCAAGTGAAGATTTCCAATTTAACTATTATCGTGAAGTGCTTGAAGAAATGGGCAAGAAAGAAGTTGTTATTAGAACCATTGATATTGGCGCGGATAAGAAAGTCCCATATTTTAAATTAGCGAAAGAAGATAACCCTGCTTTAGGTTTACGTTCAATCAGAATATGTAGAAAGCAGCCTGAAGTATTTTATACTCAACTAAGAGCGCTTTATCGCGCATCCGTATATGGCAATCTATCAATTATGATTCCAATGATTGTAAGCATCGTTGAAGTTAATTTCTATAAAGATATGATTAAGAAAGTTAAAGAAGACTTAAAGCGAGATAATATTCCGTTTAACGATAAGGTTAAGGTCGGTATTATGATTGAAACACCCGCAGCGGCGATTATGAGTGATGATTTAGCTAAGCATGTAGACTTCTTCTCTATCGGCACGAATGATTTATTCCAATACACCTTAGCGTGCGACCGTCTTAATCCAGCATTAAATGATGTATTTAATAAAAAGCATTATGCAGTTATGCGCTTGATTAAAATGACAGTGGATAATGCACATAAGGCTGGTATTACTTGTAGTATGTGTGGCGAATTAGCACGTGATCCAGAAATGTTACCTTTCTTCGCCGCGATTCATATTGATGAATTATCTTGTTCGTGTGCATATGTCCTTAAAACCCGTAAAGCTTTAGCGGAAATTGATACTCAGAAAGTTGATATTAAACAATATCTTGATCCAAAGTAGGTTTTACGATGGACAAAAGCAAGAAAAGTAAATTCCCGTATCAAATTGTTATTGTCGATATTTTAATTTTTATTCTGATGATTGGAATAAATGTTTTTAGCATAGCGTTCAATTTTTTTACTGATTGTGGATTAAGCGAGACCGCTAACCTAGGGTTATATTTACCTTTATTTATTATGATATTTACCTTGTTAGGTTTTTATTTATTTGTTGAATACAAATTTAATCATCTAAAACTTAATAAAATTTTTCTAGCGTTTGCCATAGCAATCGCATTATCTAATCTTATTTCAGTATTGATTATCCCTAATCATGTATTCTTACCAAACAATCAGGAAATGGATATAACACCTATTTTCCGAACTTACTCTATTCTTTGGGGTTTTGTCTTTGCCTTATTCCCTATAATATTCATGTATTTATTTCCAAGACGCGTTAATAGTAGAGGATACGTGCATCTTATTTATTTAGGATTAATTGGTTTCTCAGTTATTTTAATACTAACTAGTTTCATTTTAGATAAAGATTCTTACGCCCATCTATTTGAGAATGGGTTCTTTGAGTTAAAGTATGAAGACGGGATTAAATCGTTCTTAGGCCACCATAATTTATTCGGATATTTTATGTTACTCACTATTATGGTTACTATCGCACTACATATTAGAAAGAAAAACTGGAAATGGTCGCTTTATCTTATTCCGCTTGTCTTCTTCTTATTAATGTCTACTTCTAAAATTTGTATTGCTTTAGGGTTGTTAGTTATTTTTATTCATCTAATTAGTAGAGTAGTGCTTCTAGCTAAAAAGAGTAAAGACAACCTAGTAATAACCTTGTTGATTTTTTCCTTTATTGTACTTATTGGAACATATGTAAGTGTTATGATGTCATTTAGTACAGCGGGAATCTTATATGACATTAAAACTTTTATCACTAATTCATTTGAAAGCGCAGGTAAGACTTTAGAATCACGAAGTGCTATTTGGAGTTGTTCGTTCCAAATACTTAACACTAATTATTGGAGTTATATTTTCGGTTTCGGTGGTTTGATATATCCTAAAGCTTTATGCTTAGTGTATGGTAATAACCCAGGCATATCTGAGCAAAACATTTATTGGGCGCATAACGGGGTAGTGGAGTTAATCTGCCAAGGCGGTATTATTTTATTACTTATTTATGCTGCATTATTTGTCTATCTAATTTATGCAGCAATAAAAATATATAAAACACAACCTTTATTCTCTTTTATAAGTCTGTTATTTATCTTTATCTTTATTGTTCGTAGTATGTTTGAGAGTTCGTTCTTATTTGGAACCGGAGCAGATATTGTTGCAACTTTAGTAATCGCTATTCCAGTATTAAACGAGTATTGTCTTTGCTATAAAAAAGAACAAGCGCTGCGTGATGAACAAATTAAACAAGCTAAAAAACTTAAAAAAGTTAATTTTAAATCAAAAATATTATCATTTAATAAAAAATGCCTCATATTAGAGGCAAAATACATTGCATACGATTTAAACAGCAAGATTAAGCTATAAAGCGCCTTTACCGCTGATTGCGACAAACACGGTTTTAACTAATATCTTAAAATCAAGCCATAATGAACGATTTAACACGTAATAGTCTTCTTGCTTAACTCTATCTTCATAAGAAGTGTTACTTCTTCCATTAACCGCCCAATAACCAGTTAATCCAGGTCTTACTTTAAATATAAGTTCATCATTATTCCAAAGATATTCATATTCTTTCTCTACAATAGGTCTAGGACCTACAAAAGATAAATCACCTTTAAGAATATTAAATAACTGTGGTAATTCATCTAAAGAAGTCTTTCTTAAGAATCTACCAAACTTAGTAGTCCTAGGATCATTCTCTAACTTAAAAGTCTTAATATATTCTTTATATTGTTCTTTAGATAATATTTCAATCACCGGTCTAGCATCATTCTTCATACTTCTAAACTTAATAACTTTAATAATTTTTTTATTCTTCCCTAATCTCTTATCTAAATAAAAAGGAGAACCTTCACTAGTTAAAGGCACTAATACCATAAGAATAAGTAATAAAGGAAGTAAAACAATGATTGCAATAAAAGAACAAAAGATATCAAAACATCTCTTAATAAAACAATATAAATGCTTAACCTTATATTCTTTATCCATCTTCTCTATTCTAATTTAAACCAAGTAATAATGGAATAAATTTAGCAACACATACCTGATCCCTTTGTGATAACAATGGGAGAAAAGGGCATCTCCATGATAACGAAGTTAGGATGGGGTGTGCTTCAGTTATAAAAAGAAAGGACCGTATTAGCGGTCCAAATCCTAGAATACCACGCTTTCGCGTGGGCTTGCGGCGTTACGCCTTCAGTATTTAATATTATCAATCAGCAAGGGAAAAAATACAATTATTTTTTTGTTTTGCTTTTTGATTCCTTCCCAAAATACTTGTTATATATTTCGCTTGCAGAAGTGTTTTCTGGCAATGGATTTTTGTCAGAACCATTAGAAACGAAACTTTTGCTCTCATCGCACTGATAAGAAAAAAGTGGATATGCAGGATTTACAAATCTATCACCCATAACTTTTCTAACCTCTTTGCATTCCTATTATACCATGTCCAACAAAAGCTTTGCCATTTTGATTAACAACATATTTGCACATGCTCGTTTTATCACCACAAATTTGTAATGCATAATAGATACTTAACACAACATCTTGAATTTTCGAATCTGATTCTAAACATTTAACATTAAAACCGAATTTAATGCAAGAATCTCGATCAAAATGTTTTGCGTGTGATCCTGTATTAACATTAATTTTCTTGGTTATTTTTCTTGATTTAGAATTAGCTAGTGAATCGCCTTCAAACATATACTTCTTTAACCATTCGGATGCTAGCTTCGAAGATAATTTGATATAATCAGTTACTAAATAATAAGCAGCTTGGCTATATTTAAATAAACGAATTTCCCAATTTCTAAAAGTTTTTGGTTCTTCAACTAATTCCTTTTTAGCTTCTTCAAATTCTTTCTTTACGTTATATGCTGATACTCCATTAAATTGAGGGTCTATTGGTCCCAGAAATGAATGCTTACCCATCCACACACATTTCGATGAACATACTAACATTGTTCCAGCTGACATGGCCATATGCGGAACAAATATCTCAATATTATTTCCGAAGATCTTGTGTAAATATTTAACAATGCCTTCTGTGGCAAGCGGATCGCCTCCAGGAGTATGGATAATCAAATCTAATCCTTTTGACTTATCTAACCCGTATACCGCATTCATAAAGGCGACCATATCATTATCATTTATATCGATGTTTGGTCCTTTGATTGTTTTGTTTAGCCAATCAGAATAGTAGACTATTACATTCCTATCTCTCATATCAGCAAATTTTTTAATATATTTTTTGATTATTTCATCAGTTCGATAACCATAAACACCTTTATTAATTAAAAATTTAGTATCATCTATTTCATTAAATATATCTGTCCATGATGCCATATTATTCTCCTTTGTATTAAATAAATGTCCCACCCTGGTCCGCAGTACACATGAATGTGCCTTATGCGTGGTGGGCTCTGTACCATTATATTAAATTGATTACACAGTAATGTCAATACACTAAATTATATTTTTGTTGAAATATTATATAAAAATAATACAATAATATAACATATGGATGTAATGAGGGATATAAAGAGATACATCAATAAACAAGGAACTAGTAAACCGATTTTTTCAAAAGATGTATATGACTATGTAAATTCACACGAAATTATTCCTTATGATGTAGTTATGGAATACATTAGTCGTTATATTGATCAAAACGATAATATCAATAGATATCAAAAAGGTATTTTCTACAAAAGCGTTAATACACCGTTTGGTAAAACCGGTATTAATGAATTCGAACTAATATCTCGCTTATGCATAATTAATAAAAAAGGTGAAAGAATAGGATATGAAACCGGCCCTGCTCTTATCAACCAATTAGGGTTATCCACTCAAATGCCTGTTAAAACATATATTGTTACTAATAATTATCGAACAACCTTATTAAGAAACACTAAAGGTATTACATTAATAAAACCTCCATTAAAAATTAATAACGAGAATTATAAATATTTTATGCTTCTTGATGTTATTTCTAATAAATATGACGCTAACATAGATGTAGATGATAAAGAATATAAAATCGTTCTATGTAATTTACTTAAGAAATATCATATAAATATCGAGAAGTTACTCTGTTATACAAAATATTATACAAGCACTAAAAGGAAGCTTATCTACGCAACCTTAACTGAATTAATGATTTATAAACATAATATTAGAAATGAAGAATATAGAAAAGGAATGCTAGAAGCCGCTAAAGATCCTGAATTCATTAAACGTAATGAAGAAATCATGGAAGAATTCGATGGAATAGATGCTGAAGTTGAAGAGGAATGATAAAATTTATAGTATGAATCCTTCACGGTTTTTGTTAGATGATATTGCAGACAGAAGAAAAAGTATTGACTATTTATTAAACAGAAAAGAAACTTTTGCATCATTTTATATTAGAGATGACTTTATTGTGTCTAATAGAACATACGCTAAAAAATATAAAGAAGTCTTGTCATCAAGATTGGTTGATGCTTTTGAACTAGGAAAAACCGGCAGCAACATTTTATTCAATTCAATATCAATTATCGTTATTCTATTTTCTTCATCATTTTTTTCTTGGTTAACTATAAGCATTAAAGTGCTTGGTTTTAATCCAAATTTTTTCGTTTTAATAGGTATTTACTTTGCAATATTATCATTTATAATTCCAGCTTCTAACAATATATGGAAAAATTATTTGTTTAATAAGTTAAATCTATATAGATATTGCGAACTTATGAATGATGAATTGTTTAAAGAAAATACTTACAAAAATCAAGAGTTCGAAAATGCAATTTACGATTTAATATATATGAATAGCAGGATGCGAATTAATGAATATGATAATTTTGTTAGTAGCAAAAACGAAATTATATGTAGAAAAACTTATAAGTATTATAAGAAAATAGAAAAAGATATGCATAGAAGAAGAATAGACATAAAAAAAGAGTATGACAAAAATTGCAAAAAAATCACCCCTAATCAATCTATAACATTATCCATAATAATGCTTATCGCATCTTGTTGTGTGCAAGCGATTGCTATATGGAAAACCTGGAACGATATACAGCAGTCTAGGCTTCAATTTCTACTTTGCATTATATCTTTTTTAGTTTTAGCGTTTATACTCACTTCTCTATTTACAAGAATTTATGTTGAAAGCTCTATGGGTAAATTAGAATCGTTGATTTGTATACAAAGTCGAATGAAATTAGAAATGCCTTATTCAATTGATGATAAAACTTTAGTAGATAATAAAATAATTATTAAAGGATTTAATGGACGAAAGGAAGAGTTCGAATACTTTAAAACTAAAATCACGAAGAAGATAATTGAAGAAAATAAACTAAACATTACAAGTAGAGATATTTATAATTCCAATGGTGATATTGTCATTATTTGTACCAACTTAGATTGTTGTGATAACTCGGAGTTATTGAAACTATTTTGCAGTAATTCTTACGAAGAATTAATTAAAAAACTTAATATCGACATATGAACGTTGTTGCCAGACAAGTGCTTGGCAATCATTAATAAACTAACAATCACAAATTTATGTGAAATACTGATTATTGTTTCACAATGTACTTCAGTCAAGCGCGTTTTCTAATAATTATATAAATTATCTATAATCTAATAACTAAGTTGCAAGAAAGACACCAACACCGCCGATTGAAAAATAGAGGGCGCATTACGATGTACATTTCAGTTAACTATATTAATTTGGTGTAAAATTAAAATGTTAGAGGGATTTCAATGCCTAACGAAAAATTTTTGAAATTAAAATATCCTAAATATACTGAAAATGATACCTATGTGGTTAGTTTTTGTAAAATTCCGTTGCCAATCACTATAGAAAGTTTAATCTTCGTATGTTATATATACGATGCCGTTAAAATAGTTTTAATGGATGAATTTATTAGAGGCAAAAAAAGAGACGAAATTATTAGCGCTATCAGTAAAACGAATGAGTTTCTTGGAAAATTTAGTGAATTTAATGACAAAGATAATGACTTTAATGCAACCTATTTTATGAGTGTGTTCAAAGAGTCTGAAGGTCTCGCTAATAATTGTTGTGAGGTTTTAAATGACAGAATTTGATGATATTTTTAAGTCTGAAGACCTAATAAAAGCAAAAAAAGGTGGATGCGTTTCTCTTGCAAAACTAGGTAA
>JAKSUY010000050.1 GCA_024408495.1 Bacilli bacterium
ACTAGCGACATCAAATTGCGCTACTGAATCAGTATAAAAACGAATAATATAATCTCCATTTTCTAGATATTCATGAGTAGCCTCTTCACTTACTTCACTATCATCTCCCCAATCAACCTTCGTGTTTGAATTATTAAATGTAAATTCTCTATGTTCTTCATTCGCGTTAAAAGTAATCGCTAACGCTGACATTTCGCTTTCATTAAACATTGCTTGATAGGTCATATCCGAGCTAATAGGAGCGAGTTCTTTATCCCAGCCAATAAAGCTATATTCTTTAATAACTGGTATGGGGTTTATTTTAGTCGGAGTAGGACCATCATAAACCGGAATCGTTCCTAAAGGAACGTTTTCATCAATTTCTAGGATTTGATCCTCGTTTTTCCAAGTAATGGTAAAAGTCTTAGGTTCACTTTTACAACCTACTAGAGAGATGGTGGTAGAAAGTAAGATAATCTTTACTAATTTCATATTATTTAACATTTAAAAGCCACTCCGCTACATCAACAATCTTTATTCCTTCTATATCATATTCAGAGCATCTTGTCCTGGCTAATATCATTTTAGGATAGGCATCTCTTATAGATCTTAATGGCGCTAATTCTCTTTCAAGCGTTTTTTCATAACTAATATCATAAGAAACTTGAATATAGATTTTTTCCTCTCTTTTTAATGCCACAAAATCAATTTCTTTTTTATATAACATCCCGATATAAACTTCATAACCCCTTCGTAATAATTCTAGATAAACAATATTTTCTAAGGCTCTGCTTAAATCTAAATTTTTTGTCCCATTAATCGCGTATCTAAATCCTATATCAGAAAGATAATATTTAAAGTTGCTTGATAAATAATTTTTCCCAACAATATCAAATCTTTTTGCCTTGTAAAACATAAAAGAATTTTCAAAATAATCTAAATATTTAGAAACAGTTTTTCTAGTTATATCAATTTTGTTCATATTCAAACGATTACAAATGTTATTTGGCGATAAAATATTTCCAATATTATCTAACATATATTCAGAAAGTTTTTTTATCTCATCCTGATTTCTAATCTTATATTTTTCGATTAGATCTCTTAATAGAACGGTATTAAAAACATTTTTTAGATGATTGTTTTTGTCCTTTTTGTCATCATATGTCAATATGCCAGGCATCCCACCTTCTTTGATATATTTATCGAATAAATCTCCATTGTAATTTAAGCTTTTAAAATAATCAGTAAATTCTTTAAACGAAAACGGAAAAACGTCAATATTCATAGTTCTACCAGTAAATAATGTTGCTAAGTCAGAACTTAACAAGAATGCATTGGAACCTGTAATAAACATGTCAAACATCTCCCTGGTGTGAAGGCTGTTAATTGTTAATTCAAATTTATTACATAATTGCACTTCGTCAATTATTAAAACGTTATGCATGCCTTCTTTATAGTTATCTAAAGCGTACTTATGCAAATTATGATATTCCAATAAAGATTCGAATTGAATATCCTGAAGATTAACGAAGATAATATTAGAATTAGCATCGTTTTGCTTTAGCCAGTCCATAAATTCAACTAATAAAACAGATTTTCCACTCCTTCTTAATCCGGTTATTACTTTTATATCTGTTGTATTTTGGAGATTGATCATTTTCTTTAATAATTTATCTCTTATAAAATAATTCATTCAATTTCATTTCCTTTATATTTTGTTGATTTCTTGATTCATATTATACACTTATTCCCAATTTTTGAAATATTTTTAATTTTTGAGAATAGCCTGATTATTCAAATTTTTAAGTTTAAGCTTTAAAAAACGTTTGGTTGATTAAATATCGTTTTTTGGTAAACAATCCATATTTTACCCTAGTTATGTTCTCGCACACGCATACGCATATAAATTAATACTTGCACATACTTGACTTATCATCTATAATTAAAAGCATGAAGAACAAAAACAAGCTATTCTTGAGCTCTTTCGCGTTAAGCGCGATGGCTTTAGTTTTACTTACTGGTTGTAATAAAACTGTGGTTACTTCAACCCCTAAGGATGAAGAAACCGTAAATACTGAGGAAAACGTTCCTTCTAGCGATAATAACGAAGAAACCGAACAAGAGAAAAGGAACCGTGATATCCGTGAAAGATACGGAATGCGTATGCTTTCTTCCGCAAGCCAAACAACCGGTGTTACTTTAAAAGACGTTAATTTACATTGTCCAACCTTCTCGCCATTACCAACTGATGGTTCTCATTTATTTGGTACTTACGACTATGTCGCTAATAACGGAATCGACTTTATCTTTGACTTTAGTTACACTCCAAGCGGACGTGATACTTGGTTCTATTATTATTTATTTAACGGCAAGAACGAAGATGGAGTTGTTATTCGTTTAAATACTAATAGAAGCGGTGATCAAAAAGGCTATATTTATTCTCAATCCGTACAATACGAAGGTAATTTACCAAGAGGAGCGGGTTCTCCTGGAACTTGCTTTACTTGTTCTGTACCAGGCTTTGATTGCACAAATGGTTATATCCGTGTAAGAGCTAACTTAATTGATGCTACTAATAATACTTTCAATGTTAAAGTCTATTTAGGCGTTAATGGTGATGAGACCGATTATCCTGCGATTATGGCTGATGGCGAAAGAGCCGGACAAGAAATGGATATCACTGTTACTTTAGGTGCTGGTTATTTCGATGCCGGTACTCATCAAACAGTAAGAATATCCAATCAAGGCAGTGACAACGCAATGATTCGTAACCACGTAGTAAGTGATAATATGGTCACTTATCTAGATGAATATGGTGAAGTAATTGGAACGCTTTGCTATGAAGATGGTTTCGTCCTTCCTCAATTAGAGAAAGAAGGAGCTGAATTCCTTGGTTGGTATGATGAAAATGGTCATTTAGTATCACAAGGCTATGAAGCTGAAGGTCCAATCAATATCCAAGCTAAATTTGTCGACTATGTTAGCATTACTAAAGGTCAAACCATTAACATTGCTCCTAATGCAAGTCAAACTTTAACTCTTAATGCTTCACTTGGTGAAGATAACTATTTAGCGTTTGATTACACTAGTAATGAACAAATTAAGGGAATACTTAATTTATCCACTAGTAGCGGAACTCGCCAAGAAGAATTCTTCTTAGATAACGCTGATACTACATTTAATACCTTCCTTGATGTATTCCGTAATAGCGGATCAAAGAAAGCCACTACTACCTTAAAATCAATCGAATTTAAGAATGTTGGTGCTACTACCGCTACCTTAGCGATTAATGAAATTAAACATGCACCAAGAAACTTAGTAAGCGATGAAACTTATTATATCCGCGATAACATCATCAAAGCAGGTGTATCACTTCGTTTAGGCGGAGCCTTATCTTCTTTACAAAATTTAAATCAAGATACTGTTGAATATATTAATAACAATAACGAAGTTAAGATTCGTTCACGTTCATTAATTAACGACGGCATCAAGAAAGAAATTAAGAGCAATCCTAATTTAATTAACATTTACGACCTTGGTCGTGAATTACAACAATCCTATTACTTTAACGTTGATAGCAACAATGGTTATACAAGAGCTAAATATCTTGGTAATTATTGTGAATACAATCCAGTTCAATCTGGCGATCAAAATCTCAATCAATCAAAGATTATTGACTTTAGAGTTGCTGATGATTCCATTTGGATTAAAGTTCAAGCAGCGGACTGGGCACAAAATAACAGTCTTACTAAATCTTATATGACTAACACCTATAAGGTGAAGAATGGATTAGTTTATGTTGATAACTCATTTATCAACTGGTACGGATTCACTAATTACAATGTTCAAGAATCTGGCTATGTCGCTCCATCTAGCAGCGTTCCTTATGCAACGCAAGAATTACCAGCGTTATATACGGTTCACCCATTAGATTATTTCTCTTCAAGTTTTGATGGTCATGAAATTTATGACAATAAATTAGGTTGGAACGTTGGCACGACTGCAATTGAAAGAACCACTAAATTAAAACTCAATAGTGATGGTGTTACTTATCGTGGTGATTATGATGATGGATCTTATCACTATGAATTTAGACAACACTATGAAAATTGGTGTGGTTATTTAAACGAAGATAAATTCGGTGTCGCGCTTTATATGAATGCGGGTAATTACTACCACGATGACGTTATGCGCCATGTTTATGTTGCGGGTAACTTTAGACAAAGCCATAACCTCTCATATGAGACTAACCGTATGTATTATGATGCAAATTATACTCGTCATACTCCAAGTATGAGTGACTTTATCAAGAATCCAGTCGAAAGTGCGATTATTGATAATACTAACTACATTTGCACCGTCCTTGGTTTCTTACCACGCGAATACGTTAAGCTCAATTGGAGTTATGCTTTAGGCGCAGATAACATCTCTACCTTAAAGAACAAATTCGCCATTATGCGTGGTCAACAAGAACTTGTTAATGACTTCACTGCTTGGGCAGGAGTCCTGATTTAATTAAATCTAATTAACTAATTAAGGTGGCGCATGCCACCTTTTTTATTATCATTACTCTAGCTCCAAAAAATACTAAAATTAGTAGAAATTGGAGTTAAATTAATGTGTACTTGATAACGAATTCATCGTTTTAGCGAATCTGCTTATCTAACTTTATAATTTAATTAAAAATTTATATTTATTTTATATTTTATTTAAACCATTAATAATATTAATAATCAAATGTACATAAAAACTCACGATGATGTAATCATGGTGAGGCATTTTTTTATTTACAAGATAATTTACATATGATATCATATGTTCGAGGCCGATATGAATTTTAATCAAATTGATTACATCAAAAACTACAATAAGAATAGTTATAAAACGATTCCTTTTAGAGTTAGAAAGGATAATTTTGATATTATTAAAAAACTAAAATCGGTTGAAAGCATTAATGGATATATTAATAGACTAATTGAAAATGATGTACACCGTAATATATTAACAATTAAAGAAATCAAAAATAAAATCCTACCGATATTTAAGAAACATAATATTAATGAAGCATATCTGTTTGGAAGTTACGCTAGAGGAGAAGCTAAAAATAGTAGTGATATAGATATTTATTGTGAATCAGGCAACATCAAAACATTGATTGACCAAGGATTCTTTGAAGATGAACTCACTAAAGCCTTAAAAAAAGATGTTGATATTGTGTTTATTGGATCAAAAATGGATAATCACTTTAAAGAGCAATTAGAAGGAGACAAAATTAGAATATGTTAATTGCATTTACGTTAACACCAGTTAAAATTGACAAACAACCATACGCCTTAATTAAAATAACTGTTAAATAGGGTTTACTTGATACGAAAATGATAAAATCGCAAAATCGTTCCAAGATAATTGACTTTAACTCAAAAAACGCTATAATTAAATCGAGGTAAACTAAATGAAACTATACAAGAGAGAAAAATATTTATCTAAAATAAGAAGTTTTTATAGTGTCCCTGATTTAATTAAAGTAATTACTGGAATTAGACGCTCAGGCAAGTCTTCAATATTAGAAACTATTAAAGATGAACTGCTAGATAATGGAATTAAAGAAAGCCATATTATTTACCTAGACTTAGATAAAAGAGGGTATCGAAATATTAAAACGGCCGACCAATTGGATAAATTAATTGAAGATCTCTCAAAAAATATTAAAGGACTTAAATACTTATTTATTGATGAGATTCAAAATGTTGAAGGTTTTGAAGAAGTAATCAATGGATATCGAACCGATGGGGATTATTCAATATTTATTACCGGTTCAAACTCTTATTTATTAAGCGGAGAATTAGTAACCAAGTTAACTGGTCGTTATATAGAATTCGAAATATTTACATTAACACTTGATGAATATATTGATATGAAAAAATTCTACAAATTAAAAGTTGATACTAATTTAAATAAAGAATTAGAAAAATATATAAACGAAGGAGGGTTCCCTAGAACAATTTTCTTTAGTGGCTTAAATGAAAAAAGGAAATATGTTACTGATTTAGTTAACGAGATATTTAAGAAAGATATCAAAAATAGGGTAATTATTAGAAACGTTTCATCTTTTAATCTTTTGCGCGATTATTTGATTAATAATAGCGGTTCAATTGCTAGTGAGAATAATATCTTTAGAGAATTAAATAAAAATGGAAACGTTATTAGTAGATCGGTGTTATCAAGATATATAAGAGCTTTAGTAAACGCTAAGATATTATATGAGTGTAATCGATTTGATATGAAATCAAAAAGGATGCTTGCAGGCGAAAAGAAATACTATTTAGCTGATTTAGGTCTAACATTTGTGACTAATCCCGATAGCCGAATTCATTATGGACCAATATTAGAAAACATTGTTTATGCATATGCTAGATCATATGATTATCACGTCAGTGTCGGGCGAATCGGTAAATTAGAATGCGATTTTATTTTAAAAGATAATAATCTAAATTATTCATATCTACAGGTCGCATATACAATTTTAGAAAGTAAGAAAACCGAAGATAGAGAATATGCTCCATTAGAACAAATAAAGGATAATTATCCAAAATATGTTTTAACTACTGACACATTGCTTCAGAAAAGGAACGGAATCCTGCATCACAATTTATTAGAATTTATTCACGATAAAAAAAGGTTTTAAAAAACTTACGAATCAACATAATTAAGATTATAATAGAACTACCAAGGGTGGAAAATGTGAGCAGGCGACCACGGCGCACTTAATAGTAAGTGATCTTGTCAAGCGATCTAGGGACGGCTCTCCTAGTTGGTAAATAAATGGCACTAAAAGTGCTTTTTATTTTAAATAAAGTCTCACGACGATGAAATCGGGGTGAGGCTTATAAACTAGGCTATAATATGAATATATGAATAAATGCCCCGTATGTAATCAAGACATTGCAAGCGATGCCATCACTTGTCCCCATTGTGGTCATCCTTTAAAAAGTAAGACTAACTTAGAGTGTTTACTTAAACGTACTCATGCATCTTATACCCTAGATATCTTAATTATGGTGTTACCACTAAGCCTAATCGCCTTAATGCTACTATCTAATTATTTATTAATTCTATCTATTCCCTTATCACTTACTACGATTATATGGGGAATATTTTCGATTAAAAAAAGAAAAAAGAATAATAAGATTGTTAAAGATCTTATTTATCTAAATAAAGATAATAATGAAATAGTAATCTTTACTATAGATAATCGTGAACATACCTATCCCATTAATCTAGTTACTAAAATCCATAAAGAAAACCTAATCACCCAAAGAGTATATATAACGATTAAAGAAATAAACGAAGATCACATCACCTTCCATACCTATAAACTAGACTTAGGGTACGCAAAAACGGAAGACGTTAAAGCATTATCTAAACGCCTAAAAGATCTAAACATCACCTTAAGTGTAGATGAATAGTTAAGCGAACAGCTTAAGGATTCATAGTAAAGGAAACCACCCAAATCCCTCACGGTATCGAAGATAGGGTGAGGTCGGATTTTTGCCTCAATTTAAAAAATCTAATTGACTTATACGAATTTTTATTGCATCGCTGGAAACATTCAATATTTGACTAATTTCGTATACCGAGATGTCTACCAACGTCTATTTTATTTTAACTTTTTTGCGAAAACAATCACCAAATGGAAATGATAGAAAAATTGCATTAAAATTAATTAAACAATTAAAAAGAGCTTTAAAAGGAGAAAAATAAATTATGAGTCCAAAAGAATTAAATACAAAATTATTAGAAAAATTCCCTGAATTAAATGATAAATTTAATGAACAAACATCATGGCAAGAAGGAATCAGTACAGGTTCCATTGTTGTTTTTGAAGATGTTTTTATGCCTTTTATCATAAATGCTGTAGAAAAGAATTTAACCGATTCAATTAAAAATATTTTTGAATTTGTTGAAGAATTGATTTCATCAAACGATGAATATGCTAAGAACGTTGTCGAAGTGGCGATTATTGAAAATATAGGAAGTTATGATATTAAAGATAAAATCGCTAAATTTTTATTGCCGGAATCCTTAAAATCGTACCAAGCATCATTTTCTGATAAACATTAATGTTTAATTCGTATTGTTAGAGTATTTATTCTCTATGCCAAAGATAGGGTGAGGCGGCTATTTGTTATCTTTTAAATTATTTGCTTTTACAATGTAATCAAGACGAGCATCAATACCATCGATCCGAGAGTTGACTTGTTTAAAGTTTTCGTTGGTAGTCTTAATGAACTCAAACAAAGCATCACCAATCTGATTCAATGTGTATTTAGGTTTAGATCTATTCACGTGCTTGTCCCGCCCTTCATTCTTTTTTATCTTACCACGAATTACAAAATATTTTCCACGTAAAGAAGAATAATTTCCATCATGGATTGATTTTGCAGTTTTAACTGCATCGATAAGTTCATTTTTTATAATTATTACCTCCATTAATTAGAGAAATACTCATTATTCCCCTTATATAGATACTTATAAAAAAGAAGCATAAATTCTCACTTATTTTTAATATATTTATATAACTATATAAATATAAAAATTTATTAACTTTCTAGAATTTAATGAAAATAGAGAAAATTACG
>JAKSUY010000051.1 GCA_024408495.1 Bacilli bacterium
ATAATATCACAGTAAAATTACCTTTACTCCAACACGATAGAAGTAAGGATGCAGTTGAATTTAAATATAATGAAGATGTTGCGGAATTCGGCACTAATTCTAGTTTATTAAGAGCAAAGGTTTCTACCCAAAACGTTACAAACAACGAAGAAATTGATTATTTTGAAGTTAGTGTTCCTAATTTTGCTGCTTATACACTTACTAGTGAGCAAGATGGCATATATAATTATGATGAAGTTAAAACCGTTGGAGGCCTGGCCCCAACTTGTTCCGCTGATGGATATAAATCATGCTATGAAAAAGGCGGTAATTATTATGAAGATCCTACTACGCAAACTCCAATCGCTGATTATGAAGCTTGGAAAACTGGCGCTGGAAAGCTTAATCAATTAACTACTCATGATAACATTCATTTTGAATCAAAATTTGATGAAAGCACCAAGGAATTTACGTTTGATATTATTTGCGATGATTGTGGCGAAACGATTGATACAAAGACTTTGTCTGGTACTTTCGTTAAAGATTCCGATGCAGATTGCACTGAATGCGCAAAAGGGCATTATGTCGCTTTTGGTAAATACGAATCGAATTTATCGCCTAAAACTTTAACTTTAGTTGGAAAAACTGAGGCTAGATCAGCTGACGAACCAGGTTCTGAACCAATTGGTCACGATTTAACTCATCATTTTGGAATTCCTGCTACTTGCACTAGGAATGGAATTAAACCTTATTGGAAATGCGATGATTGTGAAGCTTGTTTCTATGATGAAGGTGCTACTCAACCAGTTAATGATCCTGAAGATTTGATTCTTCCAAAGCTCAATCATGAAATGACATATCATCCTGCTAGTGAAGCAACTGAGACTAAATCTGGTAATAAAGAATACTGGACCTGTTCACATTGTAATGGTTTCTTTTTAGATGAAGATGGGAATGAGCAAACGAGTGAATCTGAAATTTTAATTCCACCGACTTTACATATATACGTACAAACAGCAGAAATGAAAGAAGTAAGGCCAACTCACTACACAAGTGGGCATAAAGCATACTATTATTGTGCAAAAGATAATTCTTATGCCATTGATAGTAAAGGATATGAAGGAATCGATGATATTAATATTTGGCTTGCTCCCGGAGGAGAAGGATATATTCCAAAGGAAAGTTGTGAATTTGGTGGACCAGTTAGTTATGTTATAAGTAATGATAAATGTACAGCCACTCATGCTTGTATGTATCCAGGTTGTAAGGAAGTTGAACAAGAAACGGTTGATGCTGCATTTATAGTTGATACACCAGCCACTTGTACTGAAGACGCTAGAGGTCACTATATTGCAGAATTTACTAACCCTGAATTCGGCACTTATTCAACATCGCTTAATAGTGATGTTAGAGTAGGAACTGCAACCGGTCATAAATTTACGGTTGCTACACCAACTTGGAATGGTAATCTATGCACAGTATCTGGTACTTGCGAAAATTGTCATAAGTCCTTATCTCTTACTAAAGAGGGAACTTTAGTGATTGATACGCCTGCAACTTGTACAACTAATGCTATCGGTCATTATGAAGTTGAATTTGATAATTTACGGATTGAAAAACAATTTACTGATCCATTTACTATCAATAATTCTGCATTAGGCCACTTATTTGATAATGGCGAGTGCACTAGATGCCACGCTAAAGATCCTAGCGCGGGAGCGATGTCTACCGGCGGCATTGTTGGTTTGACAATTGGTTGTAGTGTTGGTTCGGTTCTAATATATGCAGTCGTACAATATTTGATTAACACTAAGAAAATCGGCAAAAAGAAAAAAACTAGTAAAAGATAATTTTATTAGTTAACGCATTTTATGAAGACTAATTCAATAAATTGCGGCATTATTCCTTTAATAGATGAAAATAATGCTACCGATTATTCTAAAGATGATAATTGGATGTATAAACAAACTGATGGTGGACACGAAGTCGATTTACTATATTTTTATCCAACGGTTACTCAATATCCTAACGATTTAGTATTATCTAGAATTAATCGAGAAATGAAAGAGAGCGCTACTTATGCCTTTGCGGAAACCGCTTCTTGTTTCGCACCTTGCACTAATGTGTTTGCACCTTTTTATACGCAATTGCCTATTCATGTTAGTAAAGAGCAAATATTTGCCTACTTCACTAAATATAAAATCAATCCTTCGGTTTTAGCCGGTGGATATTTAGAAATGATTGCCTATACTCACGTTAGAACAGATATATATGCTGCTTTAGACTATTATTTTGTGCACCTTAATAATGGTAGACCGTTTATACTAGCCGGGCACTCTCAAGGTAGCGCAGTGTGCCAAATTATATTAAGAGAATATATGAAAGTTCATCCTGAATATTTTTCTAGGATGGTTGTGACCTATAGCGGTGGTTTTGCTATAACAAAAGATTATCTAAATAAATATCCTCATCTTAAATATGCAGAAGGAGAAACTGACACTGGTGTTATTGTTTCCTGGACTACGGAAGCTCCGGGAGGAACTAGTTATTCTGCGGTGACACCTAAAAATTCAATTTGTATTAATCCATTAAATTGGAAAAGAGATGCTACTCCTGCAAGTGCTCAATTAAATAAAGGGATGTTATCTCCAGTTCATTGGCTCCATTGTTGGGAAATAATTCATGACAATTTAGCCGATGCAACCATTGATCCTAATCGAGGAGTAGTGGTAACACATATGGATATTAATAAATACCCATTAGAGACCAATATTCCCGTAGCAGGTGATAAATCATTTCATACGTTTGATTACGCATTCTTCTATATGAATTTAAGAGAGAATGTTAAGAAGCGAATCGAAGCTTATTTAGGTAAGTCAATTAAAGAATAACCTCATACGGCGGATATAAATCAGGGAAGTATTCTTTTCCATATGTTTCTTGAAGAACCATATAGCAATATGCTTCCGAAATAACATATTTTAATGAACCAGTTTTATCTAATTCCATAGCCTTAATATAAGAAGCGTATCGATCATGTTGATAATTTTTAACTTCACTAAAGGTTGCGTCATTAGCAAAATACATAATGTTTTCGTTCTCTAAATCATAAGCCTTCCAACTTACTCCTTCATAGGAAGGATCACCACTTTTACAGAAATTCGCAATCATCTTTTGGAATTTTCTAGAAAGCACTAAATTCTCCCAAGTGCCGGGTGCATCTTCATAACCGAAGGAACCAGATAAGAAATTACAATCTACTGCATGTGCGCTTCCTAATGCTGCGGAACTACCCATATAGGATTTATCAAATATATAAACAAAATCTTTTCCGCCGTTTTTAGTATGTTGATAGGCTTGATAAATATTGCCACCACCTAAAGTGTAATCACAAAGCATTTTGTTATATGTTTCATATTCATCTGGATAAAGTGTATTAACCGCTTCTTTATATTCATTAAATGCGGCAAGGAAATCAGTGTCTCCTTTCTCAGTAGCTAATTTAACTATCCTAGCTATTAATGTAGAAGATAATAAATTATAGGCTTCTTCTCCTCCAAAGATTTCTTGATAATATTTCGCTTCATTACCAGTACATCCTTGTAAGAAGATAATGTCTTTATTCTTGCCTACTTCATATGTTTGATATGGATCTTTTTTAATTAAGGTGCCATCTTGCATGATACAGTTATGGAACGAATTCCCGTATTTTAACCAAAAATCCGCAAGCTTATCTTCATCTAGTGAAGCAATAGTGCTTAATTCACTAGTTTTAAAATATGTCTTTAATAATTTTGGAAGTTCTTGAGTGCTAGTTTCTAAATCACCCGCTTGAGTGACATTTCCACTCATCGGAATCGCTTTTTGAATTAATTTTTCGTTTATAACATCATCTAAGGCACATATCGTAGATACTGCACCTCCACCAGCAGATTCCCCGCAAAGCGTGATGTTATTAGGATCACCACCAAAATTAGCGATGTTCTTTTTAATCCATCTAAGTGATTCAACGACATCTAATAAGCCGTTATTATATGCATCGGGATAAATTTTACCATCATCAAATAAATTAACGTTTAATTGACCATACATTCCCGTTCGATAATCAACAGTGATATAGATAATATCTGGATTATAGTAGGTAAATAATTCTCCTCTAAATAGACTATTAGAAGCCGATCCTACATACCAACCTCCACCATGGACATAAACAAAAACCGGTTTTTTACTTAAATTAGAATTTGGATTAGACCAAATATTTAATCCTAAACAGTCTTCTCCCATCATATCTTTCTTATCATAAGCGTGTTCGGGGTCATCAAAACGTGGTTGCACTTCATAATGCATATAATTAAATGCTTCAAATGTTTTATTACTATCAATTGGCGGTAAGGCTTTTTTAAATCTTAATTCTCCTACTGGCTGTTGGGCGAATGGAATGCCTAACCACGAAATCACTCCGCTTTTTGACTTTTTACCAACAAAGGTTCCGTTTTGACATGTAGCCTTTACTTCAGATGGATAAGAACTAGCATCCGTAATTTCTTTATTAGGGGTATAGGTAGCAGGAGCGTTAATTTCGTCCCATTCTTCTTGGCTGCGTTCAATGGTTTCAATTCCATCTAATATAAATGAATGTTTATTTCCACAAGAAATTAAAAACGAAAGGGAAAGAGATGAAATAATTAATGCGGTAAATTTTAAATGTTTCATAAAAAATCCTCTTTAGATATTTAATTTTAAAACTATTATAGTTTTATTGCAAAATCGTAAATCACCACTATTCACTATTTAGTTGTATAATTAACAATATGAAGAAGATTGTATATTTATTAACGCCATTAATGGCGATTTCGCTACTTGCGAGTTGTGGAGCGCCAACTCAATATAATGTTGAAACTAACACTAATGGATTGACTATAAGTGAAAAAAAGGCTTTTAAAGGACAAGACTTTAGGGCTGAACTAGGTATTGACACTAGTTTAATTTCCTCGAATGTTACTTTCCCTGAGACTTTAACACTTTTGAGTTCGGGTGATAAAACTTTAAATGCTACTGATTTTACCTATACAAGAAAAGAAGATAATAAAAAGGCTGATTTAATTATTCCGGCAGTAAATATAGTTGGTGATATTGATATCGAATTATCTTTCGTTGTTCAATATGTCGCGATTAGTGAAATAACGGCAAAGTTTAATGATGAAGATAATTGCACAATTAAATTTGATTATTTTGATGATAACCAATATGTGGCAACTTTTTATGCTGCACCCTCTGCTTCCACTAACGAAGAACGTATTGTACAGAAAATTTATCATATCATTGAGAAGACGGATGATAATGGTTACATTGACTATGAAGCTCTAGCTCTTCCGAATAAAATAAATGGTGATTTTGAAATAGAACAAGCCTTTATTAATGCTTATGATGTAAACGGAAAAATAATTAAACAAATTGGATTATATGATGAAAAGACGATTGAAGAATATTATACTGAATGCGATTATTCTAAACTTCCTACTATTGAATTACAATTTAGCAATTTTGCAAAAACAAAATATTATTATATAAGTATTGATGAATATTTATACGATGCTAATTATAATGAAATAAAAAAAATTTATAAAATCGTTCAAAATAACGAATCAGTTTTAGAGTTGAGTATTTTTGAGTTAACAGAAAATGTTTATGAAGGCGGTCTTAATGTTAAAAGCTATAAATGCGTTAATGATTCGACACTATATATTACTTTATGTAAATACGATGCAAAATCGCGTGTTATTGATTACATAGAAACTCATGCTACTCCTAAAGGAAAAGATGGAGAATTTAAAGAATTTATTGAACAATATGATATAAAAACTTCTTCGTTTAATGATTATGCTCCAGGATTTATAGTTAGCGAAGATAACGATTTAATGATTGCATATGTGTATAAAGACTCATCTGATTCCAATGTGTTTGAAACAGAAGAATTTCAATATAACTCGGAAGAAGAAAAATATTTTTTCTTAAAATTATATATGCCGGATTTTGGTTCTTACTGGGAAATTACTTTAGGTGAAAATGGGAATTATACAAAAAAATCTCGTACTTATGAGCCGCCTATAGATACGGGTAAAACTAGAGATGAATTGGAATTTATTGATCTTTCTTTTAAGCAAAATTATGCAATAGAAGAATGTGCTTATGATCAATATCAAAATTGCATTAAAGATTTTTATACATATTATGATGAAACTGGGATGAAAATTTCACCAAACTCCTTTGAATTTACAATTAGCGATGAAAGAGTTACCAAATTTAGTATGTACCAAGTAAGTTATCCCTCAAGCGAAATTTTCACAGTTAATAATAGTTTTGAATATACTGAAGTCAATAACGACTATGGACAATCGCTAGGATGGGTTTATGTAAATATCGACACTTTCCATCTTCCTGAATCATCAACAAACAAATAAATCATCGAATTTTACACTAATAAAAGTTTTCTTCATATATTAATAAATATACTTATATTAGAGTCGATTGAGTTTTATTAATAAAATATTCAGTTTTTCTTAATACTAAATTCTGACGATAAATTTGACAATTGAGTTCTTGTAAAAATGTTTGTATAAAAATTAATTGATGTAATTAGTACATGATTTTATCTAAGTTTAGCCCAATAGATATCACTTATTAAATCGATGTTTTCTTTAAGCGGGTCTATCTCTTGATAACAACTATCGGCATTTAACGTCATAACATTCTTGTTATCCGTTGTATAAGCATCCCAAGAAATATTTGTTTCGCCTTCAACTTGGCCTTCACTAATTGAAGGATTCCCGTTTAAAGCAAAATTAACCCAGAATTGTTGGAATATTTTTGAAAAGTGTTTAGCCTGCTCTACTGGGATTCTAAACTCTTCTTCGTTAATATTGCCAAATTCGAAATTTAATTCGAAACTATGATATGCACCATAAGAGGTAAAATTTTTCGTGTCGGGATCAATATAGCCAATCTTGGTTGGTTCGGTAAATAGATATTGATAAACCTTGCCTCCGTTCTTTGCGTGAGTATTTGCTTCAAATCTACATGGAGTGTGGAATGCATAATAAGTTTCTTGATTAATCAGGTTTTTATAAGTTGTAGGAGATACTTTGCTCTTAAATTCATTCCATCTTGCTAATTCATCAGCAGTTAGTTTAGCCTCTAATCCTCTCATCGATGAAGTCATACTCTTTGTATTTTCTTCCACTCCAACGATATGAGTCCAGTGCTCATACTCATCTTTATTAGTGCCACTTAATATTTCAATCCCTTCTCTAGTTGTTTTATTTTCTAAGGCCGCTTTTAAATCTAAAGGAAGAGTAATACCATCAAGTTGAGGGAAGGTGTAATTAGCCGAACCTCCAATAGCGACAATATATGCAATTTTCCTAATATCTTCGTTAGTTAATTCATGAAGATCGCTCATGTTTTTACAACCTGTTATATCTAACATAAATTGAGTTTGGCTTTTGGATTTTTCTGCCGTTCTCAGGAAATTAGATACTGAGCCACTTTGAATAATTGCGCGTTTAAACATTCCTTTAGCTTGTGGCATAACCGTTAATGCTGAAACTGAACCACCACCCGCGGACTCACCAAAAATTGTGATTCGATCAGGGTCTCCACCAAAAGCCGCAGCGTTTTCTTTTATCCACTTAATAGCGGCTACTTCATCAAGTAATCCTAAATTAGTGGATTCTTTATATTCTTCTCCGCCAGGAACTTCGCTTAAATTAACGAAACCTAAAAAATCGGTTCGATAATCAAAGGAAGCAAATATTACTTCAGGATTATTTCTAACAAAATCAATTCCATCGTTTTCTGGAGAGGCTGCGCCTCCTTGAATATAACCTCCACCATGAATCCAAACCATAATTGGTTTTTTAGTGGAAGTATCATTAACGTTATTCCATATATTTACATTAAGGCAATCTTCACCTTGAGGATAAAATCCTCCTACCTCATCAAATGATTGAAGTTGAACGGGAGAATGACCATAATAGTAAGCTTCATAAACTCTATCTGAATTATCTAATCTTTGTGGAGCCTTCCATCTTAATTCCTTACTGGGAGTTTTCGCAAATGGTATGCCTTTCCAAATTAATATATTGTCATCAGTAAGAGAACCAACATAGGTACCAGAATATGTTTTAGCGGCCAATGTTTTGT
>JAKSUY010000052.1 GCA_024408495.1 Bacilli bacterium
TAATCAGACGTTTATGACTAGGATCAAATAGTCCTTCTTTTTCTAATTTAGCTTTTAATTTCATTAAAGCGATTAGACGAGCGCCTTCTCCACTTGGCACCATGTCATAGACATAAATCTGATAACGCCCAGTTTTTTCATATACAGAAACGCTACCTTCGATAATTACCTTATCGCCATCCTTCGGTTTAAATTCTAGTTTAGTAGCATTGCTTTCAAACATCACTGCGCTAATCGATGATTTATCATCAATTACATTAAAGTATAGATGTCCGCTTGGATATCTTTTGAAATCTAAAAGTTCACCTTCTAATTTTATATGGCGAAGTTGAGGGTTACTGTCAAACACCCCTTTTATATAATGATTAAGTTCACTAACGGAATACACATCTTTCATAATACTTTATCAAGTACTCCGTTAATAAACTTATGTTCATTAAGATCTAAATATTTTTTTGCGAGTTTAATTGCGATTTCAATTACTACCGCCTTGTCAACTTTCTCTACATATTTATAGTGAGCGTAGCTCATAATTAAAATTGCTTGCGCTAAACGAGAAATTCGATCCCACTTCCAGCCTTGAAGCGCTTTAGTCAATTCGGAAATAATCTTATCAAAATTTTTGTTGGCCTTTATCATTACACCACGCGCAAATAAATCAATTTGGTTAAACGGTGTTTGAAAAACACCTTCCATAATTAACGGAAGATTAATCTCTTCTTTCATCGCAATATGAGTAAGCTCTACATACAGAGCTTGCATGATTAATTCATGATTCTTATTGCGAGACATATGATTCCCTAATCGCCAATATTGGCGACATTAATTAAAACATTCACGTTGATGGTTTCAACCGCTAATAATAAATCATTAGTGATTTCTTCTTTAATCTTTTCACAAGTTGCTTTAACATCCGCGCCTTTCTTAATCGAAACATCCACACTAAGTTCAATCTTTCCGTTCTTTTTCATTTCACAAGCAACTGGACGATATATATTAACGCGCGAATTAGCCTTGCCTTTATAAATGCTAGCGCCTTTAATTCTTTTCACCGCTTCGGTCGCGATGGTTTCAAAAACGTGATGAGAAATTGCCATCTCACCTTTGGTGGAATAATTTTTAATGTAGTAATAACGGTGTTCGTTCTTAGCCATATTATTTTACCTTCATAATTAATTTAACAAGATTATCGCTAGTGAATCCGATTGCTTTAGCAATCTCACTACCTTTACCAGATAAACCATAATGGTCAACACTCATTACGTGCTTAGCGTATCGATGCCAACCAAAGCTTGTTAAAGCTTCAACCGCAATACGTTTCTCATATTTATTACCTAATATTTCATTTTGTTCTTTCTCGCTTAATGAATTAAAAGTTTCCATACAAGGCATTGAAACAATTCTAAGATCAACTTTGCCATTTAATTTATGTTTGGCTTCTAATGCTAAAGCGACTTCACTACCACTAGCAATCACAGTTACATATTTATTACCCTTTTCTTTAGAAATAATATAAGCGCCGTTCTTCATTTTCTTATCGCTGCTAGTTTTTATTAATGGCAAATTTTGTCTTGATAAGATAATTGCAGTTGGAGTAGCTTTGCTATTTAACGCTAATTTCCAAGCGCCATAAGTTTCACGCGCATCGCATGGACGAATGACTTGCATATTAGGAATAGAACGAAGCATTGCTGCTTGTTCAATCGGTTCATGAGTTGGACCATCTTCGCCTACGTATATTGAATCATGACTAAATAAATATATAGCCGGGAGTTTAGAAATTGCGCTCATTCTAATCGCGGCTTTCATATAATCAGCAAACACAAAGAAGCATCCAACATATGGACGAAGTCCACCATGAAGAAGAATGCCGTTTTGAATACCCGCCATTTCAAATTCACGGATACCAAAAGCAACGTTACGACCCTTGTAGTTAGTTGCGCTAAACATAGTTTCACTACTAATTTTAGTCATCACGCTACCCGCTACATCAGCCGCGCCGCCCATCATAAACGGGATTTCGTTTGCGAACTTATTAACTAAGTTACCACTAGTTTTACGAGTGGCTTCGTTTAATTTAGGATCAAATGTTACATTATCATTAATGTATTTAGCTACATTGAGTTTAAATGCGTCATTAAATACTTCGTAATCTTTCGCGTGTTTCTTTTGATAACTCTTAAGAGTTTGTTGATAATCTTTATACGCTTTCGCGCCACGCTTAGCAAAACTATCTTTTAGAGTTTGGTAAACTTCTTTAGGAACCGTAAATTCGGGATAGTTATATTTATATACACTCTTCGCGTATTTTCCATCTTCCACTCCTAAAGCCGCACCGTGTACTTTGTTAGTACCTTGATTCTTACTACCATAACCAATAATGGTATTAACAATAATTAAAGTTGGCTCTTTACTTTTCTTTGCGCAAGTAATGGCTTGATTAATTTCATTAACATCATTACCATCTTTTACTTCGAGCACGTTCCACTTACTAGCCTTGAAACGCATTTTAGTGTTCTCGCTAAAAGAATCTGATAATTTACCATCGAGTGTGATTGCATTTGAATCATATAAACATATAAGTTTATTTAATTTAAGATGACCTGCTAAAGAAATTGCTTCTTGTGAGATTCCTTCTTCAAGATCACCATCACCTAACATACAATATGTATAGTGATTCATAATCTTATAACCTTCAGGATATTTAGAAGCAATATGCGCTTCGGCTAACGCAACACCAACCGCTTGCGACAAACCTTGTCCTAAAGGACCGCTTGTATTATCAACACCAGGAGTATGACCATATTCCGGATGACCGGTAGTTAATGAATTAATCGTACGGAATTTTTTAATATCATCCATCTTTACTTGATAACCGCTAACATGGAGCATTACATAAAGTAAACCGCTTGCGTGTCCGCTACTTAAAATAAAACGATCGCGATTAATCCAAGTTGGATGAGTTGGATCACTTACTAAATGATATTTATATAATGTATCAATACTCGGCGCTGCTCCAAGAGCCATACCAGGGTGACCGCTATTCGGTTTATTGATTTCATCAATGCATAAGCTACGAATACTTGCAATCGCTAAGTTATCAATCCGGTTGTTCATTTATTTCTCCTTTTTAATTTGTATACCGAGTTCATCAAGTTGATCTTGATCAACCTCACGAGGGGAATTACTCATTGGGCACATCGCAGATAAGTTCTTTGGGAAAGCAATGACATCACGAATATTATTCGTTTCGCTTAACATCATGACAATTCTTTCTAGGCCAAAGGCGATACCACCATGTGGAGGGGTGCCATATTTAAAAGCGTCAATAAAGAAACCAAACTTACGTTTAATATCTTCATCGGTAAGACCAAGTATTTTAAATACTTTCTTTTGCATTTCGGGATCATAGATTCTAAGTGACCCACCACCGGCTTCATTACCATCAATAACCATATCATAAGCGGATGCATGAACTTTACTAGGATCTTTATCTAGTAGATAAGCTTCATCATCTTTAGGACGAGTAAATGGATGGTGACAACTAGTTAACATACCAGTCTCTTTAGAGATTTCAAATAAGGGGAAGTCAACAATATATAAAGCATCATGAGTATGAGGTGGAATGAGTTTTAATTCATTTCCATAGCTCGCTCTAAGAGCGCCTAATCCAAAACTAGCATCGCGATATGAATTACTCGCAGCGATAATCACAATATCGTTATCTTTAAGTTTTAATTCTTTAATGAGATTATTAACAATCTCATCGCTTAAATATTTAACAATGCTACCATCAAGTTTTTTATTTTCAAACTTAAGGACTATATAACCCTTAAGCGAGAATTTCTTGGCCTCGAGTTGTAATTTATCAATTACTTTACGTGAAGTTTTATCCGCTACACCATTAACCACTAAGGCTCTAACAAATTGATTATCTTTAAAGACACCGAAGTCGCTACCTTTAACGATATCTTTGATATCTTTTAATTTCATTTCGAAACGAGTTTCGGGCTTATCACTACCATAATCTCTAACCGCATCATCGTATTTCATTCTACGAAGTGGTAATTTAATATCGTAATTAATTACTTTCTTAAAGATATGAGCGATTAAGCCTTCCATCATGGTTAACACTTGATCTTGATCAAGGAAACTAGTTTCAATATCAATTTGCGTAAAATCCGGTTGACGGTCCGCTCTTAAATCTTCATCGCGGAAACATTTAGCGATTTGATAATATCTTTCACAACCCGCAATCATTAATAATTGTTTATACATTTGTGGAGATTGTGGTAATGCATAGAAACATCCTTTATGAATACGCGAAGGAACAAGATAATCTCTAGCGCCTTCTGGTGTAGATAAAGTTAAAATTGGCGTCTCAACTTCAAGGAAATCGTTTGCATCTAAATATTCATGAGTAGCCTTCACTACGTTCGCTCTGATTTGTAATCTCTTCTGATTAATTGGGCGACGTAAATCAAGATAACGATATTTTAAACGTGTATCCTCTAATGCGTCCGTATTATCATCGATGATGATTGGAGTGGTTTCCGCTTTATTAATAACTTTAATTTCGCTAGCGATTACTTCAATCTCACCGGTTTTAAGTTGCTTGTTAGGAACATCCTTTTTAGCAACTTTGCCTTTTACCCAAATTACATATTCGTTACGAATATCAGGAACTTTAACTCCTTCTCTAACTGTAACTTGAACAATGCCGCTTCGATCTCTTAAGTCGATGAATAGCAAAGATCCCAGGTTTCTTCTTTTATGAACCCACCCTACTAGCGTTACTTCTTTATTAACGTCGTTTAAAGATAACGTTCCGTTATGATTACTTCTTTCCATGATGATCTCCTCCACAACAGCAATCGCCGTCATCACAATGACAATCATCACCGCAATGGCAATCGTGGGAGAATAAAGAATCAACAAATTCTTTTAGTTCTTTGTTCTTCACTACTTTTTGTTCTTGTGTTTTTATATTCTTAATGATTACCTCATTATTCTTAACTTCGTTCTCACCAATTAATATTGCATAACTTGCTTCTTTTCTTTCGGCCTTATGAAACATAGCCTTGAAAGATTTATTTTCAATAATTGCTTCGGCTTTATAACCAAGCATTCGTAAGAAATCCGCAACGATAAATGCACGAGAAATGCACGCTTCACCAATCGGCATAACCATAAAATCAAATCCATCGTTTAATTTCGGAAGCATTCCTTCATCTTTAAGTAATGAATAAATTCGTTCAATGCCAAAGGCAAACCCCACGCCTGCAAGTTTTGGTCCACCAACTTCACTAATTAAATTATCGTAGTGGCCACCGCCTCCTAAAGCCCCGACGTTTAATCCAGACTTTGAAATATATTCAAATTCATAAACGATATGTGAATAATAATCTAATCCTCTTACAATACCTTCATCGATTTCGTAAGGAATTCCGACTTCTTTTAATAAGTTAATCGTATTAACAAAACGGTCTTTACTAGTTTTAGATAAATATTCACCCATTTTAGGAGCATCTTTAACTAACGCTTGATCTTCAGGAACTTTACAATCAATGATCCGTAGAGGATTAAGTTTAAGTCTCTCTTTACAATCTGGACACATCTTATCAATAAGCGGAGTAAAATATTTCACTAAAGCTTTTTTATAATTCTCACGTGATTCTTGATCACCTAAACAATTGATCTTTAATTTTAAATTCTTGAAGCCTAGCATTTTTAATGCTCGATAACTTAATATAATAGTTTCCACATCGGCGTATATGCTATCAATGCCAATGTTCTCGATTCCAAATTGTAAGAATTGGCGATATGTACCAGCCTTTGGTCTTTCATATCTAAAGACTGGACCTAAATAATAAGCTTTAATTGGAAAATCATTTTCTGCATATAGTTTGTTATTTACAATTGCACGAGCTACGCTCGCGGTGCCTTCTGGGCGAAGAGTAATGCTACGATTACCTAAATCATTAAACGTATACATTTGTTTACGAACCATATCACTGCTATCATTTTGATCGCGTTTAAATAGCTCGCTATATTCAATGATGGGAGTGCGGAATTCGCTATAGCCGTATAATTCCGCTAATGAAATAAAGAGTGATTCAATTTGTTGATAAAATCTAGCTTCTTTATTAATAATGTCGTGTGTACCTTTTACTAATTGAAAATCCATAAGAAAATCTCAAGAAATATTATATATCTTCTTAATATAAAACAAAAGCACTCTTTAGAGTGCCTTTGTTACTAATGAATTATCCGATCAACGGCAAAAACGCCGTTAATATTAAGAAGCACGTTGAAAATGTCACGTAATTGTTTCACATCGGAAACATGAATAGTTGCAAATATAGATGTAGTAACGGACTCTTTATGTAAATGTGCACTAATGGAAGTAACAGGGACTTTATGTTGAGAAAGAGCGCCCATAATATCAGTCAATAAATTGTTACGATCGTTTGCTTCGATTTCAATCGAAACCGGGTAGGTTGATAAATAGTCTTCATCTCTCCACTCAGCATGCATTAAGCGTTCTTTTTCTTTTTGCACGTTTGGACAATTAATCCGATGAATAGTAATTCCCTTACCTTTGGTAACGTAACCCACGATTTCATCTCCAGGAATCGGCGAACAACAATTGCCAAGGCTTACGGCAATTCGAGCTTCACCACCAACAATCACTGGTGATTCATCGATCTTTTTAGCTTTATCAAGTTTAATAGTCGCACTGCGTTTATCTTTTAGATGTAAGAATTCGAAAATTGCATTCGGGGCAGGGTTGTGATTGGCGATTTTAACAAATAAATCGCTTAAATTCTTTACCCCATAATTCTCGAACAGCTTCTTATTATCAATTCTTTCTAACATTTCTTCTTCGCTAAAACCGTTTTGCGTAAATACTTCTTTAAGCGCAACCCGCCCTTTAGCAATTCTCTCGTCTTTTAATAATCCTGAATTCTTTTTCGCCAACGCTTTACGAATATGGGCTAAAGCATTACTCGATTTAGCAATCTTAAGCCATCCTTCGTTTGGACCACCGCTATTAGGACTAGTCTTGATTTCGACTAAGTCACCGCTTTTTAAAATAGTATTAAGCGAGACCATTGTATTATTAACAATAGCGCCCACTGCTTGATCCCCTACTTTAGTATGAATTTTATACGCAAAATCTAGAGGAGTAGAACCAGCAGGTAAGTCAATGACTTTACCTAATGGAGTTAAAACATAAACACTGCTATCAAAAATATCATGGCGGAGTTTGTCCATATAATCTTTAGCTGAATCGGTATCAGTATTCGCGCTCATTGCGACAAAGTCACGGAACCAATGGAGCTTGCTTTCAATTTCACGCATTTCTTGTTTAGTAGTTTTGTTGCTACCTTCTTTATATTTCCAATGGGCTGCAACTCCGGTTTCAGCGATTTCATCCATATCTTTAGTTCTAACTTGAACTTCAAAGAAGTTACCATCGCCAGTTACAATACTAGAATGAAGGGATTGATACATATTTGCTTTAGGTACAGCAATATAATCTTTAAATCTACCCGGAATTGGTTTATATACATTATGAATTAATCCAATAATTTCGTAACATCTTAAAACTGTATCGGTAATAATTCGAATTGCCATAATGTCATAGATTTCGTTAAAGGTATGACCTTTAAGATAAATCTTTTTATAA
>JAKSUY010000053.1 GCA_024408495.1 Bacilli bacterium
ACAGCAGCTCAATATCGAAACTTCTGACATCAAAATTGGTAAAGTTAAAGCGTGTAAGTCCGCAATAAAGATAAAGCATTCTCCTTGATTTTCAAATGCTTTAAAGTTTTTAAGAGCGCCTAGGTAATTACCTAGAGTTAACTCCCCTGTTGGCTTAATTCCGCTTAATATACGCATAACTAACCTCGCTAAATATTATAACTAAGATTAATCATATTGCGTATAATTAAATTATGCTAAAGATTTATGTTTCGCCTTCTTGTTCTAGTTGTCGTAAGACAAAAGCGTTCTTTAAAAGACGCAAAATCCCTTTTCAAGAAATTAACATTTTTAAGGATTTAAATTATGGTGATCTTCTTTATCTATTAACTAAAAGCGAGAACGGCACGGAAGATATTATTTCGATGCGTAGCAAGATTCTTAAAGATAAGAAGATTAATCTAGATAAAATGAAAGTTAGTGAAATTATTGATTTTATTTTAAAGAATCCTAGCGTATTGCATCGTCCAATTATTGTTAATGATAACGAAATGCAAGTTGGATATAACGAATACGATATCACTAGCTTTATTCCACGCGCTAGAGAATACGCTTTCGCAAATTGTAAAGTTTGTCCTACTTATAAAACTTGCGACACAAGAGTAAACAAAAAAGCTTAAATATGTTTTTTAATATCTTCAATTGGTAGGCCCATTACGTTAAAGTAGCTACCATCAATACTTTTTACCAAGTCATAATTATCTTGAATCCCGTATGCTCCAGCTTTGCCATTCGCTAAGCCTTTAGACACATATTCATTAATTAAAGATTCGGTTAACTTGTTAAAAGTTACTCTAGTAACTACTTGGCGATTCACTTCTTTCTCTTTATTGATGTAGGTATAACCTGAAATCACTAGATGAGTCTTATTACTTAGTAATCTTAAAATTCTTTTAGCATCCTTATCGTCTTTTGGTTTATTAATAATCTCGTTATTTAAGACCACAATCGTATCACAAGCGAGAATAGGCTCGTTTGGATAACGGCTTGAAACTTCATACGCTTTAAGACGCGAAAGCTCTAAGGCGTAACAAAAAACGTCAAATTGATAATCTCGTTCATTCACTTTTGGCTCAACAATTACAAAAGATTTAGTTATTTTCTTTAGTAACTCTTTTCGTCTAGGAGATGAACTAGCAAGGATTAACATATTAGTTAGTAGTGGATATAAGTGCGACCACTAAAGGATCGCGTTCGGTGATTTGGTGAATCGCATTGCGTGCGGTGTGGCGCATTTTTTGCTTAATCTCATCAAGAGGTTCACGAAGTGATAATCTTACCGTTTCATAAGTTGCGTTTTCAACGGTGGTTCTAAATTTATCTTCATTATCAATAACGAAGCCTCGATATAAGATTTTTGGTTTCTTTAATATTTTGTGATCTTTCATATCAATAAGTGCGGAGATAATCACTAAACCTTCTTCTTTTAAAATCTTTCTTTCCTTAATGATATTCGCATGAATGCCGTTAATGTTATATCCATCGATATAAATATCATCCGCGGGAACGTCTCTACCACGAGTGACTACATGATTCTTTAAGGTTAATGATTCACCATTATCCAAGATAAATATATTTTCTTTCTTCACTCCTACGTCCATAGCAATACCAGCGTGAAGTTTAAGCATACGGTATTCACCATGACTTGGCATAAAGAATTTAGGATTAAATAATTTAAGCATTAAACGTAATTCTTGGCGAGATGGGTGACCAGAACTATGGAGTGAGAACACACCATTAGTGAGTATGTTCGCGCCGGCTTTAGATAATGCGTTAATTACACGCTCAATGGATTCGGCGTTACCCGGGATTGGAGAAGATGAGAATACAACGGTATCACCAGGAATAATATGAACATTCTTATGTTCTCCTCTAGCGATTTTACTTAAAGCCGCATTTACTTCACCTTGGCTGCCGGTGCAAATTAAACACACTTCATGAGTTTTAAAATTATTAATATTTTCAACATTAATCAAACTCTCATCCGGGATTTTAATATATCCATATTTACGCGATACTTGAATCGCAAATTCCATGGAACGGCCAACAATGGCAATCTTACGATTATGGTTATAAGCAGCGACCGCGACTTGTTGAATACGAGAGATGTTACTAGAGAAAGTAGAGACGATTACTCGTCCAGGTGCTTTTCTAAACACATCATTAATCGATTGATATACGTTCTTCTCACTAGGAGTATAGCCTTCAATCTCCGCATTGGTGGAATCGCTTAAAAGTAAATCCACGCCTTGTTCACCGAATTTAGCAATTTTCTTTAATTCAATATCATCTCCAACTGGAGTTAAATCAATCTTAAAGTCACCGGTTGCGGCAATTCTTCCTTCTTTTGTGTCAATCACTACTCCAAAAGCATCGGGGATTGAATGCGTAACTCTAAAGAATGAAATCTTCATTTCATCTCCGTTAATCTTAAAATGTGAATCAGCGTTATATTCCACAATATTAACCGGTTCTCTTACTCGCATCATTTCTAATTTATGGCGAATAAGTTCCGCAGCGAGTTTAGGCGCATAGATAATCGGGATTCTTACCATTTGAATTAAAAAAGGAATACCACCGATATGGTCTTCGTGACCATGAGTAATCACTAAAGCCTTAATCTTATGCTGATTAAGTTTTAGATGAGTGTAATCCGGAATCACATAATCAACACCCGGAAGATTAGCTTCTGGGAACTTGACTCCTGCATCTAGCATGATGATGGATTCATCTGTTTCCAAACAATAGGTGTTTTTACCTACTTCACCTAAGCCTCCAAGGGCATACACGGAGATACCATTATTTAAATTAGCCATAATAAACCTCACAAATAAAAATATTTATTTAACATGAATGATAATCTAACTAGTGCGACACTAGTAAGTTAGTAACTATTGTATTTAATTTAAAAATTATTGCAAATTAAATTTATTGATGGTGTGCACCACTTATTTATAAGTGTATGTTATGATGTTAGTAAAGAAGGAGAGACAAGTTGCTCATTTGTAACTTGCGTATATGTGGAATTATAAATTTTCATCAAAAGGAGGTTTTATTGATGGGAAAATTTAAATTCAAATCATATTGTGGTGATGATAAGTATCATTTTCGCATTTATCGAGGGATGGTTCATCCGTTTGTTGTGACAGAAATAAATCTTCATAGAGGATTAATAAGTGGGTTTTTATTAACACATAAACCAGTAACTAAGAGAGGGTTTACCAAGTTGCATAGCAATCCCAATCCAATTGATAGAAGATGCTCATATATTCAGAAATGTCGTATCACTGATGTAATTAGCGCTTTTTCTCGCCCTTACAATAATTGGCATCTTTGTAAAGAAGATCAAATTTTAGTCGAAAACCTAGAAAAAAAACTTGGACTGACTCTAGGAGCCACATAAGACCAAGTTCTAATTATATTCTAATAGGGTTTATTGAAATGTCAATACGCTAAAAATAAAAAACTCGGCCAGGCATATTTCAGCAGGATTTACTCCTATAAGACCAAGTTCTTTTTTATTATGATGATAATCTTTTAGATTTCAACAAATCCTTCAGGAATAAAGTTTGGATTCATTTTGTTTATTCGATCGTAGTAGAGAATTCCGGATAGGTGATCAATTTCGTGTTGGAGGACAATCGATTCTAATCCAATCGCAGTGATGGTTACATCTTTATTTAATAAGGCATCATAGGCTTTTACTTTAATTTTATAATCACGATACACTACACCTTCGTGTTTATTATCTACACTTAAGCATCCTTCACCAGCGCTAAGAGCACATTTACGTGCACTATTGGAGATAATCATTGGATTTACTAATACATGAGTAACTTCTTCATCTTCTCTTTTAAAATAAACGACTAACATTCTCTTTAGTATTCCAATTTGGGGAGCGGCGAGCCCGATGCCTTCTTTTACTTCAGGATGCTTTTCACGATACCTTTCATCTTGAGAATTCTTAAGATAATTAAGCATATTTAAAAGCGTATCTTTATCTTCTTTAGATAAAGGCATAGATACTTCTACGCTCTTTTTTCTTAATAAAGGATTGTTGTCTTTAATAATCTTTAATGTTTCCATTAGTAATAATATAGCATAAAAGTTGTATAATAATTTTAGTTTATGCGAGTAGTTGGTGGACTTTATCGACATCGGGAATTAGCGTGGCCGAAAGTAGAAGGCACGCGTCCCACTAAAGATATGGTAAGAGAAGCGATTTTTAGCGCGATTTCATCTAAGCTCACTAATAGTGTAGTGCTTGATTTATTTGCGGGATCAGGTGCGATGGCGATTGAAGCGATTTCTCGAGGCGCTTCTTTTGGCTATCTTGTTGATAATAGTTATGATGCAAATAAAGCGATTAAGGGAAATCTCACTAATTTAAAAATTAATAATGCGAAAGTATATTCATCTGATTATCTAGTAGCGCTTGATGATTTAAAGAATCATAATGTTAAGATTGATATTTTATTTCTTGATCCGCCCTATAAGATGAATGATTATCAAAAATATATTGATGAAGCTAGCGATTTATTAAATGAACATGCGGTGATTGTAATTGAAAGTGATACACCAGTTAAAATTAATGGTACTTATAATAAGATTAAAGAATATCGATATGGGAAGACTTTTGTAACTGTATTATGGCGTTAAAGAAAGAAGCTATTTTTGCGGGGACCTTTGATCCATTTACGCTTGGCCATCTTGCTGTGGTTAAGCAAGCACTTAAAACTTTTAATAAAGTTATTATCTTATTAGCGATTAATGATAAAAAGAAACCAACTTATTCTTTAAAAGAAAGAAAGAAATTTATTGAATTAAGCACGAAAGGTCTTAAAGGTGTAGTGATTGATTATACAGATGGTTATGTTGTGGACTACGCTAAAAAGCATTGTATCAATATTCTTATTAGAGGTATTCGTAACGAAAAAGATTATGAATATGAAGCGAAGATGAGTAAGATTAATCAAAAACTTGCACCTGATATTATGACTGTTGCCATTAACGCAACCGCTCGTTATCGAGATATTTCTTCTAGCAAAGTTAAAGCATTAAAACAAAAAGGAGAAGACCTTTCTCCTTATGTTGCTAAAACTATTATCAAATATCTTTAATTATTTTTTGCTAGTGAAATCGCCTTCGCAATTCCAACAATCGAAAAGGAGACTAGCCTTTGCGTTTGGTGTATCACCTGGAACATCAAACAACACTTGAGTAATGCCTGCTGATTTATCTGGGGTAACTGAATGATCTGGGTTAATTTTAGCAGACCAGTCGACAAGGAAAATCGTCGGAATCTTAAAGTTATCTGGACTTGGTGTTGCTAAATTATTTAAATCATCATCGGTAATCTTTTTATTTAAATAATAATCGCTATCAAAACCGACGCCGCTTGCGGTTTCAAAGAAAGAATAATTACGGCCAAGGAACTTTGAGAAGGCGTTTTCGTTTGGGGTTGTGCTAGTGGTAATTTCATCAGTAAAAATAGTATAAAGTTGAAATTTCTCACCAGATTGTCTTGGCGCATAAACTGAATCAGGTCCCCAGTTAGCGCGTAGAGTTTCGAATCCTGCTTTTATTTCTTTTGTTTCGGCATTGTTGCTTGAAGTAAACATTAAGAAATATTTTTGTTCGTTTTCGGGGATTATAATATTTTCTTCACTATCATCGTATTTATTGTAATTTTTAATTAAAACGTCCGCTGCGCTAGTCTTATCTCCTTCCATACTCTTTTGGAAATTGTGGTAGAAAGTGTCCGCACTATTAGCGCCGTTAATTAATCCTTGAATACCGCTACTGATAGCGGGAATCGAGAAAATAACACCGAAGATTACACCAACGATTAAAAGTGGTTGAACCCACGCTGTGTTCTTAATCCAGCGCCAGATTTTAACAAATACACCACCAATTGCTTTTAAAATTTTCATAAAATTTGTCTCAAAGTGATACCGCAATATGATAACTTACCTCAACGGGTTTTGCAAATATATTTATCAAGTTTAATTAGTTTCTAACTAATTTATTGATTTTAGTTGTATTTATTTTTGCTTATACTACAATAATTGCACCGATATATGCTTAAGTCGATTCAAGATTATAAAAACAAAACTAAGCAATACTACGCTAAACATCCAAAACAGCAAATTGTTAGAGAATACGTTCATTCTTTAATAGCTATGCTATTTAGTGCTTTTTTATTTGCTTTTGCTTTTAAAGTATTCTTATCTCCATCAGTAAAAGGAGTATTGCCTCTTATTTCAGGTGGTACGGCTGGATTAGCGAGAACAGTAGGTGTGCTTTTTGAAATGGGTGGAATTTATGATACCACCTTAATTTATTCAATTTTTTATGCGATTTTTAATGTTCCGATTATTTATCTTGCTTTCCGTCGTATCGGTTTTCGTTTCGCGTTATTTACCGCGATTAACGTTGTCGCCACTTCTATTTTAACTAACTATGCTTTTGATTTTCCTTTCATTAATGATTTAGCTAAAAGTATCGCTTGTGTTACCAGCGAAGCCGGTTATCAATCCGGATTACTCGCACGTGCTATTTTAGCGGGTATTATCAATGGTGCGGCTAGCGCAATTGCGTTAGGCGCAAATGGTTCGGCGGGTGGAGTTGATACGGTTGGATATTATTTCTCTTTAAGAAAATCTAACAATGTTGGTCGTTATACCATAGTTATCAATTCATTTGTATTTGTATTATTCGCTTCACTTAATACCGGATTAGAAGTGATGAATGGCGAAAATTCACAAACAGCGATTGCTAATATGCTTCTAATCTTATTATTTGTCACACTATATTCAATTATGAATGCATTAGTGATGGATATCATTTCTCGTCATAACAAGAAAGAACAAATTCAAATCATTACGAAAGTAGAGAACTTATCCAAATTACTCTTAGCGAACATCCCACATGGTGCGACTATTGTTCGCTCTAAAGGAGCGTTTACGGGTGAAGACCACATCATTATTTATGTAATTGTCTCTACTTATGAGACTAAATCGGTTGTGGATTTAGTGCGTGAAGCTGATCCACATAGTTTTATTGCCGTTACGCCGATTCAACAAGTTTATGGTCGGTTCCGCAAACCAAAAATAAAATAAAAAGACCATAATGGTCTTTTTTAATATTGGCGGAGGATTAGGGATTTGAACCCTAGCGCCCGGTTAAGAGCCTACGAGCTTTCCAAGCCCGCCCCTTCAGCCACTTGGGTAATCCTCCATTT
>JAKSUY010000054.1 GCA_024408495.1 Bacilli bacterium
AAAGTAAAGAATAAATTCTTTCATTAAATTCTTTCGCTAGTTTTTCACATTCACTCATACGATTTATTCCAACTCGTAAAGAGAAATCATGCGTTCCAATTTCTATATATGGAGGAAATCTTTTATGATTTGGAAGAATCGGTAAATGATCGGTAGGATGCGCGCAATAGGAAGAACCATTAAGCAATGTTAAATATAATTTTTTACCTGTCTTAGATGCGCTATGAATGCCTGAGTTATTATAAATAACAAATGCTTTGTCTTCGCTGTTTACTCCTACATAACGATTAATTGGATATTCGTTACTATCAGCCTTGTATTTTTCAACTCCAAATGCGGATTGAGCAAAGTATTTCTTCTCTCCATTAAGGCTAAACATAATCTTTAATCCACGATTTTTTTCGTTCCACACTACATGGTAGTTAACATCAATATAAGGAAGGTTTTTATACACTTTATATTGGACAACAATATGCGATTCTTGATAAGTGAATAAAGCTTGAACTGTGGTTAATAATTCGCCATCTTCAGTTACACTCACATTTTCTAAATTAGCGAATATTCCCTTATTACTTTTATTTAGTCTAATTGTCTTAAAAGCATTTGAACGATTATATGGTTGATGCATAATATCGTACTTTTCATTAAAGCGTGTAAGATGCCAACCCCAGGGATCATCGTTATCGTTAAATATGGTTGGAACGAAGGAATCGCCATTAAGATATTCTTTATCGCCTAAAGTAAAAGATGTAACTAAACCTGTTTCTTTGGAAATCTTTATAGTTTTAACATTATCTTTAAGCACAATTTCTTTTTCTAAAGCAATATCAGCTTTATTTACCTTTGGAATTGCTTCCTTGTGCACACCAATTGATATGACGCTAGTTGCAGGGATATTCACTTTAAAAATAACGCGTTTTCTACGATCAACATCAATTTCGCTATCTTCTTTAATTACCTGATGAGGAATTGTATTATTATCTTTATCATAAAGTGTTAATTGGTATTGCTTGTAGCGAGGGTCAATCCCGTCTAGGGCAAACAATTCACATTCGACCAAACCTTCATACGGATATGGGTAAGGATTTAATAGCACAAAATTATCATCTCCATCTTTTACTTTAGGTAGACGTTCTGCTAATTTATTAAACGCAATAAAGAATTCTTCTTTAAGTTCCTCAATTGCCATATGAGCCTTTCGAACAGAAGAATCGATGCCACGTTTAATACTAGTGCCGCTTAAAACATCATGGAATTCGATTTGACATAAAGTCTCTTCAGCGCGTTTAAAAGTATCTTTATTATAGTGATACAATCCTTCAATATCAGCAATAGTGCATACTTTCTCGCTTAGATATAAAGCGTTTTCTAATTGGTCATGTGCGAATTTGATATTATGACATGAAGAATAGGATTTAAAGAAAGTAATCAATTGGCGGTTTACTACTTTACTAGGATTAACGTTTTTAAAATACGTTTCAGGCGTAGAGTGAATGATATTAAATTCATCTTTTTTCTCATTTTGTAAATCAATAATATCATTTAAATCTTTTCTGGATGGACCGCCTCCATGGTTACCAATCCCCCATAATATACATACATGCTCTTCATTTGGATAATGACTAGCTTTTCGTAAAATAGCTTCCTTTGCTTTACCTAAAGCAGAACAATATATTGATATATCTTCTTGGCGTAATGCTTTAATCATGCTACCATCATAGCCTTTCCATAAGAACGGTCCGTTCGGGAGTTTATCTTTGCTAAAAAGATCGTGGTTAGGCATCGGACGACAAAACAGATAAGAATCATACCCACAATGTTTTAATATCGAAACTAAGCCTCTAGTATGGGCGAAAGCATCAAAATTAATTGCGGTTGTTACATATGCATCAAATTTGTCTTTAAAATATTCTCTTCCAAGACTAATTTGGCGGATAAAAGATTCTCCGCTAGGAACCATACAATCCGGTTGGACGTACCACCCTCCCATAATTTTCCATTTACCTTGTTTTACTAGTTCTTGAATCTTGCTAAATAGTTTAGAATCATATTTCTCTATATATTTATATAGAAGTACTTCATTATGGCAAAAAATAAAGTCATATTCTTCAGCTAATTTAACTGCGCTATAAAAAGTCGATAAAGCAGCAGCTATTCCTTCATCCCAATCCCATTGCCACACTGGGTCAAGATGAGCGTTACAAATCAGATGTAATGTTTTCATATCATTTATGATACTCTTTTTTACTATTTTTATTAATAATTTGAATTAGGGCCATATTTATTGCTATATATCAAAGCTCTATTGTCTATTATAAAAAAGATAAAGTGTATTATTATATATAAAAGCAAATAGACTTACTTTACTATAGAAAAGATAATGATACTAAATCATTTAAGATAATTATATAATTAGTTTATGAAAAAGACTTATCCAATTATCGAATACATTCGACCCGTTAAAATTGTCGAGTCAAATCGTTGTGAAAAAAGCAGCGTTTTCTTGAAGAAGCGCCCTCTAGTTCACTCTTTTGAAACTACTAATTGCGCAAGATTAAAATCAAAAGGATTTATCATTCTTGATTTTGGAAAAGAATACTCCGGTGGATTACGTATATTAACCCACTTTCACACTAATCCGATTAATAACATTACTTTAAGAATCCGGCTAGGTGAATCGCTTGGTGAAATATATCAAGAGATAGGAGAGAAAGGAACGAGTAACGATCATTCTCCACGTGATTTTAATGTTAATGTTCCAGCTCTTTCTGATTTAACTTTCGCTCAATCGGGATTTCGCTTCGCTCGTGTTGATAATGTGAGTGAATTCGATGTTTCATTACGTGCGATTTTACTTTCTTATCAACACGTTAATTTAAAAATTAAAGGTTATTTTCGTTCTGATGATGCATTAGTGAATAAAATTTTTGATACTTCGCTCCGTACCGCTTATATGTGCATTCAAAACGGATACTTAGTAGAAGCAATTAAACGCGATCGTTTGGTGTGGTCAGGCGATTTAAACGTTCAACTAAAAACCACACTAGATACAATGGGGTGCTTTGATGCTATTACCAATACGCTTGACGCTTTAAAGAAAGTCAATCATTTACCTGGATGGATGAATAACATTCCTTCTTATTCGCTTTGGTACATTCTAAATGTATATGAAGTTAATAAATTTTTAGGTAACGCTAATTTCATTAAGAAATATTTAGGTTTTATTAAAGGCATTATCGAACAAATTAATAGTTGTATTAATGAATACGGAGAAATTGTGTTCAATAAAATTGATCCAGAACACGTAACCGACATGATGAATTTTATCGACTGGACGAGTGTAAACGATAAAAACTGTAACGTTGCACTTACTAGTTTTACTATCTATGTCTTGACTAAAGCTAAAGAATTATTTGTTGATAATAAATTTATCGACGAAATTATTAAAAAGATTAAAGTTAACGATATTACTGACGATGCTAATAAGGGAGTACGTGCGTTATTTGAAATAGGGAAACATCATAAGCCTGAAACGTTACTAAATAATGGAGTAAAAACTACTTCTACTTTCTTATCCTACATGATTTATCATGTGATGGTAAATAATGGTTACGCTAATGAAGCGCTTGATAAAATGAAGGAATATTATGGGAAGATGCTTGATTTAAATGCTTCGACTTTTTTCGAGGCCTTTGATGAAGCGTGGACGGGCGGAAAGATTGATGAATATCGTTTAGACGAAAAATATTTCCACGCTGATTATGGTGAACATTGTTATAAGGGATACCGTTTAAGTTTATGTCACGCTTGGAGTAGCGGACCAGTCCCATTCTTGCTTGAAGATGTTGCGGGAATCACTTTAGTCAATTCGAATACTTATATAATAAATCCTAAACCCGGAAACCTTAAACATATTGAAGCCGGGCTAATGAGCAAGAAAGGACTAATCGAAGTGATTGTTGATAATGATAATGGCAATATTAAATATTCCGTTAAATCTCCAAAAGGAATCAACATCATTAAAAAGTAATTAGTATTTTGAATCAACTAATTTTTCGGTTTTAGAATCGATGAAATAACTTTTTGGATTAAAAAAAATTTAACTTAGATAATAGTCTTCACGAACGAATATCGATCCAAGTACCATTCATTCTTATTCTTTTTCCAGGCTGCACTTCTTTCAAAAGTATCAGGACCTACCATCAAAGGTTCTTCGGTTAGCGAATGGAAAGGACCGTACGTGTTGCGGTTAGATATAGTTAAGATTAAATCAATCGTGTTTTCGCCTTTCTTTAAATATTTTGATAAATCAACTTTGTAATTAAACATTAAGCGAGTAACAAATTTCTTATTTACGTATATGTCAATTAATTGGAATCGATCTTTAATGATTAATTCCTTGTTCGTATCAGTAACATTAACCTTCTGACTTAGATAAATATCCCCGTGATAGAAAGGATAGCCATCTTTAATTAGGTTGTTTATATTTGTTTTTAGTGAATCAAGATAGAATTTTTCTCCTAGCACGATATTTTTACATTGACCATCCTTAAAAGCTCCAAACACACCAAAATTACCCTTTAAGTATATTGGTTCTATTGTAGTATCATAGACAAGACAGTTTTTTAAGCTTTCTTGTATATTTTTACCAAATAATACATAGTAGACTTGTTTATTTTGATAAAAATGAATCTTAATAATGATTTCGTTGTTACCTACCTTTAGATAAGGACGGATATTATATTCATTTAAGAAAACATCTTTTTTACTAACATTCACTTTATGCTTATTGATATAAACGTCCTTAGTGTTAGTATTTTCAATTAAGGCAAGACATTTATCGGTTAAATGTTTAACATTAAATTGATATTTAAGATATATATCTTGATTAATTCTCTTTTTTAGTAACTCTTGAAATACACCAGCGTGATGAAAGGAAGATGAATAATGCTTATTATCTAAAGAATAACTAACCGTATCTAAAGTTAGATAATTATCAATCGGAGTCTTGACTTTAAAATCGGGCTTTAAATATAGTGGAGTTAATTTCTTAATTGGCCTTATCTTTTCGTTGGAAGGATAGATAATTTTACTTTCGTATTTATTAAAATGAAGACAACTAGAGATAATTTCATTACCGCATTTATAAGTTTTATAACCTTTATAATTGATAGTAAAGTAACTCTCTTCGCCTAAATTCACTATATATAAATATTCTTTATTATTTTTATTCTTATGATAAGAGAGACGAAAATTAGGATTATTATCGGCAATAAACGGGTAAGCTTTCATTAACTCGTTTAGTGCGATGTTGCTTTTTAAATAAGAATAATTATGCGGTTCTCCTTCTAGATATGTAGGCTTTTTATCTAACAAAAGTATTTTTCCGCCTACTTTAATAAATTCTTTAAGTAATTTTTCAGTAGATTTATCCATCGTGTAAATTCTAGGGATTAGTAAATATTTATAAGAACACAATCCACATTTTAATTCCTTATTTACTATCTTTCCGTATTTAGCAAGTATAGTTTCGTCTAATAAATGAAATGGGATATGGTTATGATCTAAAACATTTAAAGCGGTGTCTAAGCCTTCGTCTAATTCCTTAATTCCCCAACCTTCGTTTCTCTTATTAAAATTAAAATTAAAATAACAACTCCTGATTGGATGAAGCATAGCAACTTTAACAATTTCTTTAGAATTCGCGAGTAAATAACCCAGTTCAGTAAAATAATCATTAAAGGTCTTAAAGTTCTTCTTAACCCATGGGTTAATAGATGAAAAATGCGCAGGATAATCTCTTTTACGATTTCCTCTTTCTGAATAGGGAAGCAAATGCTGACACATTAAGTTAATCCCATCTACGTATAAATATTCAGCGATATGTTTAAGTTCAAGCGGAGTAACATCCCAACCGCACCCCGCGAACATTTCGCTTATTACTTGTTTTTTACCTAATTGAGCGGCTACGCTTCCTAATTGCTTGCCAGTTAAGGAATTGCTTCTAATGTTACGTGATAGCCAATCACATCCTGGAATGTGCTCGTATTCATAAAACGGCATTATTCCGCACGTGCACTGCATTTGTAAACCTAAATAACTTTCTTCAACATAATGACCAGTTAACTTATAGTTATGATTGTCACACCACGTGTATATTTGTTTAGCGTAACTATCTAACATTAAAGTTTGTAATGCTTTAAAGTATTTATAACGAAAATCGCGATATCCTTCTAATTCAATAAATAATAATCCTAAGCGGTCAAGAATATCTTCCTTATATACTCTTTTAAAGTATGAAGGCAAGGCTCTAGAATAAGAGGTATCCCAACGATATAGTTGAGGTTCATCGGTAAAGAAACCTTTTAATTCGTGATTCTTATCACGCTTAGCGTATTCTTCATGAGTTAATTTAATAAATTTCTTAACCACTTCTTTTTGACATATATCAACTGTTGAATTAGATATATGCATATAAACGTTTAAACAATCTTTGCCATTTTTAGTGCGCTTAAGTTCTTTACCTTTATAAAGGTAACTCACTAACGCTTTCTTATCGTATGGGCCGTATTTAATCGTTAAATAAGTATCACAGTTATCTTGATCTTCTAAAAGCTTCCCACCGACAAAGCCGCTTGGCCAACCATTTTCATCATAGGCATATGCTTCCATATGGCGTTTCTTAGCTTCGTGTTTAGATACTTTAATGGCATTAAACCATTCTTTACCTAGGTAAGGAGTGGTCAAACCACTTCTTGCATGCATGAAGAAGCCACCAATCCCGGATTCATCCATCCATTTAATTTGCTCTAATAATTGTTTTGGATTTAATTGTTCATTCCAAGACCAGAAAGGAATGCATTTATATTTATTAGTTATATTCATTAAAATTATTCCTCATATTATTCTACGATAGATTTAAGATTAAGTGATGAATTTTCATCTAACCAAAATTGTCACTATCGTTATTATAAGTTCATTCCAATGAAGCAAACTCGATTTACTAAACAATAGTGTCATAGAAATGAAGATGTTGGTGCCGACTAACGGAATCGAACCGCCAACCTACTGATTACGATTCAGTTGCTCTACCAATTGAGCTAAGTCGGCAC
>JAKSUY010000055.1 GCA_024408495.1 Bacilli bacterium
TATTTTAGAAGCACCTCATAAAGACGAATATTTTCATAATATTCCTATTAGACCTGCTAATGGTAGAACTGGAGATCGAATTGAAGCTAAAATTGGTGATAGAGCCTATAATCGTTGGAATCTTCCGAAGAATTTTGATTATGTAGTGCACATTATGAATGCGGTTCAATATCAATGCTCCTGCTACAAGGTACTACATGATTTTTATAGTTCGGAATCGCACACTAATAGAAATCAAGTTTTTAAGTTGTTATTTGGCAACAATGGATTTAAATTAAATCGTGATTTTATAGATAGACTAGAAAATTTATCTCCTTATTATGTAATTAATTGTGTTACCAAACAATTAAAGAAAACGGTAGGCGATGAAATGAAAAATAATTATAGTCTTTATAATAAGAATAAATATGAGGAAGATGACCATCCATCTTGTTGGAAATAGCTATTTTTAAAAATTTTGGCACTTTTCTCTTGACAGTGCTAAATGTTGTTCATATAATGTTATTGGCACTTAAAAAGGAGGACTGCCAAAATATGACTAGAAAAGAAGAAGTATTGAAGTTAATTGTTCAGCACTTCATTCGTACAGCTGAACCAGTTGCTAGTAAAACTCTTATTGATCAATATGGGTTAGATTTTTCCAGTGCCACCATTAGAGCAGAAATGAATGAACTTGAAAAAGATGGATTACTTGAAAAGACTCATACATCTAGTGGACGTATCCCATCTAAAAAAGGTTATGAATATTATTTAGCGCATCTTCGTGAAAATAATATTAATGATGAAATTAAGATGCGTTTACAAACCGTAATGGATAAAAAAGTAGCATCGGTTGAGAATGTGATTAAAGAGAGTTGTGAAATTTTAGCGAAGATGACTAACCTAGTTAGCGTTATATCTTCTAACGATAGTAATGATGAACATTTAGTATCGATTCAAATCGTTCCGATTTCCACGAATAGCGCAACTGCTATTCTAGTTACTGATAAAGGATACGTAGAAAACAGAACATTCGTATTTGAAGATAAAGTAAGTGTTGATGATATCACCAGTTGCGTGAAGCTTCTTAACGATAGATTAAAAGGTACAAGCATTTCTGAACTTGTTCCTAAGATGGAAGCGATTAAACCAATTTTAAGTGATTACGTAATTGATCATGATGTCATTTATCAAGCGTTACTTGAAACGTTCTTAAGATTTGCGAGTGACAGAATGGAAATCTTTAATAAAGATGAATTACTTAATCAACCAGAATTTAAAAACGATGCCGAACGTTTAAAGAAAGTTATTGAACTATTCGATAACAAAATGAAATTAAAGCAAGAAATCGCGAAGGCGGGTAAAAACATTAACGATAATGTTTCAATCCACATCGCGGATAAAGATAAGAGCAATGATATGTCAGTCGTATCAGCATCTATATCATTAGGTAAAGATAATGAAGGAACTATTTCATTACTTGGCCCGACGCGTATGGATTATGATAAGGCGGTTAGTCTACTTGACTATGTCGCTAAAACACTGAATGAGCATTTTAAAATGATAGGAGGTAGTGAAGATGAACGAAGAAAAGCTCGCCAAAAAGGAAATGAAAAAGGAAGCGAAGCTAAGCGAAAGTCTCCAAAACGAAGTGAATAAACTTAAGGAGCAAATTGAAAAGCTAACCGCGGATAATAATCAATGGAAGAATGCATATTATAAAGCATATGCCGATACAGAGAATCTCCGTAAGTCCATTGAAAAAGATCATCAGGAAGCAATTAAATACCGAGCAGAAGGATTTATCGAAAATCTCTTACCGGTCATGGACGGCTTCCACCTTGCGTTAGCAAATCCCGCTCCAAGTGAAGAACTTAAGAACTACTTAGTCGGATTCACTTATATCTACAATAACTTAGTTAAAGTTCTTGAAGATGAAGGAGTAAAAGAAATTACTCCTAAAGTAGGAGATAAATACGATGAAAGAACAATGGAGGCGATGGAAACGGTGTATCAAGAAGGAGAACCAAACATTGTCACCAAAGTTAATATGAAAGGTTACTTACTAAAGGATCACTTGGTAAGACCAGCAATGGTAGTAGTCTCAACCAATAAAAAAGAGGCTCCGAAGGAAAACGTAGATAACCAAAAACAACAAGCATAATTTAGGAGGATAAATAATTATGGCAAAAGAAATTATCATTGGTATCGACTTAGGTACCACTAACTCAGTTGTGAGTTACTTACAAGCGGATGGTAAGGTAAAAGTCATCCCGAACCCAGAAGGCACTAATACAACCCCAAGCGTGGTTGCGTTTAAAGGCGATGGAGAAGAAATCGTTGGTAATGCCGCGAAAAGACAAGCGATCACTAATAGTGATACGGTCTCTTCTATTAAGCGTAAGATGGGCTCAAGTGAAAAAGTTCACATCAACGCATTAAAGAAAGATTTCACTCCCCAAGAAATTAGCGCAAAAGTTTTAGCGTACATGAAAGACTATGCGGAAAAGAGCATTGGTAAAAAAGTATCTAAAGCAGTTATTACTGTTCCTGCGTATTTTAACGATGCGCAAAGACAAGCAACTAAAGATGCGGGTAAGATTGCCGGTCTCGAAGTTGCACGTATTATTAATGAACCAACCGCAGCAGCACTTAGCTATGGTATGGAATCGAAGAAATCTGGAAAGATCTTAGTATTCGATTTAGGTGGTGGTACATTCGACGTATCAATTCTTGATATTGGTGATGGAACCTTTGAAGTTATCTCCACAAGCGGTGATAACCACCTTGGTGGTGATGACTGGGATAAAGTTATCGCTGATTATATCAAAGCCCAAATTAAAATTGAAAAAGGCGTTGATTTAAATGACAAGATGGCGATGCAACGTTTCCTAGACGCAGCCGAAAAAGCGAAGATTGAATTATCTTCAAGTTTAGAGACTACGATTTCATTACCATTTATTGGTATGGGTAAAACTGGTCCAATTAACTATGAAGCAAAATTAACTAGAGCTAAATTCCAAGATTTAACTAAACATCTTTTAGCAAGATGTGAAATCCCCGTGAAGAACGCTCTTAAGGATGCTAAATTAAGCGCTAATCAAATTGATGAAGTGTTATTAATTGGTGGTTCTATTAGAATGCCAGCGGTCCAAGAACTCGTTAAGAGATTACTTGGTAAAACCCTTAATATGTCAGTTAATCCTGATGAAGCCGTTAGTATTGGCGCTGCGATTCAAGGTGGTGTTATTTCTGGAGACGTTAAAGACGTAGTCTTACTCGACGTTACTCCATTAACCTTAGGTATTGAAACTTTAGGTGGTGTGTTAACTCCATTAATTAATCGTAATACGACTATTCCAACTACGAAGAGTCAAATCTTCTCTACGGCTGCGGATAATCAACCAGCGGTTGATATTATGGTTTATCAAGGTGAACGTCCAATGGCGCACGATAATAAACTTTTAGGACATTTCCAACTTACGGGTATTAAACCCGCAAGACGTGGTGAACCTCGTATTGAAGTTACTTTCAGTATCGATGTTAACGGCATTGTTAATGTTAAAGCTAAAGATCTTGATACTCAAAAAGAACAATCAATTGAAATCAAGAACTCTTCTGGTTTAAGTAAGGAAGATATTGACCGCATGGTTCGTGAAGCCGAAGAAAACAAAGAAGCGGATGAAAAGAGAAAACAGGACGTTGAACTTAAGAATAAAGCCGAACAATACCTTAATAGTATTGAACAATCCTTACAAGAAAAGGGTGACAAGATTACGCCTGAACAAAAAGCGCAAACTGAAAAGCTTCGTGATGAACTTAAAGAAGCCATTTCTAAAAACGATATGGATACTTTACGTAACCGTATCAATGAATTAGAACAGGCTGCGCAAATGATGGCAAGCGCCCAAGCGGGTAATGGTGATCCAACCGCGAATGCTAATCCAACTGGTGATAACGACAAACCAGGTGAAGATAAGAAAAAGAAAGATGATGTCGTTGATGCAGATTTTACTGATAAAAACTAATTAAATAGGTGTAGGGGTGTAATACCCCTACATCTTATTCATTATTTATGGCAAAGAAAGATTATTACGAAACACTAGGCATATCTAAAAGTGCTAGTAAAGATGAAATCAAAGCAGCATACCGTAAACTCGCTAAGCAATATCATCCGGATATTAATAAAGCTCCGGGAGCGGAAGCGAAGTTTAAAGAAGTACAAGAAGCTTATGATGTTCTTTATGATGATAATAAAAGAGCGACTTATGACCAGTTTGGTCATGCGGCTTTTGAGCAAGGTGGTAACCAAGGTGGATTTGGTGGTCAAGGATTTTCTGGTGCGGGATTTGGCGATATCAATTTAGATGATATTTTTGGATCTTTCTTTGGTGGAGGTTCTCGTAGAAGAAGCGCAAGAAGAGGACCAAGACGCGGTGAAGATCAATTAATGCGTGTGAAAGTTTCTTTCATGGATGCGATTAATGGTAAAAATATTACCCTTAATCTTACCTATGATGAAATGTGTACGAGCTGTCATGGTGAAGGTGGTACTACTTCTACCTGTTCTCAATGTGGTGGTACGGGTTACGTGATGGCACAAAAGAATACTTTCTTTGGTATGATGCAATCCCAAGAAACCTGTCCACTTTGTGGTGGCTCAGGAAAGATTATTAATTCTCGTTGTTCTTCTTGCGGTGGCAAGGGTTATAACAAAGTTAAGAAATCGTTTGATGTAAAAATTCCTGCTGGAATTAATAATGGTCAGCAAATTAGACTAGCCGGTAAAGGAAGTAGAGGCACCAATGGAGGAGAGAACGGTGACTTATATATTGAAGTAGTCACTCAAGCGCATCCGAACTTTAAACGTGATGGAAATGATATTCATTTAACTATTCCTCTTTCTTTTGTTGATGCCAGTTTAGGAACCGAAGTAGAAGTTCCTACGGTATATGGTAGCGTTACACTTAAGATTCCAAGTGGCACGCAACCCTCGCAAGTGTTTAAGCTCAAGGGCAAGGGCGTAATTGATATGCGCTCGCACGAACCGGGTGATCAATTCGTACATCTTGAAATTAAAACGCCGGATAAATTAAACAAAAGACAAAGAGATTTATTAAACGAATTTAAAAAAGAAGAAGGTAATGATACTTGGTTTTCGCGCTTTAAGAACGCGTTTAGACGTTAATGAAAATATTATTAGTAAGTGATTCGCATGGTGATGATATATCACTACGTGAAATCGCGAATAAACATAATAATTGTGATTTATATATCCATTTAGGCGATTCGCAATCTATGCCTGATTTAATTCGTCCCTTTGTGAGTGTGCGTGGTAATTGTGATTACTATTCATCTAAATTTATGAATCACTTAGATTTAAATTCTCCTTATGGGAAGATTTATGCAGAGCATATTCCGTATTATCAAATGAGTATTCCTAAATTAAAGAAAGAGGGTTATAAGATTTATTTAGTAGGGCACACTCATCGTAGAGAGGATACTGAAATCGAAGGAATTAGAATAATTAACCCTGGATCAATTAAATATCCTCGTGATGGAAAAGAAGGATATGCAATTGTTGAAATAAGCGATAAAACTGTCAAGTGCAAGTTTTACGATTTAAACGATTTTTAATTTAATGTATAAATTAGATAATAATTATATTTTCTGATTGCATAGATTATTATTTTTCCCTATATAATATATAAGTCTTGTGAGGTACACAATATGAAGAAAATGGTATTTCTTATCCCAACGTTTATTGCAGGAATGACTTTAGTTGCGTGCGGAAATGCACCAAAACCAACTGAAGAATATAGTGTTAGCTTGAAGATGACTGAAGCAATGAACATTGATAATGTTAAAGCTACTTCTAACATCGATTATGATGCTAAAATTACTATTAAAGATGAGTTTATCGGTTATTGTGCGGTTCCTGAAGCGCTTTATGAAGTGCAAGTTAATGGCGTGCAACTAACTAACAATCAATACACCTATACTCGCGACAACGAAAATCAAGCGCGTCTTCACATTCCTTCTAGTAAGGTAAACGGTGATATCGAGATTTTTGCTGAGGCAAAGGCTGATACCATTAGTATTGAATTAGTGGATAATGAAAAAAAACTATTCATTGATCGCGAAAAGACTGTAATCGGAAGCGGATGCGAAATTAATATGTCATTATTAAATGCAAAAGATGAAAAAACGTTATCGGTACCCGATAAATTAGATGATTTAAAAATCATATGTAAAGATAGTCACGACCAGAAAGAATACAATTTAACCCCGTGTTGTACTTACACAAAAAACGATGACGCAAATGCTAAATTAATTATCCCTACTAAATATAATGGTGTGGTGGTAATTACTGGTAAAGTAATAATTACTGCTACTGCATATCAACCTGAATATACTTTTAAAGAGGGTGAAATAAAAAACATTACCATTGGAGCACCCCCTTCTACCGCTAAAGGTGTTGAATGTTCTTTTCATATAAGTACATCCGGAGATTACAAGTTACCCGCAGAATTAGAAATTAAAGTTGGTGGTGATTTACTCCATAAATCTATGGGCGATTATGAAATCCTTGGTGGAGACACGGATGCTAATGTTAAAATCAAAGGAGAAAAAGTTAGAGGCGATATTGTAGTGAGTGGAAGTGGACAAAAAGACCCACAAGCCGAAGTTAAATATTATTTAGGCGGAATTAATGAACCTGATAAAAAAACGGCAAAGCCTAAAGAAGATTTTACATGTAAATTAACTCCAATTGATGGAGCTACAGCGCCAACTGCTGATAACATTCGCGTTAAAATCGGTGATAGTAAAGATGCTAATAAATGGATAATTCCGAATGATGGTGAAAGTGGAGTATCTTTTGCTGATGGAATCTTAACAATTGATGGAGAATTAATTAATACATGTAATAATCCTCAATTATTTGTAAATAAAGGTGAACATAATATTATAATTGAATTTAATCAAGATTTAAAAAAATATAGTAATTTATTTGAAAATTGTATATATACAACAAATATAA
>JAKSUY010000056.1 GCA_024408495.1 Bacilli bacterium
TATTGGACGTACGGCGAGAAATAAAAACGGACAAGTGATTATGTACGCTGATCGTATGACTGATAGCATGAAAGAAGCAATTAAAGAGACTAATCGTAGACGAGCAATTCAAGAAAAATATAACAAAGATAACGGAATTATCCCTGAAACTATTATTAAAGAAATTAGATTACCAATTTCGAATAAAGAAAGTGATTTAACCAAATTCACTAAGAAAGGTAAGAAATCTAAATCCGAATTAACCGCTCAGATGAAACAAATTGAAAAAGAGATGCGACAAGCCGCGAAAGAATATAACTTTGAAAGAGCAGCCGAATTACGCGATATCTTGCTTGAATTAAGAGCGGATAATGAATAATTATACTTTTATTACTTATTGTGTAATTTTTTAAGATTCTTTGATTCAAGTTTATTAAAGGCGTAGGTTTCAATAGTGCAACCGATAGATATCAATACTAAAATTCCTAAAATTATTACGCCAAACATCGATAGAGTGTTTATATAGGTAATATTTAAATATAGACGGAAAGCGAAAGTTCCAAATACACACGCTGCAGATAAAAAGTTAAATAGTGTAGCGTACTTTCTTATTTTTCCATATTCGTAGTATAGAGACAAATTGATAATGGCGGTTAATAAGACAATCACACACATAATAGCATTGGCTACGATTAAGATGATTGCAGAAGCACCGACTTTTTCAATCAACTTAATGATTAAGAATATTTCAGGTAAACTGGCTAATCCTATACATAAATATCCAACGGATGTCGCTAAGAATATGCGTTTAAAGTGTCTAATGGGCTTAGAGTCTTCAACCCATCTTGCTTTCATTTCCGTAAACGATTTCGTAATGATTTTTTCTTTATTTTTGTTAAATAAGGAAATGTGGTTGATTCGTCCTAATAATGTATAAGAAACATCTTTATAAGATTTGGTTGGGAGGAATAGAATATAAATGCCTTCCCATAAAATAACGCAAGCTACCGTATAAACGCATTCATGAACGATGTTATGAGTAATGTCGCTATCTGTGAATAAGTTAAAGGAACATACAATGAAGAGCCAGCTAAAAATAATAATGCCGAATGCAATCAGGAGTGACATTTTAATGTACTCAGATTTTTTATTTTGCGAATAATTATAATTAAAAATTTCTAGCGAATCGCTAATTGCTTCAATTAAGTCTTTATGTTTATAAGGACCATAATTATCAACAACAATGTCCCAATCAATGGTGTAAGGTTCAGGAACGCTATGGGCGAAATCGGATAATTTGCTTAGAAATTCATCGTTTATCTTTGGGTGTTTAGCATCGCCTACATTTTCATCAATGATTTCATCAACGCTTTTAACGTGATATCGATAAGAAATGGTTTTATTTTCTTTGTCGATTTTGCAATGCTTACTAAGAAGCTCTAATTCTCGTTCAGCGCTTGCAGATAATACTATCTTTTCTTTTTTCTTTTTGCTTTTCATAATTATGATTATGCTTCTATTAGACTTATTATTCAAGTTTTCGTAAATAGTGCATTTATATTCTCTAAAGTATATCTTATTGAAAATGACTAATATAATGAATAAAATAATATAGAATATTATTATGACAAAAACATCTTTCGTTAATAAAGGAATCAATAAGCTTCTTTATGATAAAAGAAAAGAGTTAAACCTATCTTTAAAAGAGGCGAGTAAAAAATTACATATTTCAAAATTATCACTTCATTTAATCGAAAATGGATATATTGCAGTTAGTAAGAAAAAGCAAAAGAAGTTTATAACTTGTTATAACCTAAGTCCTAATTTTTTTGATAACGATTTAGGTTATCCAGTAATGATTAGCGAGCAAGAAACGAAAGTTGCTTCTAAATTCATTCGTAAACTTACCAGAAACAAATTTTATATTATCGCATGCGCTACTTTAACTCTTGGATTTTTAGCAACTGCAATATCAGGAGTGGTTTTAAATATTAATTCTAAGAATAATCCAACTTCCTTTTATGATAATAATGTATTAGTTACTCGAGATTATATTATTAATAACGCTGATGATGTTGGGATTTTAGATAAAAGTTACACCATTAATAATAAAACCCGTCCTTTTCATAACGATGTAAAAGTAAGCGCCACCGTTTACGATAATGATCAAAAAATCAAAAACACCTATTATGAAGGTTCATATAAAGAATTGGCAGTGGTTCCTTTAATAGATGATAAGACGCATCTTATTGACTTTGATTCTAGAATCCAATATATGTACGGCAATCAATATTATACAAGTGATATCAAAGTAGATCTTAAACGATTCGGGCGTGTTACCGCTACGTTTAAGAACAATAAGTTTGAATATCATTTAATTAAGATGATTAATGATAAAGGGGTTGAAACACCGATTGAAAATAATGACCCACGCCGAGAGGTGTTTGTCGATATATTCGAAAGAAATATTAATAAGTTTCATGATGGACTAGTAGATTTATTTGATCAAAAAACCGATTTAGGTGTGTCCTACGTTGATTTTGATAATAGTATGATTAAAGGTTGCTCTAATCTAGTAAACAACAATATTCAAAATGCGGTTCTTCTATTAGTTGGGATTATCTTTTCGTGCTTATTCTTATCTTTAACCATTTTAGCGTTCTTTAAAAGAGATCCTTATGTAGAAGAGTCTAATGACAAACCGAAAGATAAACCGATTACCACTAAACCGATTGAAAAGTCTAAAATTGAAACAAAACGGCAAGTGAGTGCATCGTTACCATTAAATCCTCGATTCTCTCCTTTTATTCCCGGAGCGGTTCTACGAATTGCTTCAACCGCAATGATTTTTGCCTATTCCATAGGAATATATTTAGTGTTCACAAACTTTATTAACACTGATTTTACCAAGTCTTTTGATGTCTTAGTTGGTTGTAAAATATTCGTTTCGTTCTTAATTATTGCTTACATCATCCTTTTGTTTGTAAAGATTGATATGGTTCAAGAAAGAAAAGATTATTTCTTAACGAATTATTTTTATTTCTTCTGTGGAATTGCCTTATATCTACTAGTGGTTGCGATTGATGCTATTTCTATGAGTGATAACACGATTACCGGAAAAGTGTCGAATATTATTTTAGAAATTATCCCGGGTAATTTCTTATGGGGCTTCTTGGCCTTTAATATGATTGTTTATCTATTATTTTATAAGCCTATAAGTTATGGAAATGATAAAAAGAAGTTACTTCGTTTCCGCCTAATTGCGATTATTCCTTATTCCTATTTAATCATTTCGATGATTTTAGGCATTTGTGATTCATGCCTTAAATTAAATATGCCTACGTGGTTATCGTTCTTATTCTTTACTAAATCAACCGCTCTTATTATTTTTGCGATTGTATTTACTTTGTTCTGCTTTTTCTACAAGAAATATACAATTAAAAAATATGGAAGCGAAAGTGCTATTTTATATCAAAAAGGAAACCGTTATTATTTCATCAAAAATATCGCCGGATCTATCATTGTAGCGCTGATTGGAATGGTTGAAATACTTTTCTTAATTTATTGTCCAGATAATCCACTTGGATTTGGTAAAGATGTTTTAATTTTTATTGCCGTTCCGTTCATGCTTTTCTATCATCCTCACCATGGCAAAAGAAGCGGAAAAATCGATTGGCCAATTACCATTTTCTATGGTTTATCGTATGTAATCGGCGTTGCTCTTATTTTAATTTCCTTAATTTCCTTACTTGTTAGATATATATAAGAATTAACTACTTAATTTATATTTTAGTGGATATTATCAAACGCATTTTTTAAGTCTTGTTGCATATGGTATAAATAGATTTATAATATTTATATATTATCTATTCAAAAAGAGGAGTTTTTTATGAAAGCAAAATCTCTAAAATTTGTATTTGCCTCATTGGCTTTAGCCTTAGGAGTAGGATTAATGCCGAAAGGCGAGGATGTTTATCAACAACTAAATAGTCCTTTTCAAAGCGCACTAAATAGCACTGGGGTAAGCGTTGATGACTTTAATTTATTTAAAGACGATGTTGGCGCTTCTTTAAATAATATTCAAAACGGTATAAACGGAATGCAAAAAAGTTCCAAGATGTCTAAAAACCTTAATATTGCAAAAGCTGGTATTAAGATTGTTAGTAAAGTAGTTGTTGGAGCTTTAAAAGCAACGGGAGTTATTAAAGATCCTAAAGCTGAGGCTTTAAAAGCAATTCTTGGACTAATGTTACAAATCAGTCAACAAGTTAAAGAAATCAATAATAAACTCGATGCGATTAATGAAGATTTACAAGAAGATTTTGCGGAAATGGGTGTTCAATTCGCCGCTTCTGCTATTCGTTCTGATTTAATTGCTCTACAAAATTTTGATAGTAATGCTTTAAATAACTTTATTACCAAGTTAGAAATCAATATTAACTCCATGTTAAATGATTTCTGCGCTAATGGTAATCTTGGGGATGGTCGTGAAAGTTATTCATTTGATTCCGCCCTTGTTATCGGAATGGATAATTTAACTGATAAGACTATTACAATCGATGCTGATTATGTAGAAGTAGCGGTAGCATATGTTAATCAAAACTATGGCAAACTTAATCTAGACGATCCTAAAGATTGGTTTGATCAAGTTTTAACTAAACTTCTCTCTAACATTATTGAATCAGGTAAATTTAGCGCTTGCGGTTTATCAGAAGCTCGTCAAAAAAGACGCGAATATGGTTATTCTGATGAAAGTTTCGCTGGTGCGCTTTCTGATGCATTCTATTCTTATTTATTAACGGAATTTTTCACTAATATTTGTAAAGCGGATAGTGGAAACTTTGTTGCTGAATTATTATCTTCTTATAACAATTATTGTTCCACTTTGAACTCTTTGTCTTCCCCGGTTCTTTGCCAATATGACATTATACAAAATGCTTTTGATTTTCAGAGTGACACTAATTATCTAGATTCTTCAGGAAATCAAAGAAATTTAATTTTAGATATCGGTAATTATTATATTTATAATGTTTCTCAATTTGCTTCTCTTGCTTTAATTGCTGGTTTAGTGAGTGAAAATTGTAAAACTTCTGTTTTAACCGGTATTGCTGAAACTTCTAGAAACACTACTAGTAGCATATTAAGCAAAATGAAGAGATTTTATAAAGTTGATGAAAACGGAACCCCTATTGATAATTACTGCTATAGAACTTCTTGTCCGGTTAAAGTTATTGATAATTTTATAACAACCGATGCCGATAATTTTGTAGTTACCGACATTTCAACTGATAAATTCGATATTGTCGATTTAGAAGGTGATAAGAATGGTTATTCATTCGGAAATCTCAAAGTTAATAAAGGTGATCCGGGTGAAATTGTAGGCGGACAAGATTTAATTTTCTTATCAATGATGGCTAAACGATTCCAAAAAGTTGGTAATTTTAGAGAATATATAAGCGGCGTATTAGGAAAAGAAGTTACCACTAACCTTGTTACTTCATTTAATAAATATGAAAATTTCAACGCTAAAGAATGGCAGACCTGGATGAACGCTTATCAATTTGGTATGCCAATGGATGGAAGACTAGCCTATAACAATCCGGGTGAAGAAGCAGGACTTCATCATTATCAAGTAATGCCTGCAAAAGCAGACTATAAAGGCGATGACTATGCCTTATCTTCCAATCAATTTCAAGTCCATCAACAATTCTCTGGTAGTTATTTTGATGTTGACTCCGGAAGTGTTAAAGAAGATGAACCGCTTTATTCAATTGCCTTTTATTATGAAGGGCATAAGCACAAAGATGATATCGCAGTGCTCTCTCAATCAAATGTTGCTGGTTATAAACTAAGTGAACCTACTATATTTAACGATGATAGATTTGCAGGTCAGATTAAAGATAACGTTGTCTACGATGATGGCAATATGGTTATTACTTCAAAAACCGTTGATAAAGGAAGTGATAGAACTATTACGACTTGGGATATTAAGTTTAATGCCTTAGTGCAATCTATGGTAAAAGATACAAGCGTTACCTATGGTGAATGGGAACCTACCAAAGCCCCATCTACTCAATATTTTGATATTGGGCAAGCTAAATCCATACAAGATACGATTGATGACTACAATGAAGAACATACATCTACATCTGACAAATTATTAAATTTCCAAGATTTTAATAACGACGCTAAATATTGGGTTTCATATGATATGTCTAACTACGAAAGTGATGAAGAGCATGATGCTTTATATCAATACACAAAAGAACTCAGTAATCTTCAAACTTTAGATCAAAAATACAAATCTGGAGTTAGTAAATTTAATGATAAGTTTGATAAACTTAATGGTAAAATCACGATTGATGATGAATTGTCAATAGATACGGTTGATGAAATTGTGGCTAAAATTAAATTATTAAAAGAATACGGAAGAGACATAAAAGGTTTTGTGGAGCCCGATGATACGTGTTCTGATTATAAGCTTCTCGCTAATGTTAATTATCAATTAGGCGAAGAATTAAACTTGGATGGAGAAAATAAAGTAATTCCTAATTATTATCCTAGTTATGTTGTTGAACCTGTACTTAGTTACAAAAAAGGAGGAGAAACGCGTAACTATGAATTACCAATTGAAGTTGCGTCAATTTTAGGGAC
>JAKSUY010000057.1 GCA_024408495.1 Bacilli bacterium
ATAATTTGGATTAAGCTTCTTGTGCTTCTAAGGAATCCTTCTTTATCCGCATCTAAGATACAGATTAAAGATACTTCAGGAATATCTAATCCTTCACGAAGAAGATTAATGCCTACTAAGATATCGTATTTACCTTTTCTTAGTTCATAAATAATTGCGCTTCTTTCTAAGGTCTTAGTCTCGTTATGTAAATAAGTAACTTTATAGCCTCGATCTTTTAGATAAGCGGTTAAATCTTCCGCCATCTTAATGGTTAAAGTAACTATCATTACTCTTTCTTTATTTTTAATCCGTTTATTAACTTCAGATATAATATCGTCAATTTGCCCCATTGTTTTTCTTACTTCAACTTTAGGATCAAGTAATCCCGTAGGACGAATAATTTGTTCTACTACTTTATTATTAGCCTTCTCAAGTTCATAATCTCCTGGTGTTGCACTAGTGCAAATCGTTTGCGGCATAACACTTTCAAATTCTTCAAAATTAAGCGGGCGGTTATCTAAAGCGCTAGGAAGACGGAAACCATATTCCACTAACACTTCTTTACGACTTCTATCACCATTATACATGCCTCTAACTTGAGGAATAGATACGTGACTCTCATCAATCACTAACATAAAGTCTTTAGGGAAATAATCAATTAAGTTAAATGGTCTTTCACCAGCCTTTCTTCCATCAATATGTCTAGAATAATTTTCAATGCCTTTACACATTCCGAATTCAAGCATGCTTTCAATATCTTGCCGCGTTCTCATATCAAGTCTTTCCGCTTCAAGTAATTTACCTTGCTTCTTAAAATATTTAAGACGAGCGTCTAATTCTTCTTTTATCGAAGTAGTCGCACGTTTAATTCTTTCTCTTGTGGATGCATGATCATAAGCCGGAAAGATTGGATAAGTTTTAAATGAACCTTTAATTTCTCCTGTAAGAGCATCAACTTCTTCAATCTTTTCAATTTCATCGCCAAAGCAATCAATCCGGATGACAAAGTCACGTGAATGTACAGGAGCGATTTCAATAATGTCGCCTCGATTTCTAAACGTGCCTGGCGCGAGTTCTAGATTATTTCTTGTATATTGTGCATCCACTAATTGTTTATAAAAGTCTTGACGATTAATTTCTTCACCCACTCTAATTTCAAACACTAATCTACGATACTCATCTGGATCAGTTAAACCATAAATTGATGCAACCGAAGCCACAACAATTGTGTCACGTCTTTCTAAGATTGAATTAATCGCGCTTGTTCTAAGCATTTCAATTTCATCATTCATCACTGCATTCTTATCAATATAAGTATCGGTAGAAGGTAAATATGCTTCGGGCTGATAAAAATCGAAGTTGGAAACGAAATATTCTACTCGGTTATTTGGAAATAGTTCTTTAAATTCACCATATAATTGACCCGCTAGAGTTTTATTGTGCACTAATACTAAGGTTGGTCTTTGAACCTTTTCAATTACATTCGCAATGGTAAAAGTTTTACCCGTACCAGTCGCGCCAAGAAGAACTTGTACATGCTTTTTCTTCTTTAAACCATCGACTAAAGAGGCAATCGCTTCTGGTTGATCACCGGTCGGTTTATAATTTGAGACTATTTTAAATTTTTGCTCACTCATTTTTTTGATTTCTTCTCTTTAACACGTATTGGTAAGAAACCTTCGCCTAATACTAGATTAGCACTAGAAACTGTAACAAAGGCTTTATTATCAATTTTGGCAATTTGATCTCTTATTTCAGGAAGGCTACGTTTGTCCACCACAAAACGTACTAATTTATATTTCTTTTTACTAAAACCGCCTTCCGCATTCATAATGGTAGAAGTACGGTCTAATACTTTAATAATATAATCATCGATTTCTTTATAATGAGTAGTCACAATATCAATGATACAAGCATTATTAGTACGAACATACATCACATCAATTACAATCGCGCTTAGTAACGCTGATAGAACGCCCACAAAAGCAGGAATCACGTGATTAGGAATAACGAATGCACTAACAAAGATGATAATTCCATCAAATAGGAACGAAGTAATTGATACTTTAATGTGTAAATATTTATAGCAAACGAAACATAAAACATCTAAACCACCAGTAGAGCCATCACCTAAGAAAGTAACCGCCACACCAATACCCACAAATATCCCACCGAAAATACCGGCTAATAATAAGACAATGTAACGTGTGTTTTCAGGAACCGTTGCGATGTCAAAATATTCAATAATAAAATTAAACATTCCCGTTCGCATAATTAAAGTCAAGAAAGCTGGAAAAACGAAAGTTGAAATTAATGTATTAATCGTAAATTTCTTACCTAAGAAAATAAAAGAAATCACAAAAAGAATTATGTTAAGTGACCACACCACAATATCAACGACATTAAAGCCTGCAATCGGTTCTAAATAATGATTAACAATAATACCAATACCACTAATCCCACCTGCAACTACATCCGCTGGAGTTAAAAAGACTGCAGTGGCAAACGCTAAAACAAAACTGCCTAAAACACAAAGTAAGATGTGTTTAATATCTTTCTTATATTTAATAAGAAAATTAATGAATTTATTATCTTTATTTAACGCCATGGCGTTTCGCCTCCATCTCTAAATAATGATAAATGAATCCATCTAAGTCACCGTCCATCACTCCGTTTACATCCACCATTTCAAAATCGGTGCGGTTATCCTTCACTAACGTATAAGGGCAAAAAACGTAGGAACGAATTTGACTACCCCATTCAATATTATTTTTAACTCCAACAATGGCGTCTAATTCTTTTTGTTTTTTCTCAACTTCTCTTTGATAGAGAATGCCTTTAAGCATCTTCATACAATTTTCTTTATTTTGAAGTTGGCTACGTTCTACTTGGCTACTGACTACAATTCCAGTTGGTAAGTGGGTAATTCTAACTGCGCTACTTACTTTATTAACGTTTTGCCCACCCGCGCCACCACTACGGAACGTATCAACTCTTAAATCATCGGGATTAATTTCTACTTCAATATCATCATCAAATTCAGGAATTACATTTACACTCGCAAATGAGGTATGTCTTCTTTTATTCGCATCAAAAGGGGATATTCTCACTAAACGATGAACACCTTTTTCGCCTTTAAGTAATCCATACGCATGTAAACCGCTTATTTTAAGCGTTGCGCTTTTTAGCCCCGCTTCTTCTCCATATTGATAATCAATAATTTCAACTTTAAAATGGTGCTTTTCGGCATATCGCGTATACATACGATAAAGCATATTCGCCCAGTCCATTGCTTCAGTGCCACCCGCTCCGGGATGAATATCAATAATCGCATTTAAATTATCGAATTCACCATTGAACAATACTTTAATGCGCATCTCATCTACTTCTTTAATAAGAGTGGCGTATATTTCATTCGCGAGACTAAGCATGTCACTATCATCTTCTTTTAGACTTTTAAGTAATTCACTTAAATCTTTAAAATTATTCTGAATTGTTACAAAAGAATTATAAATATCTTTATTGTTATTTAATTCATTAACAACTTTAACTGCGTGTTTTTGGTCATTCCAAAAATTCGGTTCGTTTTGTTCACTTTCTAATTTATCAATCGTTGCTTTTATTTTAACGAGGTCAAAGAGAGCCACCGAGCTGCTGGATCATTTCACTTAAGTGATTGAAGTCGTTTCTTAATTCCACTAACTCTTTCATACTATTCCTTTTAATTAATGACTCCGTTACGCATATATTCTACCGATTTTTCTTTATAAAGTTAAAATAATTATAAAAGATATATAATTAAAGTATGAAAAAAATATTATTTATTTTACCAATAGTTTCTAGCCTTATGGGATGTGGCAATAATAATCCAGTTGCGGATACCGTGGTTTTAGGAAACATTTATACCGCCGAAAAAGAAAATAATGGTTTGGCGGAAGCTTTCGCGGTTAAAGATGGAAAATTTATTTATGTTGGTAATAAGGCTGGAGTCACAAAATATATCAAAGAAGGCACCACTAATGTTATTAATAAAGAAGAAGGCTTAGTTATTCCAGGTGCGACTGAAGGACACGGGCATTTCTTAGGAATTGATTCCGTGGTAAAAAAATTACCTTGTTATAACAAAGACTATAAATATATTAAAGATTATCTTAATGGTTTAACTACAAAACCTAAATTTCATATTTCCTGGGGTCTTGATTATGAATCATACGCAATGGGAGAAACAGAAAAATGGGATTTAGGAATGAATTACGCTAAAGATTTGGATGATACTGTCGCTAACGATTATCCAATCATTTGTATTGATAATAGCGGACATCAAGCTTTATGCAATGGATATGCTCTTAAAAAAGCTAAATTAATCGATAATGACTATAAGAAATTAAATGATGTACGAGGTGGGCTACTTTTATATAACGAAAATGAAGATATAAGCGGATGGGTGTGTGATGAGTTAGTTATGTATGTTATAAGAGAAAACATTGACTTCTCCTCGTATGGTGATGAATTCTTTATGGATTCGACTAAAAGTGCAATTGCGGAACTGAATAGTAGAGGCTTTACTAATTATTTAGAAGCCTATGTTAATGTGTTTACTGAAGATGGATTCCATAAAGCGATGAATACCCTCGATAAGAAAAACGAATTAACATGTAACATCGCATCTTATTCAACCGTCCGTTCTTTTGAAGACAAGGAATATGAAACTAAAATTGAGAATATTAAATCATTAGCGGATCAATATCAGAGTAAGCACTTTGATCCTCACAATGTTAAATTATTCGCGGATGGAGTGGTTGAAGCGTTCACTGGTTGGATGTTTGATGAATATCCAATAAATTGGTTAATCGATAAAGGTGACCACGGCAATATCATTTGGAGCCCAGAAGAATTAGCGAAACTAGTTTTAAAAGCTAATCAATTGGGCTTAAACGTCCACACTCACACCTTTGGTGATGCCGCTTGTCACTTTACGATTGATGCTTATATCGAAGCAGAAAAACAATTAGGAAAACATTTTAATAATTCTCTAGCGCACGTTAAGAACATCCAAGATAGTGATATTTCTCGTGTAGCTTTACATAAGATTGGAGTGGCCTCCAATATGATATGGCATTCAACTTCAATTGAGAATGATGAACATTATCAAGAAAATTTTGATTTTATGGCCGCGCTTTATCCTGAAGGAGCATACGCCAATGGATATCCAATGAAATCTTTTATTAAAAAAGGCGCGCGCATTTGTAGTTCAACCGATGCTCCATGTGGAGAGAAGGTTAAAGGAAATATTCAAAACATCATCGAAGTTGCGACAACCGGAATTGATCCTGAATTTAATGGAGTATCTTTTAATACGGATGAATTACTAACTGTTAAAGAGGCGCTTGATTGTCTTACCATAAACGGAGCGGAGCAATTAGGAATTGAAGATAAATGTGGTTCCATAAAAGTTAATAAAAACGCGGATTTTGTTATTTTAGATAAGAACTTCTTAAACTATACTGAACTTAATGATTTAAGAAGCATACACAACGCCAATATCGAAAATGTTTATTTTGAAGGAAATGTTGTTTTCCCAAAAAATAGTTAATCATATATAATAAATTTAATAGGAGTTTTCGTTTATGAAAAAAATCTATAAAATTATCACTTCAATTACTTTAGCAAGTGCAATTGCGGTTCCATTATTTTCTTGCCAAAATAATAATTCTAATTCTAAAGATACTGACTTTGATGGTTTAATCGATAATATTGATCCTGATCCAAACAATAACGAGTATCAAATATCGTTAGTAAACAAAAGTGAAGAAGGTGAAGAAGAAACTGGCAAGTTAGCGCTTAAGATGGATTATCGTGATTTCCTCACTACTGGATATAAGTACAATTTAGGAATTCTAGGTTCTTTCTTAGTGAATCCAGTTAATAGTTCTTATCAACCTAAAGTACATAATAATGTTTATCCAAAAACACCTACGGAAGAATCTAAAGTATTTCCCTTATTAGCGCAAATCGGGGCGAAAGATATTCAAATGGTTAAGGCTTCTTCCTACACTGAAGACCCTTATGATGTAGTAGATGCATTTATGGCGCATCATACTTTCGTTAACGATAACGTTAAATATCAAGTATTTTTTATCGTAATTAGTCCTTATCCAACTAGAGCAGGATGGGTATCTAATTTTGATGTAGGCGCTACTAATGATGATGGAACATTTACCGATTCATATAAAGAATTAGAAGGGGAGAATCATTCTGATTGGCTAAACGCTAATCGTTTAGATCATAAAGGATTTTCTACTACTTCTACTAGATTAGTGAAAGCAATTAATGCATACCAAGCGAAATATAAAGAAAAAGATACTAAGGCGATTACTTATATTACTGGTCACTCAC
>JAKSUY010000058.1 GCA_024408495.1 Bacilli bacterium
TTACGGGCTTTATCCGCTGCGCTTTCTTCCGCCTCTTCTTCCCGCTTCTTCATATAAGCGGTGATTTCTTGATCCATTTTGTCTTTAACCCGCGCTAAGACTTCTTTCTTCGCTTCGCTTTGAGACATCTTCGCTACTTTTTCAATTTCAACGATAATGGAATCAAGTTTCTTTTGTAATTCCTTTTCCTTTTCTTCATTCATCTTAATGCCGCTATCTAACTTCTCCGACTTGGCATTTAAGATCTTTTCTTTTTCGCTAAGATTAGCATCACGACGTTCAATGCTATTCTCGCGTTGATTAAGTTTGTTTTCTAAAGAAGCAATCTCTTGCTTTCTCTCCTTAATCTCTTTGTCAGCTTCTTGTTTAGTTTCAATCGCTAACTGTTTTGCTTCCACTTGAGCGGTGTGAATAATCTTTCTCTCCTTCTCTTCTGCGTCCGCAATAATTTTGTTGGCCTTCTTCTCGGCATTTGCGCCTTTTTTGTTTTGGCGGATGATGTAATAAACTAATCCACCACAACCTAAAATGGCGACGATCGCTAAGACTAAGAAAGCCGCTGCTAAACCATTCATAAATAGTCTCCTAAAATATATGTACTTTTATATAGATAAATTATGTGAATATATTAATTTTTAATTAATAGAATAATTTATACGCAATATCCGTACGTGATAATTATAGAACAATTTAATGCGCGCATATAAAGAAATTAATGTTCTTGTTTCTTATATATTAATTATTAATATATAATATAGTTAATTTATGAACGAAAATATCACGAACCAAATCTATTACGCCAAGATTAAACCATTATTTAACGAAAAACGTTATGAACAATACTATGCTTTGATGCCGAAAAAGCGGCAAGAAAAGATTAATAAATACATTAATCAAGAAGATAAAATACGGAGTGTTGCAAGTTTCTTTTTATTAATTAAATTACTTGAAGATAATAAGATTAAATACACGGATGAATCATTCTTAATTGATGAAAACGGAAAACCTTATCTAAAGGGTAACCCGGTTTATTTCAATATATCGCATAGGGGGAAATATGTGATGGCCGCGATTAGCGCATCCCCCATTGGTGTCGATGTTGAATTTATGAAAAGAGGAGTGGATGTTCACGAGTTAGGGGATAAAGTCTTTAACGCGAACGAAATTAATGAATTCCATCACGCAATGAATAAACGGGTTTTCTTTTACCAAATCTGGACTTTAAAAGAGAGCTATCTTAAATGTATTGGTAAAGGTTTAAGTATTGCGATGCCTTCTCTTGATTTTAGTGAAAGTAAATATCAGGGTTATTTCTTTAAAATCTTTATGCTTAAAAATCACCAATTCGCTATCACTAGTAAAAGTGAAGCTATGAATATTAAAGAAATTAAACTATAACTTATTTAAGTAAGCTTTTAACTTTACTCTTATAATCCGCGATGTGTTCAAAGAAGAAATCTTTCATTTTATTAACCGCAATCATTGGATCTTCTTTTTCCATCCGTTTATCCACACTAAGATAGGCTTCATAAAGTTCAGCGAAGTCATGTAATAGATATTCGTTAATCTTCATTTTGCGGTTTAATTTTTGTGCAACTTGGAAAGCTTTCATAATGTGAACTTTCATAGGTTCAATATATTCAAAGATGCATTTCTTAAAATAAAGAACGTCTTCGGGTAATTGATCAGGAAGCATTAAATAAGTGCATTTAAAACGTTTATCGCTCTTTTTAAGAGTATCCGCTAAATAATGATCAAGACGTACCTCTAAATCACCGATATCAGCGATATATAACATTTCTAGATAAGAAACTTTATCTGTTGAAGTACCAACATCAAGTAAAGCGTATTGCACTAAAGCATTAAAATCTTTACGCATATTTTTAAAACTTGGTGCGTCCATGCTGTCATTAGGATTCTTACCCTTATCAAGAAAGAGTTCTTTTCTTGCCCGCATGGGTAGAATTTTATAAATTTCAAAAAGCTTTAAGCATAATTCATCATAGGCCACTTTGCCCCGACGAAAGATATCTGGTATTTGTTCCATATTTTTACCTCTCGCCTAATTGTAGCAAAAAGATGTTAGTAAATTCAAATATTTCGTAAAAGCATCCCATAGGGATGCTTATTTTTTACTTAGCTTCTTCTTTACTACCCTTACTTCGGTTTAATACGTCATCCACAAGCGCTGGGTGTCCATTAAGCTATTGCACCGCAGTATCACGACCTTGACCAATCTTTTCGCCATCACATTCATACCATGAACCAGCTTTCTTAATAAAGCCTTTTTCAATCGCCATATCAAGAATCTCGCCTTTTGCGGAAATACCAGTGCCATAAATAATATCAATGAGGCAAGTTTTAAATGGCGGGGCGACTTTATTTTTAACGACCTTAACTTTAACCGTATTACCAATAATGTCATTACCATCTTTAATTGCTTCACTACGTCTAATGTCTAAACGAACACTCGCGTAGAATTTAAGCGCACGTCCACCAGTAGTGGTCTCGGGATTACCATACATTACCCCAACCTTTTCTCTTAATTGGTTAATAAAGATTACGGTGGTACCGGTTTTATTTAATACACCAGCGAGCTTTCTCATTGCTTTGCTCATTAAGCGCGCTTGTAGACCCACTTGATTATCCGCCATAACACCATCAAGTTCTGCTTGGGGCACTAATGCAGCCACTGAGTCAACAATGATAATTGAAATCTCACCTGATTGAGCAAGGAGCTCAGTAATCTCAAGTGCTTCTTCTCCACTATCTGGTTGAGAAAGAATCAATTCATCAATATCAACCCCTAACTTTTTCGCATACACCGGATCAATCGCATGTTCAGCATCAACGAACGCGGCTTTCCCGCCTTTCTTCTGTGCTTCCGCAATTGCGTGTAAGGCTAATGTAGTTTTACCACTACTTTCAGGACCATAGATTTCAATAATTCTTCCTTTGGGATAACCACCAACGCCTAACGCGTTATCAAGTAATAAGGAACCGGTGGAAATCGCATCCACATCAGTTGTAGGGCGATCGCCTAGACGCATCACGCTCCCCTTACCATAAATCTTCTCAATGTTTTTAATTGCATTAATTAGATTCACATTTTTTTCTTCTTTTGCCATAAAAGACCTCCTACTTACTTATTACCCTTATCACTAATTATTTTTTCTTAACAATTTGATAAACGGCATTTATCATATCGTCTACAACCTTAGTTCTAATCGTATTTCTATCGCCATGATAGACCTTAGAAATATTTTTTATTAATTTCGCGTTTGGTTGACATAATATAGCCATATGTACGCGTCCTACTTCCGCACCACCTTTCTCTTTGGTAGGTCCAGCGTTACCAGTAAAAGACACTACAATATCAGTCTTTAATAATTTCTTTCCTTTAAGCACCATCTCAGTCGCAACTTGCCTACTAACCACTCCATATTTATCAATAGTTTGTTTTTTAATTCCTAATAAAGAGGTTTTAAAACTAGATTGATAAGTAACTAAACTACCTCGCACTACTTTACTCGCACCTGGGACATTCGCTAAAGTCGCGATAAATAAACCTGCGGTTAATGATTCAACACTACCAATCGTAAGTTTCTTTTTAATAAGAAGATTAACGAGATCCTTCGCTTCCATTAGTTAATACCTTACGATTTTGAATAACATAGATAACACCTGAAATAAGTGATAAAGCAGTAGTGATATAAACAAAGAAGGCTACCATCCGTAAATTACGATTCCAACTAAAATCAAAATACGAGAATGGCCAACCGTTAAGTAACACTAAAGGAATGGTAATCATTTGAGCCACGGTTTTAGCTTTACCAAAGATATTCGCGGCAATCACTATATCTTTCTTAGCCGCTACAAAACGTAAACAATCAACAACAATATCACGCGCTACCATAATAATCACACACATCCCAGGAATAACATATTGTTCTGTATTCGTGAAAGAACGAATAAAGTGACCAACACATAAATAAATTAATAACGAATTAACTAATAATTTATCTGCGACTGGATCTAGGAACTTACCTAAATCAGTCACTTGGTTATTCTTTCTTGCTAAATATCCATCTAAGGCATCAGTTGAGGCTGCTAAGATAAAGATAATACACACTACTAAATAGACAACATTAATATGGCTATTACCCAGTGTATGATTTAAAGGCGCTAATAAAGCTGGATTAGCCGCACCAATAATATCGAGGGTTGCTAAACCAAGCAATAAAACAACAATGGCAACAATGCGTGAAAGGGTAATCTTGGTTGGTAAATTCATACTAAAAATATTATACATAATATTTTAGATGATGGGTAAAAGAAAACGCCCACCAAAGGGTGAGCGAATTCTTTATTTTTACTGAACATTGATATAGTTTGCGTATTGAGCCCAACCAGACTCTGAATCGTTTACTAATGCATTCTTAACTTCTTCACTAGCAACGACAATTGCAAAATCTTCATTACCTGTCGGAAAGTTACTATCCCCTATAATTGTTGGATAAGAAGTTTTAGTTAACATAGTTGCATCAACTGTTTTTATACCAGTTCCCGAAAAACTGTAACCTTTCGAATATTGGTTGCTTCCAATTTTTTTAAGATCGGCATTTAACACTAAAGTTTCGAATCCGGAAGAACCGCAATATGCATTGTATTCAACAGTAATTAGACCATTTGGTAAAACGAGTTTTTTATCAGAATATACAATTTGAGCCTCATAAAACGCATTACTCATAACAGTTTCAATCCCCTCAGGAAGAGTAAACGGTTCATCAATAACTGCATGATATAGCATATATTCAGGCAAAGTTTTTACTTGAGTTCCGCTTTCAAAGGCAAGCGATTTAATATGCGCGTATCTAAATGCAGCATAGCCAATAGAAGTCACGGTTTTAGGAATTAAAATATTTTGTATTTTTGTAAGATAGCAGAATGCCTCTCTTCCAATTTTTTCAATACCACTTGGGATAGAAGAATTATTTGTTCCTTGTACTAAAGTTTTAGCCTTAATATCAATTAAATTTGAGCCTTCAGATGAATATGTTTTGTTATCTGAATTAACAGTAATAGTGTCAAGTAACGGACACATATAAAATGGCAACATATCCGTTTCACCTATTTCAGTTACCGTACTTGGAATTGAAATGGTTTTTAGTTGCATAGCACCATTTACAGCAACCGCACTAATTTTTTCAATGCCTTCTGAGAAAGTTATGCTGGATAGAGTGGGCTCAACTACATCCGTTCCCATATATGCAAATGAATACGCAGGAACAGTTTTAACATTCTTCGAATAAACAATAGAAGTTATATAGGAGTTTCCAGGTTTATAAAATTTATATGTGGGTTCGTTTTCTAGGCCTGAATCGAAAAAGGCTATTTTATCCGCATCGCCATAAACTTTAATAGTTGCATCGTCTCCTAATATAGGACTAATAGCGGGAGAGACAGTTACTGCTACTGGAGTTCCATTACCCCAATCCACTGTGACATCATTATCAGTTGTGGTGAATGCAAAACCAATATTGTGGTCTCCCTCCACATTAGTTTCACCACTAAAGTGATATTTAATTTCTGTAAATTCAGATATAACTGGCTCTGGTCCACCTTGATAAGTAATTTTTGCTCCGCAACCATCGCCCCAATCAGCACTCCAACCAGTTGGTGTACTTCCTTGAGAAAAAGGAACGTAAATGGTCTGTGCATTTGTCCACCCAGCAAAAGTCCTTTTTTCTACCATTGCATCATTCTCTCCTAAACTATCTGGTAAATGCAGCTCCGTAATAGAAGTTGAATTAGCAAAAGTAGATCCTTCCTCACCTCCATGATCGCCAAGTGTTTTTAGAACACTTCCCTCTTCAAAAGTAAACGATGACAACTTTTTGCAATTAGCAAAAGAATCAGCCCCTATCGATTGAACAGTTTTCGGAACATCAAAAGATGTAATTTCACTTCCATTAAAAGCTGTTGAATCAATCGTTTCTAATTGTGATGGGTGTTCTTGAGTATTTTCAATCGAAACCGATTGAAGCGCATGGCGAGGCTCTTTTTCTTCATCACAACAGAATGCACCCATTCCAATCGTCTTAACTGTATGAGGAATAACCACATTTTCAACTTTACAACGTT
>JAKSUY010000059.1 GCA_024408495.1 Bacilli bacterium
CATCAAATACTTCGCCTTTAATAACTCTCACTAATTTAGCCTGTGGATGTTTAGTCTGGAAGTGTAAACCTCTAAGCACGCCTTTCTTTGATTTAGATTGATTATCTTGAACAAAATTATAATTTAAGCCCGCTTTCTTAAAATAAGATTCGCTATAAGTTTCCATAAAGTATCCACGATTATCTCCGAATACTTTAGGCTCAATGATATAAACACCATCTATTTCGGTTTTAGTAAAAGTTAACATTATCTTTCATCCCTTACTGAAGAAGCATAAATGATTTTACCATTCGCGACTTTAAGCAAATGGTCGCCATAATCATTCTTGCTCATTGATTTAGCAATCTTAATTAATGTAGATTTATTAATCCACTTATTAACATAAGCAATTTCTTCTGGACATGCCATTTTAATGCCTTGATGTTGCTCTATCATTTGAACATAGTTAGATGCATCATTAAGCGCATCATGTGTTCCAGTATCTAACCAAGAATAACCACGTCCTAATAATGTCATATGAGTTCTCTTTTGGTCTAAATATAAATTATTAAGAGTAGTAATCTCGTATTCTCCTCTAGCAGATTTCTTAACTTTATTAACCATCTTAACCACATCATTAGGATAGAAGTAAATACCAGTAACACAATAATTAGATTTAGGATGTTTTGGTTTTTCTTCAATATGAACCGGGTTATTATCTTTATCTAATTCAATAACACCATATCTAGTTGGATTATCCACATAATAACCATAAATAGTAGAGCGATTATATCTTTCCGCTCTTCTAACCGAATTCTCTAAGTGATTGATTAAACCTGCACCATAGAAGATGTTATCGCCTAAGATAAGCGCACAAGCATCTTTACCAATGAATTTCTTTCCGATAATAAAAGCTTGTGCTAATCCTTCTGGTTTATCTTGTTTAGCATAACTTAAACGAATACCAAATTTAGACCCATCACCTAATAATGCTTTAAAGCGTGGCAAATCGGTTGGAGTAGAAATAATTAATATATCTCTAATCTTAGCCATCATTAAAACGCTTAAAGGGTAATAAATCATTGGTTTATCATAAATCGGTAATAATTGTTTTGATGTCACTAGTGTTAATGGGTATAAGCGAGATCCACTGCCGCCAGCTAGTATAATTCCTTTCATATAGTTGTTATTTTATACTAAAATACTAAAAATAGTTTTAAAAATATAACCAAAAGTATTAGGGCGCTATACGTAATAAAAGCTATTAAAGATCTTTTAAACCATTTCGATTTCTTGTGCCCTCTCTTTTCGCTAAACAAAATACACTTAGATAAAACATAAATAGCATCCCTATATTTTTCAGTCAAATCGGATTCGGTATATTTATGCTCTATAAAATAAAGATTGGATAATTCTTCAGGTTTATATGATAGTCTTTTAAAATCTCTTGGAAACAGAGCCAACATAAAAAAACAAAATGTTATTGAATAGGCAATCATCGAAAGTATAAAGAAGAAAAAGAAAAAACTTTTTGGGATAGTTGGAGAATTAAAAGCACAGATTTCTTTTATAAAATTAACATCCAATGTTTGGATATAAAATGGTAAAGTAGCGAACGACAATGTTAAAAAAAGACCAGCTTTTGTATCAATGCTCCTTCCATTAGTAATTATTTCTTCTTGTTCTTTGGAAAGCCCTTCAAAAACATATTTATACTTTTCTAATGTTGACTCATTTCGATTATTAGGCATTTTTTTAGTATTCTTTTTTGCCATACTTCAACCCCTTCTTCATTCCAATTAATCTAATGGCCATGTTAAACGGCCATCTAATAATACTAATTATATCAAAATGCTTAAAGGCTTCTTTAAGAATATAAAAAGCAAGCTTTTTACCACTGCTGTTTTTATTGTATTTATCAAAAACAGGTACCATTTTAAAGAATTTACCCGATTCGTAATATCTTTTATATAACTTTTTTGGTGGTAATGAATGGTAATGCTCTACTACTGCATCAGCGCAGTATTTAGCTTTATAACCATTCGTTAATAAAGAATGCATATAAAGCATATCTTCGTTAGTAGGCAATCTTAATCCCTGATAGCCATTTAGTTTAAGAAAGATATTACGATTAAGTCCTGCGAAGGCATCAGATGCAAAGAATGCTTTTATTTGTTTAGTTTCAATATCATCTTTAGTAGTAACAAAACTAGTGGATGGATAATTATATTCTCTTACATATCTTTCAATTCTACGCTTAGAGCATATTTGGCGGCCATAAGTATACACAACTTCTCCGTTAGCGATATCTTTTACTAAGTTATACATCGCCATGGGATCAATCAGCTTAATATCATCGGTTAATAAAATAACAATATCGCTTTTACAATATTCCTTAATTGCTTTTTCTCTAACTAGACTATGTGAGAATTCTTTTTGATCAACATTAAATACTATTACTCCTTTTTGTTTGCATAAGTCCTTGGTTTTATTATCTTGATCTGTATCATTAGAGATTGTAAGAGGTACGACAATATTAGTGATTTCAATGTTTTGTTGTTGCTTAAAAACTGATAATAAATATTTTAATTCTTCGTACCCATCTAATACTGGTATAACTAAATCAACTTTAATTGGATTCATGCCTAGTAATTATTATATATGTTTTATTTGTTAATAAAACAAATTAGTTAGCATTCAAAAAACGGCCCCATCCCAACTTTGTTGTCATGGGGTAAAGATAGCCCACCCTGTTTTTGACATAGTGGGTGTGGGGTGTTACTTCTTGTTAGTGGGATTAGACTATATTTATAATATAAGTTTCTTTATTATGATTATTTAGTTAATAAATATATTAATTGATAGTATGTAACCCATCATGACTTTGTCATCATGGGAGAAAGTACCACCTTGTCTAGTGACAATGTGGAAAGGATGATAAAACATCGAGGTTATTTAAAAACGTTTCTTCTATCTTCTTTTCATATTTATCTTTCATTTGTAAATAGACTTTCTTGAATTGATATCTATTAGTATATGTAGGAAGAGTGGATATTCTTTTAGATTGTAGGATAGTGGATTCCACTAATTTACCAAAGGCGAAAGCTTCTAATTCACTAGTGAGATTTTCGTATTTCTTTTGTTGATATAAAGACCATTTATTGCTATTTTTAGGTAATTTAGTTTCATAATAAAAATCTTTTAAATGTTTATTAAGCGAATACTTGAATTGATTAAGATGCATAAGTTCATGTGATATTACTTTTGCAATTATTGCATAAGCTCTTTTCTTCTTTTTCTCATTAGTTGCTTCAGTAAAATCATTCCACATCTGATCATCAACGGCGATAATTGATTTATCTTCGCCTATAGCGCTTATACCGGCTGGCATATCAAAATCGTCTGGTTGTTCTCCACTAGTATCAACCAAGATGAAATCGTACCAAGACTCTTTAATCTCTAAAATGCTATTAATTGCATTTAATAGTTTATCAAGTGCTTCCCCTTCTTTTATTTCTTTTGACATAAGTAAAATGTCCTCCTATATAGTAATACACAAAAAGAGAGAACTAATTTTCACTAAAAGGAAGATATATTTATACATAAATATAAAAATATTATAAATACTCGTTTGGTTTACATAATATGGGTATATGTACTCTCTATTTAAATTAAGTTATTTCCACAAACGTCTATATACTTCTAATAACTTTTCAATTGTTAAGTTGGCATTAGTTATACCGATGTCTTTAGCAACTCTAGTTGAATTTAGTAAAACTTTCTCAAATTCTTTAACCGACTTCTTTAATATATTAGGCAATTCAATAGCTGTTGGGATTTCGCCTATACTAGCAAGCATTCTAATAATGTCAGACCGATGTTTGCTAATATCATGATCGCTGGTAATTTTACCTTCTTCTTTAAGTTTTTGATTATTAAAATACGCGTAGGTCTTTAATGCAATTAATGCAGAACAATCATCGACTGGCAAAGAATCTATAATAATTTTATGTTCAACGATGAAATTGTATATTTCTTCGTCTATTAATATCGCTGATAATAGTTCGTTATCGTATTCAATATTGATTTTACCTAAATAATGATGAAGTTCTTTGCTTATTTTATCTTCTTTAGCAAAGAGTTCGACAATATTAGGATATTCTTCATTATCGGGATGAATAAAACGATAAGCGCATTTCTTTTTATTGATAAGCGCATTCTTGTATTTACCGGCTTTTAAAAATTTAACTAGATCTTTGTTAAAATCTCCATCCAAATTATCAGTGCACAAAACGATATCGATATCTTTAGTAGTTCTAGGTACAATAGGAGTATCTTTTAAAACGAAATCAACCGCTATTCCGCCGATAACGGTAAAGTTACTAGAATGTTGCCCGATAAAAGTAATAACTTTTTCAATTTGATTTTTATTAATTTTAAGCATCAATAATTGCCCTTCTTAATTCTTCAATAGCCATTTTAACACGTGGATCTTTAGAATTGGGTCCATTTTTAGTCATTATGTATAAATCTAATAAATCGATATACTTATCTTTAGCAAAAATAAACGGATTATAGATAAACGATTGGACTTCATATGCGATTGTAGGTTTGGCAATTTTAAATTTTAAATATATATTGTAGTTAATTACCAAATCTTTTTTATACATAGCAATTACTTTTTTATGTTGGATATCACTTAGTGAAGTAAACTTGCTTAATGCACTATCACCACTCAGTAGCGATTTCCTTATTAGATGTTCGTTTAATTCATCTAAATACATAACTTTTACAAAAGAAAAAGGATTAATAAAATACTTATCTAATTTTCTTAATAATAATTCTCTTCCAATTAACTTATAAGTAGTATATGTTGCATTCTCGTTTTTATTTAGTGTTCCTAAATAATGCAAAACCTCATTCGCTCTGGCAACGCTTGCCGGATGCACATTAATCTTCTTTGCTATTTCTCTAACGGTATATGCGCCCTTAGGGTTAAACAAATAGAATTTTGCAACTAATTGAGTGGTTTTAGTGTATAAAACTTTGCCTAATTCAATATCAAAATCTAAGAAACTATTTAATTCAAGAGGTTCGGTATCATAAGAAACGATCTTTCCGCTTATGTCAACGTAAGGAATCTTCTCTTTATTTAATATATCAATCCATCCATCGTTTGACCCAGGATAAAATAAGTATACATTTTCTCTTCTTTGCTTCTTAACGCAATAAAAAGCGGAGGCCAAAAAAGAAAAAGAGAAGTTTTCTATGTCTTTTGGACATACTAAATAATTTTGATTAACCTTAGCTAATATTGAATTAGCGTTGACAATCAAAGGCCCGTTGATTTCGCTGAATGTAATTTTTGCCTCGCTTCCAAAAACTCTTTTTAAAATTTTTAATAAACGATTATTATTCGTAATATCCATAGCTAAATTATAAACTTGTCGCATTTTTTTGCAACAAATTAAATTTGATTGTTTGATTATACAAAGTATATTTTACAAAAATTTAATTTTAGTAATCGTAAATTCAAATTATAGACTAGCACTTTTCACCTTTACACGAGCGCGCATATAGAAAATTATTTGACACGCTCGTTTAAAGGGAGTATGTTATTCCTACTTGCACTCGCGAGGACTAATCGAGGTTGCTGACACACGAATAGGCGTTGTCATGAGACGGTGTTAGGGAATTCGATTATAGCGTAGCTAGTAAATAGCCTAAAACAAGAAAATAAGGAGGAAAATTCATGGCAAAAACAAAAGTTATCAGGGTTCGCTTAAAAGCTTATGACCACAAGATTCTTGATCTTGGGGCCCAAAAGATTTTAGAAGCGGCCAAGAAAACTGGTGCAACCACAGTTGGACCAATTCCGTTACCTACGGATAAACAAGTATTTACAATTTTACGCGCGGTTCATAAATATAAAGACGC
>JAKSUY010000006.1 GCA_024408495.1 Bacilli bacterium
ATAAAGAGCGTAACTTTGGAAAACCATCGAAATGTCTCTATCTTTTGGCTTAACATTGTTAACTAATTTACCATCAATATAAAGTTCTCCAGCAGTGATTGTTTCTAGTCCTGCAACCATTCTTAAAGTGGTAGACTTACCGCATCCAGAAGGACCAACAAAAACGATAAATTCTTTGTTTTTGATATCGATATTAAAATCAAAAACTGCTTGAACACCATTATCGTAAATTTTGTCAATGTTCCTTAATAAGAGATTTGCCATACGAAACCCTCGCTTTTATATATTTACTATATATAATTCTAAATTATTGTTAAAATAATATCAATATAGTTTTATGCCTGAAATTGTCATTAAAAACCTTACCGTAAAATTCGAAGTCGGAAGGAACCATCAAATCATTACTGCGCTTGATAAATTGTCAACAACTTTTCATAATGGAAAAATCAATGTAATCATTGGTATCTCTGGCTCAGGAAAAACTACTTTACTTCGTTCTTTAATCGGTAGTGTTCTAATTAATGGAAGCATTACTTTTGATGGAATTGATATTGAACCGGTTCCAACTGCGCATCGTAATATATCTTATGTTAGCCAAGAATATACCCTTCTTCCTAACAATACTATTTTTGAAAATATTGCTTTCCCATTAACTCTCACTAATGCTACTAATGAGGAAATCACTGAACGGGTCTATACAATTGCAAGAAAATTAGGCATAGAAGAATGCTTAACTAGAAGACCTCGCCACTTATCGGCCGGGCAAAGACAACGAGCCGCTTTAGCCAAAGCATTAATTAAACATAGCGATTTATATTTATTTGATGAACCGTTCGCGAATTTAGACGAAAAAATTGCTACTGAATTAAGAAGGGAATTAAGAAATCTATTAATTTCTTATAATGCAACCACCATCTTTGTAACTCACAAAATTAGTGAAGCTATGGCCATTGCTGATTATATGTATGTAATAGAAGATGGAAAGGTCATTGAAGAAGGTTTACCAAAAGATGTGTATAATTCCAAGAAGAAAGTAGTGCGAGAATATTTCGCTAAGCACGATGATTTATCTAAATTGCGGCACGATTAATTATGTATAAAGAAGAAATTAGACTTAAATACAAAAAAGAAAAGAAAAAATGGTTAATTACCTTTATTTCTTTGTATGCCTTAGCAATCATTGCTTTTGCGCTCTACCTAATTTTTGTTAAAGCTGAATATTTCGCATTAATGACAAGCATATTCGCAATCGGTATTACTGCTTTATTATTAATAGCAACCTATGTTCTTTTAAATAATTTCTTAAATTCATTACGAATCAACCGCCATTACCAAAACATGGTAAATAGTAAAGGAGTTATTCAAGAAGCTAAAATACTTGAAATATCTTCCTCAGTAACCACTTTATCCCAATCAATTAAAACTTATCCTGTATTAGTAGAAATTGAAGGAATTAAAAAACAACTATATGTTGCTATCTATGTAGATCATTCTGAGCTTAAAGTTAACCAAACTTATCAACTCGAAATTGTTTCACAATTTATCAAAGGAATTAAACATGAATAAGAAACAACCAATTGTTTGGCAAAACATTAAGCGAAATTTTGTAATGTATCTAGCTATCTTGTTGATTTTTCCTTTAGTGGTTTTATATTTTGGTAATTTAAGAATCCAAATTGACCCTAAACATAAATTTGGTGTTTTTCTAGGCTTTAATAGCGAATCGGTTCAAGGAGAAAAACTTTATAAAGATTTAAAAGCAGTAACCGATAACTATGAAATTAAGGAATTAAATGTTTGGAGACAAAGTCCACAAAATAGTGAATATCAAACTTATGTTATGAGTTACGGAATTTACAATTCCGATATCCTCATTATCCCTCAATACATTTATACTGATAACTGGGTAAAAAGTTATTTATGTGAATGCAAGAGCAATTACGGACGTAACACCTACTTAATTGACGGAATTAGATACGGAATTGAAACATACAATCACGAAAGTAAAGAAGCTTGCTTCACCGAATATGTTACTTATGATATGGATGTTAATTATCATATATTTATTTCATCTAACAGTGTTCACTTTCAAGACTATAAAGAAAAGGGAAATTCCATTATTGATACAGTGATAAAATGGATGGTGCAATAATATGGCAAAAAAATCACTAAAGGGCGCAATTAAGAATCTTGATCGGGGCGATTTACCCACTACGAGAAAAGAACAATTTAGCGACATCATGCGTAACAATTTTCGAAAACTCGTTGCTATCGGTTTTATTTTGTTTATATTCTCAATTCCTTTCATCGTTGTCTATATCCTAAAATCTTTTTACATAAGTTCTTTAGTTAGTTCGCTCACCGAAGGTGGAGCGGATATCGATGCTGATGGATTTATGCAAATTTGTAGCATGGCTAATATTTTTAATTTAATTCAAGTTCCGGCAATTGCTATTTTCTTTTTAGGCTTATCTGGGGTAGCTAAAATATATAAAGAACTATGTTGGGGTAATCCCACTTTTATTAGCCAACAGCTCTTTAAAGGAATTAAGGAAAATTGGTTAACTTATGTATTATCTTCCTTATATTTTTCTATTTCTTTGTTCCTTTTTGATTTTCTATTTTATTTAGGAACCGCTTCGCAATCTACTCTTTTACCGATATTAGCAGTGCTGATAGTTGTGGTTCTAGTCTTTGTCTTAATGCCGATTATCTTTGTCTCATTAGCGCTAAGCAGCGTTTATAAAGATAAATATCTGCATCATTTTAAAAACGCAGCGATGATTAGTTATAAGCACTACCTTCCCTTTGTATTATTCCCAATTATATTAGCGGGAACTTATTTCTTGCTTTATATTCCTAATATCGTATTTGCGTGTATAGCAATAATATTAGTGATTCTTTATTTACTCCCGATTGTGTTACTCGCTCATCACTTATATAATCTTCATCAATTTGATAAATACATTAATAATAATTACCCCACCATATTAAATAAGGGTTTATCCAAAAAGAAAGAAGAAGTGGATAAAAGTATCGGAGCAATCAAAGCACCTGACAACGAAAAAATGCCTGACGTTAATAAAAGTCAAAAAGAAAACAATGATATTAACAAAGATAAATTAGATTAGATATTGCCGTTAAATAAAACCACTGGGATGTAATATTTTTCGCCTTCACCAATATAAGAAATCTCTACTACTAAATCGTAACGAGATTCTTTTAATTCTTGAGGGATGAAGGAGAAAGTTACTTGGTTAACGTGTTCAAAGTAAGAGCCGTGTCTAATCGCTAGACTCATAGATTTAGTATTGCCACCTTCAAACACCCAATTACTTGGTGCGTTAAGAAGTTTTACTTGTGCATAGTGGTTGATAATGGATTGATTATCAAGTTCCACTTTAATTTCTTTCTTTTGATTTTCGGTGATTCTAACAAAGTTTTTATCATAAATCACTTTAGTGCGTAGACGGGAGAAGTTCTTTCTCACGGTATTGGGTGAATTCTTTAATAATTCAACTGGATCATCCATATTATCGAGGAATAGCACACCATCTTTACGATATTTAAATCCATCAATCGCTGGATCGATTTCTGAGAACGGTTTAATTGTGACTAATCCGTTTTCATCAACGGAAGTTAAAAGGTCGTTAATTGAAGGCATCACCTTACCAATACGTCTTGTTAATTCATTAATATCTTTTGGGACTCTAGTTTTCCAATCATTAACAATTGTGCAAGTGGCAATAACAGGTGAGCAGGCATTAACCCATTTCTTGGGTAATTTATCTGCGCCCATAATGATGCCTAAAATTGCACCTAAAGTACCAGCCGTACAATCGGTATCTTCTCCTAAATCAGCGGCTAAGCAAATTGATTTAGCAAAATCACCTTTACCATAAAGCCAACCCATCATAATAATGCCCATATGGCAAGGAGCATCGTATCCATGTTTGCCTTCTGGGAAAGGATGATTCTTATAAACCGGAGCTTCTTTATTAACGCTTACTCCGTTAATGGTTTTCCAACGAGTGCCCCAATTACCATTCATTCCTCCAAATGCAGAGGGGAATTTAGTGAACAATACTTTGCGGGTTTCTAAGAAACTCTTTCCCGCTTCATAACATTTAATTACTTCTTTAACCGCTTGAGCGACTTCACAATAACTAGGAATAAAAGATAGAGCAATATCGGTTAACTTAAAGACATCTTTTTCAAAGAACGCTACTGATTCTAATACGGCTAAAAACACGGAAGCATAAATGCCTTCTCCAGAATGGTCAACACTAGAATCTTGATATGCATAATAAGCCGCTAGATATGGATTACCGGGTGTAACACATGCCCAAATTTCACTACGAATCCAAGCTCCGTTAGAATCACGATTCTCATTACGTAAATGTCCGCTTAGAGGTGGAAGAATTCCAGCCGCATAGTTATTTTTACCGACTCCGTATTCACAAAAATCAGCGTAAACGTTACTAGCCCAATAACGTGCTAGCATTTCACTATCAACATTTTTACCTTCATTTTCTAAGGCATAAAGCCACACTAATTGTAAATCGACATCATCATTAGGTACTGGTTTAGAGACATCTTGTTGGAAGAAAGTTAAATTATATAAACCATGGAAACACTCAAATGGTGCGCCTAAAGTTCCTCCAATGGTCTTGCCTAAAAAGCAACCTTTTACTTTATTAAGATAAGTTTTGTAGTCCATAAATAACTCCTAATCAATTTAGTATTATATCACTAGCGAAAATGTTATTAGCAAAAAACACCATTTACAATTACTTTATTAATTTTAATGTTGTCATTAAAAATAATTAAATCGGCATCATAGCCTTTTTTAATGTTACCTTTTTTAATGTTTAATAGTTTAGCGGGATTAACCGTTAAAGTTTTAATAGCATCCACAATCGGAAGCTTACAATCGTTTACTAAAACTTTTAAAAGTTTATCGCTAGTCGCAATCGAACCAGCAAATGCGGAACGATCTTTAAGTTTACACACTCCATCTTCTACAATAAAAGCAGTTCCGCTCATAACACCTTTTTTAATATTAGTGCCAGTGATTTGTAGAGAATCAGTACAAGCAATTATCTTATCAAGACTTTTTTGCTTAACTATTAATTGAATTAATTCTTTAGGAAGGTGGCATCCATCCGCAATAATTTCTACATACATATCATCGATTAGATATGAAGATTCAACAATTCCCAAATGCCGAAATCCGTGATTGCGGGTAATAGTAGAAGTGCACGAATATAAATGCGTAATTAGATTGGCGCCCTTTTTATAGGCTTTAATCACATCTTCATAAGTAGCATCACTATGTCCAATCGAGGGAATGATATGGTGCTTAGTTAAGAAGTAAGCAAATTCACCATTAACATCGTTCTCTGGCGCATAAGTCCAACGAGCAATCATCTTCCCGTACTTATCAATTAAAGGGACGTATTCGCTTTTCTTTGGAAAAGTAATGAAATTAGGGCATTGCGCTCCAGCTTGAGCTTTTGATAAGTAAGGACCTTCTAAGTGTGCTCCAATGATGTTTGCTTTGCTTAAATGACTGTCTTTGCATTTAATAACATTAATTAAAGCTTCTTTCATCACCTTAAACGGACCAGCGGTAATAGTAGGAAGAATACTAGTAGTACCATGACTTAAATGAAAATCACACGCTTTTTTAACATCATTGACGTTGTTATTAATAAAAGGATGACCTCCTCCCCCATGAGTATGCATATCAATAAAGCCTGGAGCGATATAAAAATTAGAAAAATCATATGCTTTACCTACTTTATTTAAAGTAGGAGTAACATCAACTATTTTGCCTTTCTCAATATAAATATAACCTTTAACTATTTGAGTAGGAGTAATGATTTTATTTGATTTAAGAATAATCATTTTAATAATGATGAACTTTTTTCATCTAGATATAGTATAGCATTATTATGTTTTCTTAATATAGAAGCGGGACAATGTTCGTCAATCGTTCCATTTAAAGTCTCGTGTACTGCATGAGCCTTGCTAATAGCAGGCACGATACAAAATAAGTATTTAGCGTTAAATAAAGTCGGTACTGTTAAAGTTAAAGCATGAGTAGGAACATCTTTAATTTTTTTAAAGCATCCGTCGTTTACTTGTTGCTTGCGACATACTTTATCTAATTTAACGATTTTAATCATGGCTTTGTCTTTAAAATCCGCGACTGGAGGATCGTTAAAAGCAATATGACCATTCTCTCCGATACCTAAGACTACAATGTCCGCTGGATGATTTTTTAATAATTTAGAATAACGTTTGATTTCCGCTTTAGGATTAGCTTCAGAATTTAAAACGTTAACACTTTTAAACGGCACTAAAGAAAATAAATGAGCGTTTAAGAAATTCTTAAAGCATTGTGGAGCATCTTTACTTAAACCGATATATTCATCCATATGAAAAGCATTTATCTTATTCCACGGAATGCTTTTATCCTTCACTAAAGATAATAAGACATCGTTTTGACTAGGCGCAGCGGCAAAAATAACATTAATACTCTTTTTCTTCTTTAGAAGAGACTTAAAACAGCTTGCGATATCCTTAGCTGCGTCTTTACCCATTTTCGCGCGATTTGGATAAATGTTAACACGTAATTTATCGACTAAACGACTATTCATATTTAACTTTAACCTCTTTCTTCAACTTAATTGATTTAACAATCGCATCCATAATGAAAGTTGGCGAGGCTAAATCTTTATAAGATAAAGCTTGTTTTTTATTATGAAGAATATCGTAAAATTCTTTAAATTCGTTTAACGTACAACTATATTCATTGCTAATATCAATGGCTCTAGACTTAATCGCTTTATCCGCATTCCGAAGTGCATAATATTTATTAGTGCTTTCTTGATACACTCCGTTAATAGAAAAATCTTTATATCTAAAGGTAACAGTGATGTTGCTTTTATATTTAGTTGCGTTAATCGCTAAAGGATAGCGACCATAAATTTGGGTAATCATTTCAATTAAATGTTGAGCGTAGAAATAAAAACCACCATAAGGACTTGAAGAATGAATCGGCGCACACACATACCCGCTAATAGTCTTACCATCTACATCATTCTCATGATCTTTTTTAAGTTCATTAATAAAAGAATGGAAACGAAGGATTGAACCACCAACTAATTTACATTTATGTTTTTTCGCAAGCGCCACTAATTTTTTGGCATCACTTGGTTTAATGGCAAATGGTTTATCAATAAACATTGGTAAACCGCTACTTAAATAAGGAAGCGCATATTTTAAATGATTATCCCCATGACGAGCGGTAATAATTACTCCATCAATAGTTTTTGGATTAATACGGTATGTATTAAGAACCTTCACGCCATATTCATCATGTAGTTTTTTCATAGCATCAGGTTCATCACTATAAACCCCAACGACTTCAACATCCGAAAATTGTTTTTCCTTTTTTAATAAATTAAGCATAACCCAAGCATGCGAATTTTCGCAGCCAAGAATAATAACCTTTTTCATTATTAAAATCTCCTTTTTATCGGATTGTCCTTATGAGCTTGTTCGATAATTTGGATTACCTTCATAGCGATTTCCGGAGTAACCCGCATTTTTTGCTTTTTAGTTAACGCTAAATATAAGTCTTTATAAAATAAAGCCGTCCCTACATCAATTGCGTTCCCGTTATAGGTTCCGTGTTCTTCATGAGTAATTAATTTTTCAGAACAAAAACACGGATTCTTATCTTTATCTTCAATAAAGGTTCCAATCGGAACCCGCTTAACGTTTTCGTTAGGATTAATATACTTTATATCATAGTTCATAATGTTAGTTTGGTAGGTACCTCTAGTACCAATCATCCTAAGATTATAGTTATTAAAAGCATCGGTGTTATTAATCTCAATATCGACGACCGGGCGATTAGGTGCGCTAATAATTAATTTACAATAATCATCATAATCACCAGCGGACATTAAAGTATGAACCATTTTGGAATAGACTAATTTAAGTTTAGGATCAAAATCTAATACGCCTAACGCAATCCCAATGGGATGCGGTCCGGTGTTATAGGCATTACCGCCTACACGTTTTTGTAGGGTTTGCCAATCCCAGCGCCTAGATAAAGAATTGTAACGAATACTCACCTCAAGAATCTTACCGATTTTATCGTGCTTCATAATACGAATGACATCATCGTAATAAGGAGCATAGAAGGTCTGTTGGAAAGCATTAATGAATACCTTTTTCTTCTTGGCTAAATCAATTAATTCTTGGCATTCTTTAGTAGATTTCGCCAACGGCTTTTCAACCACCACATTTAATCCATGCATTATTAACTCTTTACTAATAGCATAATGAAGGTCGGAATAAGAAGCATTAATAACTACATCAATATCTTTCTTTTTAAATAATTCACGATAATCTTTAAAAACTTCACATCCGGGATAACGTTTTAAAGATATTTTACGGCGATAATCATCTAAATCCACTACATATTTAACGTTGAAATAAACGTTACGTTTAGAAACAAAATAGGCTCCATGGATATCTTTGCCGCTTCTACCTTGGCCGATAATAGCGACATTTAGTTTTTTCATTTTAGTTAATTTTCCTTAATTCAACTAAACACAAGGCGTTATTAGTAAACGATAAATCTATGTTAATGGTGTCTGTTGCTTCTACTTGAAATGATTTAAATTCTTTTAAAATTGATATTTCTTTTAATTTCTTAATTTGTTCATCCGTCAAATCATTATTCATCTTCTCTTTGATAAATAATTGATATGGATTGGTATGATTTTTATCAATTAAATAAATATTTATTAAATATTTACCATTAATATTATTAATTTCTAATTTATCATTTAAATCATCTAAATCCTTATCAAAATGTTCACTAGCATAGCTAAGTAAAACTTGATAACCGTGATTGGTTTTACTCGCTAATACGCTCAAATCAGAATTATCGGTTTTACTTTCTAATAAGGTATCACCAACTTTAGACAATATTATGTAAGCATTATAAATAGGCTTAGCGATATGATGGAGGGTAAATAAATTTCTAAAACCCGAGAAATCTACTTTCATTTCGTGTTGGCCAGATAAGCACATTAGCATCGCATCCACTTTAATATCTTTATAGATATAATCGGTAATCATTTTTCCAAAATAGGCTGCATAATGAGAATCATCGCGGAAAATTAATTTAGGGCATTCTTCAATGTTATAAAATCCATTGGAAGAGGCTCCCCATTCATCAACAATGATTTCCTTATTAGATAAATCAATATAACGAGAAAAATTATTAATAAAGAAATTATGTTTAATTAATGTGTTTTTAATATCAAACGGCAAGGAACCGTTATTAAGCTCAGTAGGAGCGGTTCCATAGGTATGGATTGAAATATAATCAAATCTAATATTGTTATCTCTTACATAAGAGAAAAATTCATCAATAAATGCCGTAGTCCAATGACATGCTAAAGAAGGACCCCCTCTTTTTAATAAAGGAGATACCCGGTCAATAGCGTTAGTGAACTCAGTGTATAGTTTACTATATTCTTTTGCGCGTATTTTTAAGCTAGGGTCACTATTATCTAAATTGCCCATAAAGAATAAATGTAAATCCGGTTCGTTCCAGCATTGAAGTCGCCAAGTTAAAACTAAATCTAACCCGTATTTTTCTACTATGTGCTTAGTGTATTGATAACAGATTTCTCCCCAAACTTTATAATCTTTAGGAATTGAATTAACTATCATCTTGCCTTTATAACGGGTTTTATTCTTAGCCGCTGCACTTACTAAATTAGGATCTTTTGCTAAAAAAGGAGGAAAATAAGCATAATCTAGCATGAGGATAAAACCTTTAGATATCAAATAATCTATTCTTAAATCATTAAGAGTAAAATCATATTTTAGATTTCCGTTTTTATCTAGACTAACTATATCTTCCATCATGGTATAAAGTCTTATCATCTTAGCGACTTTATCTTTAGAAACATTATTTAATATTTCTTGTCCCCAGGAATCTTCAATTGCATCGGTAGGATGAAACTGGAGGTTGTTCCAGAAATTATGAATGGGCTTTATTACTTTATTAACGTTAACTTTTATCATATAACTTATTCCTTAAGATGTTTTTTAATAACACTCGCAACTTGAGCGGCTAATATTTGATAACCACTAGCGACATAATGAAGACCATCAACATAACGATCTTTAACATCTATTTTCTTAGAAAGGGTAAATAGATCATCAACTGGTAAATGGCATTCTTTACTAATTTCATTAATAGCTTCATTTCTAGCATTAACGACTTTTAACCATTTTTTATGAACGCCTTTGTTATGGTTATTATTAACAATCGTAGTGTTAGCAAGAATTACATTCTTGCATTTAAGTTCTTTTAATAATTTTTTAATATTATCCTTATAGACTTTTTTACTGATATTAATATCATGAAGTCCGTTATTATAATGGATTAAAGCATAATTACTATCACTTTCAAATTGTTTAAGTAAAGCATGATATATTGGGCGGTTAACTGGGTAAGAAATTACAAGATGATCAACATAGGCGATTCCTTTTAATTTCTTTCTTACAAATTCTTGGTAACCATTAGTAATGCTATCCCCGATTAATAAAACCCGCGGTAAATTATTCTTAGTCGTGTAATCACACCAACTATGAATCCATTCGAATGTTTCTTTCATGCCAAAGATTATAACATAGTTATAAAGATAAACAAATATCCGAAAAGGTGGGAAAAATGACTAAAAACATATCCGAAAAGGTGTAAAAAGTAGTTGAAAACATATCCGAAAAGGTGTAAAGTGCTATTATGGAAAACAGGGAAAAAGATATATTTCTTCGAAGAAAAGTGGACAAATTCTTATCCGAATGGAAAAGCAATCCTAATCATAAACCACTTATTATTTCTGGAGCTAGGCAAATAGGGAAAACGAGTTCGATTAAAGAATTTGGCAAAACTTATGCTTCTTTTATAGAAATAAATTTTTTAACTATGCCAGAGTATAAAACGATTTTTAGCGCAAACTATCAAGTTAATGACATCATCAAAGAAATCACTCTAATTAATCCAAAGTTAAAAATTATACCAAACAATACTCTTATATTATTCGATGAAATTCAAGAATTTCCCGATGCAATGACCTCACTAAAACCCTTTGCGCTTGATAAAAGATTCGATGTTATTTGTTCTGGATCTCTACTTGGAATACACTACAAAAGAATAAATAGTATACCAGTCGGTTTTAAAGAAGATTTTCAAATGCATTCACTTGATTTTGAAGAATATCTTTGGGCACTAGGTTATAGCGAAGAACAAATTGAAGACATCTACACTTATTTAATTAATTTAAAACCATTACCAGTTGCTTATAAAGAAAAATTAAGTTCCTTATACCGCGATTACATTTTTTTGGGCGGAATGCCTGAAGTAGTAAAACAATTTGTGATAAATGGTACCTTTAACGAACCGTTTAAAATTCAAAATCGCATTTATCGCGATTATGAAGACGATATAACAAAGTACGCCGAGGGATTAGACAAAACAAAAATTAAAAATATTTATCGTCATATAAATTCACAATTAGCAAAAGATAATCATAAATTCCAAATTAGTAAAATAGAAAAAGGACTTAAATCACGTGACTATGTTGGCGTAGATGAATGGCTAATTGACGCTGGGATCATAAACATTGCTCATAATTTAAATCAATTAGCAATACCGCTTGATAACTACGAAATTCCAAACAATTATCGGATTTATTACTCAGATCACTCACTTTTTATATCTAAACTAGATGAAGAAAGCAAAAAAGACCTAATAATTAACAGCAATTTAGAAATATACAACGGGGCCCTATACGAAAGCCTGGTTTCTGAAGCGCTAATTAAATCAGGGTTTGATAGATTATATTTCTACAAAAACGATGACAATACATGCGAAATTGATTTTGTTGTGCGGATAAAAAATGAAATTATCCCTATTGAAGTAAAAAAAGAAAGGGGTAAAAGCAAATCGTTAAATGCGATATTAAATGATAAGAAATTAAACATCAAGCACGGAATAAAATTAACTAATGGAAATATTGGTTATACGAATAACATTATTACCATCCCCTATTATTTGTCCTTCTTCCTCAAAAGGTTTTTAAATGAAACCAAGTTGATTAAATGGAAATAATACTATTATTCTCTAATAATTATGCTTTAATCTAAAAAATGGGAGTTGGGCTCCCAAAATTTAAAAGAACTGTAAAATATTTCTAATAAGAAATAGTGATATAATACCTAAAATGGAAAGTTTAAATTGGATTTTACTTACTAACCATAAAAATAAATATTCAATTGGCATTAAAGTATTTAATGAATATTTTAAACGTTATATCAAAACGCCTTTAAAGATTATCTCTAATAATGAGTTAACTGACGAAATTAAAAATAATAATTCATTAATTATCATTGATGATAAAGATAATCTCTTAATCAAAGAATTTATTAACAATAACCTATTGGATAATCCTACTAAAGAGCAAGAATATTCATTTATGGTCGGTAAGAGCCCCTATAACAATGAACAAAGAATCATAATGGTTACAGGAAACGACTATAACGGAGTGCTCTATGGCGTTATTGATCTAATAAATATCTATTTTGGCGAAAAAATATTTACTCAAAGCCAATGTCGTTATCAATCGTTATTAATTTATAAATTTCCTTTTACTAACGCTATGACTCCTTATAAGAGACATTCTTCTCCTAATTTTCTAGAAAGAGGTGGATGGACCTGGGGAATGTGTATATATGACTATAAAAAATATTTCATCAATATGCTTAAGATGAAATTAAATCTAATTGTTATTTGGAACGATTACGTTCCAAGAAACGCGAAAGAAATTATTAAATTCGCACATAAATGTGGAATTAAAGTCATATTCGGATTTTCTTGGGGTTGGGAAGACAAAAACGCAATTATAACCGACTTCTCTAAGGAAGAAAATAAGAAGATCTGGGCAGATAAAATAGTAAACATCTATAAAGAGCAATATCAACCATTAAACATTGATGGAATATACTTCCAAACCTTTACGGAAAGAAAGGAAAATATCGTTAATAATCAAATTGTAGCGAAACTCGCTACTAGTTGGGTAAATTATATTGCTAATGAATTATTTAAAGTAGAACCTAATCTAAGATTACAATTCGGTCTACATGATACATCAATTAAAAACGATACTGATTATTTAAAAGAATTAGATTCTAGAATAGAAATAATCCATGAAGATTGTGGATCAGTTCCATTTAACTATTTAGTAAACGAAAATAAAGATTTTAACGAAACGATGGAATTTGTTAAAAAGATGGTTAATCTACGCACTAACGAAAAGACGGGATTTGTTCTTAAAGGCTTTTCAACTCTAGATTGGGATAATTTTAAACATCACGATGAAAATTTAGTTATTGGTCACGCGCCTAAAGCATTTATTAAAGAGAAAATGAAGGCTAAAGAAGCTTCCTGGCGTCTTTTACAAGGATTATGGATGGAAGGCAGTAAATTCACTAAAGACATGTTGGAAACAATTAAAAATAATAATCCATCAACTTCATTTCAACTCTTGATTGAAGATGCGCCTATTGATGCTCGTGTATATTACCCCATTATGTTAGTAGCGGAATTATTATGGGATTTAGATTCCACTCTAGAAGAGATTCAAAAAAGAACTGCTAATTCTCCATTTACTTATTTCGCTAAATAATATTTTTATACCTTAAAGGGTTACAATAATTAAAAAAAATTTAGAATTACAGTTTTTGTAAGTTAATTATTAATCTCATATAATCCTATAGCAGAGTTTACAGAACCGAAAAGGACTAGAATTTTGGGTTCTAGTCCTTTATTTTAGATTCCAGATTTAACTTATTAAACCTATTCAGTTCTAGTTAAATTTACACCTTGAGGCAACTCTTCAATTGGAAGAGCGTCGGTGCCGTCTGTAATATTGTAATCATAGTAGCCATACACTAATGGATCGGCATCAGGAAGGGATACCTTAGTAACAGTAATTTCAACATTTTCAAATTCAGCAGGCAACGTAGTGCAGAAAGGAGTTAAAGTGCTAGTATGTGTATTAGCACCAAATATACCACAAGCTAAATATGTATCGCCAGGCTTATTTCCAACGGTGTGGTAATCGGATGTCGTATTCGCATCAGTAAATGTGACATTAACAAATCGAGAAGTATTATCAACCCATCCACATCTTCCAGCATAACCAACTCCAACAAAGAAGGAGGCAAATTTGCCAAAATAAGCGCCAGCTATTCCAGCATTATCGGTTGCCGCGGTAAACGAACAATCTTCCATTGTAAAGCCGTTAATAAATCTAGCTAACATAACATTTGAAAGACTATTATTAGCGCAAAGCACTCTTGTGCAAGTAACATTTTTCATTAATCCGCCTTTTCCTAAATAACCGAATATGCCAAACTCACCTGCTTTAGCAGCATCAATAGTGTGACCACGGCCGTCAAAGACACCTCTAAATCCGAAGGTGTTTTCGTTTGTGTTACCAGGGCTTTGTGTAACCCATGAATTTCCGCAACTAACATTCGCAGTTTGCACATAATATCCAACTCTATTTCTTGGATCTGGTTCGGGATATGTTTGTGTTTCTTCTACTGTTCTATAATCAAATAGCGCTCTTAAAGTTGCAATATCTTTTACAACCGCTGTAACATTTAAAATTGCGACAACGCCCTTATATTCATTGTCTTTAAAAAGTCTACAAACTTTATAATTCCCGGCAGGAATGCTGACTTTAGACCAATCAACAACATTATCAGAAGCCAACTCTTTTAAAGTTGAATCTGGCCATAATCCAGCATCATCACCAATAACGCCTCCAGCATCAACAGTTAACTTATCTTCACCAACAACATGATAAACATTATCAATATCTAATAATTGGCCGTCGGTCTTAATCACTTCAAATCCTTTTAATCTCGTAAAATCAACTAATTCAGTGCCGCTTTGAGAATTATCACGACATATTCCTTGATAATCTCTAACATAAATTTTGATATTTTTTGTTACCGGATCGTGTGTTGCACCGCCTTCAGTACCACATGAAGCGTTTGCGTTGAAACTTTCAACGCCGATTGCCCAACGAACTTTGTCTACACATGTAGCATCAATAGTAATATCCTCCATGCGACACCAACCTTGACCAGCAACAGTTGTACAAACAAGGAAAGAACCAGCAATGCTATCATCTGAAGGATTATAGTTAGGATCAATATATTCAAAATCAACATCTATTTTTTGGATAGTAGCATTCGCAACATTGCGCGCTAATAAAGGTGCGTAACCAGCTCTCGCCCAACCTGTAACAGAAATATTCATTAAACCAGCGTTAGTAAATTTAACATCTTTAATTACCGCGCTCGTCATAAGTGTAGTAAATAATCCCATGCCTTTTGTATAGAAATGATCAATGGTATGACCATTGCCATCAAACGTACCACCAAAGCCATGATCCGTACCAATTGTTGGAACACCCGGGTCAAAATATGGAGTCGTTTTTGATAATCCTAAATTAAGATCGTTGCCAAGCATAAAGTAACCAGTTACATTATTTGTCGCCGATGTTGGAGTAACAGCCTTCAACTCTTCATAATTGGTAATTAAATTATCAACACAAGTGAAAGCAACAGGAATAGTATGTTTATCACCACTTACAGTTTCTGTTGCGGTAAAGGTAATTGACTTAGTTTCCTTTTTGCCAATTACGTGATCAGCAAATAATGTTTCTCCATTAACGGTAGCGACATTACCACTTATTGCTGTAACTGCATCATCATCAGAAGAAACAGTGTATGCAACACCACCTTGTCCACTTAACCCAGTAAGGTCAACATCAACTGTTGTGTGGCTATTAGAAAGACCGAAATTAAATTCACCATCAACGTGAGTAATAAAACTGCGCGAAACGTCACCACATGCGCATTTATAGTCATCTTGACCGGTGCCAACCACCCAATTATGGTCATGCGTTACACTAACTTCTATAAAGTTAGATTTAACTGCATCATAATCTGTGGTTGCAGGTAATGAAGCTTGAGCGTACACAGGTGCAGTGCCAACAGAATCCGCAGTGATGTCACTCCAATCGGTAATTTCAGTACCTTCACCATCGTTACTGTCGTAATATTTAACGGTTGCTTCGACACCACCATATTTACCAGTTGGCGCAATTGCGAATTCAGGTTCACAACAACATGTAGTAGCAACAGAGGTAAAGTTTTCGATTTCTTCGGTAACTTTACTAATAGTTATACCACATTCTTCAACTAAATCGATTTCTTCTGACCCATATTGGCATAGAATCTGATCGCCAACATGTAAAGGAACTACTTCTTCTTCACCATCGCCCCATGGGTCAACTAAATAATCGCCATCTTGGTTAACAAAGAAGCAATCATCTGGTTCGTAAGTGTCAACAACATCACAAACTGAACAACTTATTTCAATTTTAAAGCCTGTGGGATCAAAGTAATCAAACGCATTATATTCTGCCGTAGAAGGATTAGTAATCGTCGGTTCTTCAAGATCGTGTTCTACAGTAATTCCAACATATTTACGATTAGCGGCATAGTGGGTCGTCTCATTTACATCTAATCTAACCCAATATTCTACTTCGCCGGTATCATCATGAACTAAATCTTTAGGATCAGTTATTTCAACCATTTGATCTTCTTGGTATGTGTCCCCTTTATAAATTCCTACAGTTAATTCGGCTTCACCATCATCATCATATTTAGGAGTAGCTTTGCTGGTATCAGGGAATACACCACAAACAGTTTCATAACTATATTCTGGAATGTTATCGAAATCATTTTTAGGTTTATTAATAGTTATGCCATTTAAAACTTTCTCTATTTGCTTGTAAACAAGTTTAACTGAAGTATCGCCGACAACAAATGAAGTGCCGGTATTATATTTAACAGTAATTTCATTATTATTAATATCAAATTTATTATGGCAATTTTCGCAAATACCCTTTGCAGAAAATCCTGTTAAATCTAAGGTATCGCCTACTTCGTAAGTCATTGTCAATGGATTATGTTGAATTTCCCAATCCGTAATCAAATGTCCTAACGGACCAATCGGTTCGGTTTTAGTATGTTCACAAACAGTACAAGTGTACGTTTGTTCACCAGCTTCCGTACAAGTTGCAGCCTTAGTTACAACCGGGTCTCCCCAAGTGTGTTCAGCTTTATCTTTTACTACATCCGTATGCTCACAAGTAGCAGCGTGCCAGTGATAAGTGTCATCTGACGACCATTCATCTGAGAATGTGTGGGTATGTTGATTACAACCGACAAGAACCATTGGTAAAACCAACAAACCGGCCATTTTTAACGATCTAAGTTTCATAGAAAACCTCCGTATATATTTTTAAGTTTACTGATTAAGAAAAAAAAAGTCAATGAAAATTGTTAGCGCTTACATCTACTTAAAATATATATTTATATATAAAAGTCTATATTTTGCCTAAAATATTGAAGAAATTAGGGAATATTATAACGCAGTTTGAGTATCGTCGGGATTTCCTTCTTTAGCGAGACGATATTCTTCACTCCAATCAAGATTACGATATTTTTTACCGCGTGGGTCTTTTTTAATAAAATCCATTAATAAATCGAGCATTTCCACGGTCCAAGTTGCTTTATCGATTTGAGCGGTCGTGAATTTACCTTTTTGGATCATTTCAAAACCGAATTCATCCTTGATGTGGGTTTTTGCTGCACCATCAACGACTTCTACTACTAGATGGGATGGAATAAATAAGACTCCAGCTTCAGTACCATACACGATATCCCCAGGTAAAACAGTTGCCTTACCAATACGAGTAACACTATTAAAGTCTTTCATAATAAATTCTCTAATAGGAGTTGGATCAATGCCTCGATAATAAACTTGAACATCCGGTACTTGTACCATTTGTTCTAAATCTCTAATGCCACCCCAAATAACCGCTCCACCAGTTTTGGTTCTAGTTTTTATCGCAGTAGTTAAATTACCACCCAAAAACGTTCCTTTAAAGATTTTATCGTACATATCTGCGACTACAACATCACCTTCAACAAGAGTATCCACTACCCATTGGTTATAATTACCTTTTCTTCCTTCAAGTGCGCCTTGTTTAAATGCTACATCATGTAAATCTGGACGCGTAGGCACATAACTACATGTAACCGCTCTTCCAATAAGTTTACGCCCATCATGATGAAGAACTTTTAAATTACCTTCAAATTGCGTGATATAACCTTTTAAGTAAATTGGCTTCCAAACCTCTTCTAAGGTCATCTCTCTTAATTTCTTTAAATATTCATCGCTAACATATGGACGTCCATCTGGAAGTCTTTTGCCCTTCCATAATGGGGTTAAAGCAATAATGTCTTCTTTTGAATTAAAACGCATAAATTATTTCTCCTTATTATCAATCGCCTCTAATAATCCTTTTAAATATCCAATTGCATATAATCTACCAATTGAACCATATCCCGCTACTTTAGCGTTTTCGTTTAAGTAGGTTGGAACATGGTCAACCCGAACGGGAACATTAATATTATTATCAATATAGCATCTTAATGCTTTATTCATATTAATAGCCCCATCGTCATGAAAGGTTTCATGGAAATGAGACTTATTTCCAACTACATTACGGAAATGAACCATAAAGATTTTATCTTTAAATAATGGAATTAATTTAAATATATCTTCTCCCATCATTGTGTAACAAGCCTGACAAAAAGTTAGACCTAGATATTTAGAAGGATAAATATCATAAATCGCGTGCTTAATATTTTTTAATGATGTCATGATACGAGATACATTAGCTAATTTACTTAAAGGTGGATCATCTGGATGTAAGGCTAATTTGATTTTATATTTTTCCGCATATGGCATAACTTTCTTTAAGAAATAAGTGTAATTATTCCATAACTCTTTTTCGCTTATTTTATATTTACTCTTCTTATAATCTTTAAGATTAAATTCGGTTACGAATGCTCCTCGGTGTAAATATTTAGCATTAGTCCTAGTCCAACCGACATAGGCCATAAAATTAAAACATACCGTCCTAATATTTAATCGATCCAAGATTGCTAATAGCTTAATGAGGATATTAATATTCTTATCTCGATTCTTATCTCCACGTTTAATACTTTCCCAAATTTGATTAGGCATTGGTTCAAGCGCAATCGGGGTAATACCAAATTTAATAAAATTATCGTAGATCGCTTTAATCTTTTTATAATTAGTAAAATCAAAGTTAGGATCATCGGGTAGGCGAATCGTCGCATACTTAACCCCAGAGGTATAAGCATATTCCCAAGTAATGTCTTTTTCGCTACGTAAATAATCAGTTAATATCATATAATCTTAATAAAATTATCCTTTCTTTTTTTATATACAACTTTAAATTTAGGATTACGATATCCTAAAATAGCCGTACCCACAATTCGTGCATCATTAGTTATGGCAAATTCTTTCTTTAATAATTTGCCATTTTTCGAATTTAATAAATCATCCGTATGATTAATCCAACAAGAATCAATATTTAAAGAAGATGCAGCGATAAAGATATTTTCTAAAATACACGCTCCATCTTTATCAAGGAACTTATCATCCTTGGGACCATAGACTAATACCATCACTGGAGCGTTATAGTAATAATCGATTTTACTTTCTTTAAGTGAAAGCTCTCTTAATTTATTAACCATTACCGGATTATTAAGACATAAGACGTTACATATTTGTCGATTAAGTGCGCTTGGGGCTTGTTTACTAGCCTCTAATATTATTTTTAACTTACTTAAAGGGACTCTTTTATTAAGATAACTTTTACAACTATAACGTTTTTTAATCGACTTAATTGTTTCGTTCATATTTAAATACCTGGATGAGCAATAAAGCCACCATCAACCGGAATAGTTACCCCCGTAACAAAATTAGACTTATCATCATCTAATAACCACTCTAAAGTTCCCCATAAATCAATTGCTTCGCCAAAGCGCTTCATCGGAGTATGAGCATAGACGTGTTTACCTCTTTCGCTTAATCCTCCATCGGGAGTTCTTAATATCTTAATGCTTCTTTCATTCACAAAGAAACCAGGTGCAATTGCGTTAACGCGAATATGAGCCGGCGCTAAGTAGTTAGCGAGCCATTCAGTGAAGTTATATATACCTGCTTTCGCCATGGCATACGATACATTCTTAGTTAATGGCTTATAAGAATTCATACTAGCAAAATTAACAATTGCTCCACCGCCGTTTTTAGCCATAATCTTACCGAATACACGGCAAGGAACAACCGTACCAATCGTATTAGTTTCTAATACTTGCTTCATCGCTTCGATTGATAAATCAAAGAAACCATCTAATTTATGTTTACTAGAAAATTCATCATCGCTGATGGTGTCTTTCTTAGTGGTAGCAAGAGCGTTATTACCACCAGCGCCATTGATTAGATAATCAACTTTCTTAAATTTCTTAACGATCTCAATAGCAACCTTAGTTAAAGCTTCTTCGTTATTAACATCCACTACTTCAATTAGATAAGTTCCTTTATTCTTTTTAATTACTTTGGCGACTTTCTCTAATTTTTCTAAAGTACGACCAATTAATACAACCTTCACTCCAGCTTTCGCTAATTGAATTGATAGAGTAGAACATAATGTTCCACCTGCACCCGTAACAACCGCTACTTTATTTTTTAATGACATGATGATTCTCCTTAAATAATTTATTTGCGTTTAAATAACATACTTTTTTAATAAGATTAGATAAATCTTCTTTGTTATAGGGTAATTCCTTATTATTAATTTTATTCGCTAAATAAGAAGAAAGTACTCTTCTAAAATAATCGTGTCTAACTAATGATAAGAAGCTTCTTGAATCAGTAGTCATACCAATAAAATTAACTAAAAGAGAGAAATTAGAAATTGCATCTAAAACTTTTTCAATTTGGTATTTATGGTCACACCACCACCATGCTGGTCCTAAAGTAATTAAACCATTAACGTTATCACATGCATATGAACCAGATAATGTGGCTAATAATTCATTATCGCTTGGATTAAGAGTAAATAAGACAATTTTAGGTAAACGCTTAAAGTGTTTTTCAACTTCATCAAAGAATGTGGTTAATGATTTAACATTAACGCTATTACCAATCGTAGCAAATCCTCCAGCCGCGCCTGCTAATTCTCTTAACCGAGAAGAAGTAAAACGTTCAGCGCCGATATGAAGCTGAACTACCATATCATTATCTTTATATATTCCCATTAAAGAAAACAAGATATAAGAAGATAAATAAGTTTTATCTAAATTAGATAATGGTTTATCTTTAATTAAACTTAAAAACCGGTTATTGTTCTTTTTATCATCTGATAGATAAAGAAAATTATTATCTAAAGCATGATCAGAAAAAACACAACCAACGTCTCTAAATGCTTTAATCCTAACTTTCAAAGCTTTTAGATAAGTATCAAGATTATTAATCTTTACTTTAGTAAGTTTCGTTAAAGAATTAATAAATGCTTTAGTGGGAAGAAGGATATTATCCCCACGTAAAGAAGGAGTGATAACATCATTTCTTTTAAAATAAGTAATATCATCCGTTAAGGACATACATGGACAAGCCTTTTCTACTTTAAATAATTTAAGTAGATATTTAGGAGTTACTACATGTTTCTTTAAATAAGCGTTCGCTAAAGTATATATTTTTGTCGCATTCTTTCGATTAATCGCTAATTTGATATTAAAAACAGTTTCTAATTCAACCTGACTCCAAATATATAATGGATTATTAACTAAATTAGGATAAATTGAACACCATGCAATAAATTTATCCTTTGAACTAGCGTTCCCGGTGATTAGTTCTTCTTTAATTCCCATCATGCGCATCGCACGATGCTTATATGGATCAGGTCTAATCCATAAATCATAAATATCTAAATAACGCTTATTATTTTTAATATCTTCTATGCTTAAATGATTGTGATAATCCACAATTGGTAAAGATTTAATCTCTTGATAAAAAGATTTAGCGAGTGAAGATGATAATAAATAATCATTGCTCATATAACTAATATTCTATTAGTTTTTTATTAAAATGCATAAATAAATAGGAATAGTTGTTTTATCGGATTCAAAAGAAAGGCCTTTTACGCCGAATACCATGCGATTAACTTTTAATTGTGGATATTTTTGTTTAATGTGGTTTAAGGAAGATGTGGTATAGTTTTTAGAGCTTTTAACTTCAATAGCGGTCACTTTAAAATCAATTTCGATGAGAAAATCTAATTCATAATGTTTAGTTTTATTTTCTTCTTTGCTGAGCAAAGAAAATTTATGACAATAAAGTTTTGCTCCTTTAGAAATTAATTGTTGAGCTACGATTGATTCAAATATAGTACCGATGTTTATTATTTTCTTGCCTTGGATGAATTTAAAATAAATTTCGTTCATTTTTTCTTCAGATATTTGTATTAACTTAGAAAACAGTAGACCCGTATCACAGAAGTATAATTTAAATTTCTCTTCTTCAACATGAATGGCTAACGGCGATTCAAGAGTAGAAACAGTATTAATCCGATTAACAATTTTAAAATCACAAAGATCATCTAGTGATTTTCTTATTTGATCATACCTTTTTTTGCCACTAATGCTTTTTATCACGAACCGGTTACTGGTAGTTTTCGCTAATTGGGATGGAATAGAATCAAAAATCGCAGTGCATACCGTATTGTGTAGACTATCATATTTACGTAAATCATCGCGATAAAGTTTTAATATATCTAATTTTTCATCGTTGGCTAATTTAAATGAATTAGTTTGCAAAAAAATTGATAAAACCTTTGGCATACCGCCAATAATCATATAGGTCCTAAACTTTTCTAAATATTGTTTATGGATACCAATTTCAATTGATTCGTGATTAGTTATCGAATCTTTTAATAATTCAAATGTATGATTATCCTCAATTGCCCAAAGGTATTCTTCAAAATCCATTGGGAACATATCTATCCTTCTTTCTTCCGAAGGAATCATAATATCCTTAACATTATCTTTGATGGAAATTAGAGATCCAGTTTCTATATATCGGTATCTTCCATCATTAACTAAATCTTTAATCGCTTCTCTTGCTTTAGGGCAAAATTGAATTTCATCAAAAATGATGAGTCCGCCATCTTTTAATACTTTATTTTGCGATAAAAAGAATTTGCGAAAGAAACCATTTATGTCTTTGACATTGTTAAATAGACTTTTTACATCGTCTGATTCATGACGAAAATCTACTAATATGTAATTATTAGGAAAGCGCTTTTTAGCAAATTCCTCAACAATGGTTGATTTGCCAATACGACGAGCTCCTTCAATGAGCAATGCCGAATTTTGAACAGGGGAATCTATCCATTCTTCCATTTGCTTATATATTTTTCTTCTAAATATAACTTTTTCTTCCATAGTCGAAATTATAAAGCTTTTATACAATAAAGTAAATACAAAACAACACAAAGTTAAAAGTAATTATGACTAAATATTGCACAAAGTTAAAAGTGATATTTATTTTTTAATATTCGATTGGATGCCAATTTTTATCCAAAAATAATTTAATTTCTATAGTTCAGCAATTATTATATTAAATATTTTATAAAAAAGGATGATTATATTTAATATATTAATATATTAAAATACTACTTTTTTGAACCAATAAAAACAGTGCAAAAATGCATATATTTTGATTAAACATTTTATGAAAAAGGACAGTAATCTTTAATGCATTAAACATTTATTAATGGTGAGTTTTGTTATTTCATAATCAAATTCAGCACCTTCACTTGTAGTTCCACACCATTCCATACGCCTTTCTTAAGAAATCCATATGCACTATAACATGTATACTTAATCCTAACATTATTTATTCTAGCGTTTTTACACTGATTAATATTTGATGTCTTAATAAGACATTCAGCAAAAATAAAATCTACAACATCTTGATCGAGAATAAATTTATTTTCATCAACAACTTATACAATTATTAATATCCAGAGCACTAGCCAACTAAAATAACTTCAAATCCAGTAATAGTGGATCCTGCTGCAGCTCCTGTAGTTCCAGTCCAATTACCCTTTTCAAGCAATTCATAACCATTATGCGTAGTGTACATATAATCTTGACAATATGTAATATTGTTAACGCCTTTGCCAGATGCATTATATTGGTTAATATTTAATTTTTTAACTGGACAACCAGTAAAAATAAAATCTGTACAAGTCGCATCAATTTGACATTCAGTAACTTTTGTAGATGTGCTACTAGTTACCCCAACATATAAAGCATTTGAGCACTGTTCTATTTCACCGGCGGTTAGGTCTGCTGTTGGCGAAAAAATGTAACTAAAATTAGCATCGACATTGTCTATTACAGCATTGCCTTTTGTATATCTTGCAAGCAACGGGGCATAAGTCCCGGCTCTTTCGTATCCAGAAATGCCACCTTTAAGTTCGCATAATCCAGCATTATCGAAAAGGATATCTTTAATAGTACCAGATAATTGTCCAAACAACCCGACGCCTTTAGTATAGAAATTTCTAATGGTATGATATCTTCCATCTAGAGTGCCAACAAATTCATTAACATTAGCTGTTGTTCCCCAATTCGCAACCCAAGGAGTATCTTTTGTTAAACCGCAATCAATGTCATTTGCTAACAAATAATAACCATTAATATCAGGATCTTTTTTAGTAGTCTGACCAAACGCATGGACAACCTTTAAATCATCAAAAGTCTTAACTAGTTTATTCGCAATATTATAGCTAACGGTTATTTCATGGACTATGTTAGTTTCAACTTCTTCAGCGATATATGTTTTTGTAATTTCATCAACACTAACTTCACTAGGGAGCGATGGGAATACTTCACTACGATTAACAGTGATAGGTTGATCTTGTGATACAACATTGTCATTTTCATCTTTTACAACATACTTAATGCTATCATCGGAACTTAATTTAGAGAAATCTACATTTGCTGTTGTTGTAGAATCGAAGTCAAAATTAAAGTCAACTTGGGTTCTAAATGAACGCTCAGTTTTACCACAAACAGTGCACACTAATTTATCATAAAATTTATCACTTACCCATTCTACAGAGGGATGAGTAACAGTTATATCGCATGTTTCAGTAACGGTATCGTAAGAAGCGGTGCTAGCAAGCGTAGCGGTAGCGGTATATGGAGAACCCGATACATTAAATGCGTTTTTAGCATCAGGATCTACAACATTATTATCTTTATCTTTAACTTCTACCGTTATATTCGCATCTTTATCAATTTTAGCGTAAGGAGCAAAAACTACTTTATCACCACAATGAACATCTTGGTCTTCCATACCAAGAATTTCGTTAATGGCTTTAATAACAGTTAATCCGGTAATGTTACTAGTTTGACCACTATAGTTAGCGATTACTTTAGTCTCGCCGACCGCAAAAGAACTTCCACTATTATCATAAGTAAACACGATATCTTTGGCAGGAATTACTAAATCTTCTCCACATTGACTACAATGAGCTTTAAAGGTTAAACCGTCAGGATTAAATTGTTCAAAAGCATGATAAATCGTTTTAATTAGCTTTCCTTCTACATTTAAAGAAGTAATGACGTGATCTAACGACTTTCCGCTTTCAAATGTTGGAGCGCCTTCTTCTTCTTTAAATTCACCACATGCACACGTCTTAAAGTAAATAGCTGGATGATTACAAGTAGCCTCTTCTTTTAAATTAGCATTCTCAGGGAGAACTACGGTTTGATCATATTTATGCACGCCAGTCGCAGGAATAGATTCAGTTTTTCCATAGCTACAAACCGAACAAGTGCATACTTGAGCGCCTTCAGTGCAACACGTCGGCTCAACAGTAACAACTGGATCAGAGAAAGTATGTTCTTCCTTCACATCTTCTCCACACTTTTCGCACACATGATGATGATAAGTTTCATCAAGGTAAGTGTAATCACTCCAACGATGATCACATTCTTCCTTCTTTTCACCATTATTACAAGAGACAAGCGAAACCGGAATAGCGATTAAGGAAGCAAATAATAAATTCTTAAATTTAATAGTCATAATTATTCTCCTTCAGTAAACACCTTTTCAAGCGTGCCTTGAATCGTAACTCCAGTTGGAGCCTTAACTTCCACGTTATCCTTATACATAGATGCATAGTTATCGATTTGATCTCTAAATGCGAATTGAGAATAATATTTAACTTTAATTAAAACATTACTAAAGACTGATTTATCGCTAATTGAACACATAGCCGCAAAAGCGGTATGAACATTTCCTTTAGAACCAACTATATTATCATCACAAATAGCATCTGCGGTAGCGTCAATCGTAATATCTTTAAAGGTATATATACCACCATTCATAATTGAGAAGAGTAAGCCTTCTTCATTTTGAACACGGTGGTCAGCTAGAGCGTGATGCGTTAAATCTATATCCTTTTCTTTTTGTTTATTTCCAAATATATCCGCAAAAGTAATATTTACGTTTTGGATAGTGCATGGATAGCAATGGCGAGCAAAGAATGGAGAATAAGTCGCCCCCAAACCATTAACATGGTCAGCCATTCCGCAATCTACGAAATTAACATTTTTAATGACCGCACCGCTACCAATATTACCAAAGAAGCCTTGGCCGCGAACATATAAATTACTAATGGTATGGTTATTGCCATCTAATATACCTTTTAATCCAGTATCACCCCATGCGCCATTACAATATAATGGTGATGCCATAGAATATCCACAATTGATGTCATTATTTAAAACATAAAGACCATATTTAGGATTGGTAGATGCAGCGCCAGAAATGGTCTTTAAATCATTAACATCTTTAATAAGCATAGCTAAACAGCATACTTTCTTGCAAGTAAACACTGCAGCATCCGATTTAATAATCATTTCTTTTGAATAGTCATTAATATTCTCTGAATAATTAGCGACTTGTTTTAATGCATCAGTAGAATTATAAGTAATGGTCTTACTAGCTACATCGTAACTTGTGAAAATATCAATTCCATCATAAGTAACACTAGTGACTTGATTATTAGCAAGATAAGTTTTAATTTCGTCACCAAGTTCAATCATGCCATTAGCTCTTGCTAATTCAAGCATATATGAATCGTTTTCAATTGTAACATTAGGAACACCGACGTTAACGTAAATCGGGAATGTATTTCCGTCAAACGACACGTCAATTTCTCCTATGCCACTAGAAACTGCTTGAATAATATTATCGCCATAAATATAACGACAAATATCAGGATCAACGTTTTCGTAAGTTAAAGTTGGGCTAACCACTAATTCACCATTTTTGTAAACAGAGAAGTTAGGCGTTACGGTCCCAATGAAGCCTTCAATATTACCTACATAGATAGAAGCAGTGAAGCCGTCACCATAAGGTGCAACATCTTCATTATTGGACATTAATGAAATATCCGAACCAGCCTTATCAATAGTAACATCAATTGTTCCAGCAGTTGTCTTTCCGTCATAAACAGCAGTAGCGGTAATTTTAGTTACGCCTTCTGCTTTACCTTTAATAGTTACAGTGTTTGCATTAGGAGTAAGTTCAACTAAATCCGCATTTTCAGCCTCAAATGAGAAAGTTGAGGAGCTAGTGACATCAATTTCATTAAAATAGACAAATGCATCTAAAGTAAAGGTTTCATTAACCTTAAGTTCCACTTCACTAACATCAAATTTAATAATTGGAGCATAGTGCGGATCTTTAACGGTTACAGTACAAGTTGAACTAAGTGATTCAAAAGAAACGGTAATCGTTGCGCTTCCAGAATCAACTGCATAAACAACGCCTGTATCTGCGTCAATAGTAGCAACTGCTACATTGCTTGATTCCCATTTAAGGTTCTCTTCTTTAGCGAGTTCTTCGTTAGCGATTTTTAAGGAATCATATCCACCTTTATCTAAAGCGATAGTGGTCTTATCTAATGCAATGTCTTCTTGAGTGTATTTACTTTGAGGAGCGGAACCGCCACAAGAAACAAGAAGCGAGATTGGAACAACGAAGGCAAGTAAACTAGATTTTATTTTCATAACTATCTCCTCCTTAAATGCCCCATTCAGAATATTTACTAGCTAAAGTACAATCAGCCGATTCACGGTGCATTGTAATTTTTGATGCCATTGCATCTTCTCTAAAGGAAGTTGCCATTTCTCTAAATGAATCACCAGAGAACATACCTTTATGTAAAGATAAAATCGCAAAGCGAGGAGAAATGCTTTCGGTAATAATCTTTTTTCTAACTAATTCGTAATTAGCAGGATCAGTGAGATATAAAGGAGCAATTTCTTCTAAAGCCTTATCGCATAAAGCATTCCATGATTGTAATAAGCCTAAAGGCCATAATTCAGATTCTTTATCAATACGTTCATCGTAAATTGAACCCGTGACATATTCAAAGGTTTCAATTAAATGGTAGAACCAAGCGCACTCTTGTTCGTATAAGTCACGCATCGTAGCCGCTGCATCTTTATAAACATTCTTGAAATATTTATCAATTAAAGCATTAGTATCTAAATTCACATCAAACATTAAATGAGCGTCAACATATTCCTTTAAGCGATGGAAGGTAGTATGTCCACTATTGTTATGTTGAGTTTCTGGATACATCAACATACAATTGTTTTCTTTAAAGAAACGGAATGATTCAGCGTTACTAGTGCAAGTAGGATATGGGAATAAGTAGGCTCTAAATTGAGTCTCGTATGTCCACATATATAAGCGCTTAGTAGCCGCTGCCCAACCTTTTACGTTATTAGCATATTTCTCATTAATCTTTTCGTAGAAAGAATAAGGGAAATAAGATTCAATTGGTGCCATAAAAGCACAAACGTGATCATTACATTTAAGTGGTTTGCCATCATTTAATTCACTAGTAATTAATGAATAAGTGCCATCTCCATTTGGATGAGTTGGACAGCCTTCAGTTGTATGATAGGCAAAGAAAGAAGTATAAATTTCACGTTTAGTGGTGCTAGTTTCTTGGGCTTTCTTTTCTAATTCAGCTTGAACAATATCATCAACCGCGTTACAAAATCTTACGATGACTGCAGCGCGAGAACCATTATAGGTATCAGCAAACTTTTGGCAAGTTTCGCACTTACAAGTATCACGGTTATCTTGAATAGTGATAGTAATATTATTTAAGGTCGGATTCTTTTCAATGGTTTCTAATGCTTTTGCTGCACAAATTTCAGTCATCATTTTAAATGATTCAGGATTACCATGCGCACTATAGCATAATTGTCCAGTCATTGAATCATCCGCTGTATCAGCAGTAACACCAGTGCCATCGCCATAGAATTCTGGATGTTCATTATAATATGTTTTAGGTGGTAAATATTTAAAGGTATTGTGATAAGATGCACCATCAACACTCATAAAGATAGTTCCAGAGGTATAACCAACTGGATAATCATAAGAACTATCCATATCTGATTGACGGTAATCGAAATCCGGTCTTTCAACAATATCCATAGTTGGAAGAACACTACCATCTAAATCATAGGTAAAGGTTTCTTGATCATAGGCATCATAGCCAATTACTTTTCTTAAGAAAACAATTGCCGAAGTTTGATAAGCCTCAGTTCCGCCAACTAAAATAAAGACCGAATTGTCTTTACTAGTCATTTGGAAACCGGTTAGACCAATATCTTTATCAGTTTTTGATACTCCTGCTTTAGCGGCTAAATCTTCGCAACCTAAAGAAATATATTTATCAGTGGATTTATAATCAGCGATTATACTTCCATCACAAGGCATTATGCCTATTTTCGCTCCTGTTGCATTTTTTAAATGATTGGCCATAAAAGAAGCAGCTCTAACTGCATTTTCATCGCTAGCCTCATAAACAATTTTATAATCGCATTTGCTATTAGCGACAAATGGTAAACCAGTGTCATAATTCACATTAACATCGTGAAGAGTTCCATCAACATGGTGTTGTGGTAAATCAGGTTGGGGTTTAATTTCACCTCCGCCTCCGCCACCGCCACCACAACCGGTGATAACTAATACACTTGATAAGAGAGCTGTTAATCGAGCAAATTTCATAAACTTCATCCTCCTTATTCAACCACAATATTTCCACTAGTAGTGGAAGAATTACCATATTCATCAACCGCCATAATAATCCATTTATAAGTGCCTCTAGCAGTTGTTTTTACACCATTCTTATCAGCCTCTAACATCACAAATTGACCAGACGGATTGATGATGTAACGAATAATCACTAATTTATCAGCAGGTGAAACATTATCGGTTACGGTAAATGTAGGTAGACCAACATTTTCGCCTAATTTCGCTGTTTTCATTGGAGTAGAGGTAATAGTAATAGTTGGAGCGGTTGTATCGATACAATGGATGAGATATTTCATAGTTCCTGAACTGGCCGGAACATTAAACGGACTCTTTGAATCAGAGAAAGAACACGTTACGGTATAATTACCAATAATAGTTAAATCAAAGAAATATCCTTCACTTGGATCAACACCATCAAGTTTAACTCCGTTAATATCTGTAACCACTTCTCCATTTGGATCAGTCACTGTTAAAGAACTTGATTCAACATTTGATAAAACATCGTTGACTAATATCGGAGCAGAATAATAAGTCTCATTAATATTGTAAGAACCACCGTATGAGCCATAAACAATACTATCTGGTTCAGTAGCATCGCGTTTGGTTTTAGTAAATACATTGTTAGAAACTCGACGAACTTTAATTGAAGTTTGATTCGCTGGGTTAACGCTCGTAATCTCAGTTTTAAGTATTACATAGGCACTGCTGAATTCTTCGAAATCTCCACCAACTTGTAATGTAACAGCGTTAAAGGTAAGAATTCCATAATCTAATTTAAAATCAAGAACCGTTTCATCTTTTTCAGCCGCTTTGCTTAAATCGAGATCAAATGGTAATTCATCGCCGCCGGCCGCGCTAACATAAACTTTCTTTTTATCTTGATCGACTCTGACATTAATCTCTAATACATTACTAGCATCAAAGAAATCAACGAGAGATACTTTTATATTGCTGATATTTTTAGAATTCTCGGATGGGATAAGACGATAATTAAAATTATCCGCGAATACTGGATTTTTAAATTCATAATTTATATCGCCAGCAGTTTTCGTAAAATCAACACCATATGGAGTAACTTCACTAGCAACATCATCGCCGCCAAAATCAAAGTATTTATCGAATTCTATTACACCACTACTATCATAGGCTTCAAAAACAGAAACTTGCTGAGAATAAACAAGTGTGCCTTCGCATTTAAATTCCAAATTAACTTCACTGGCAGAATCAATTTTAAACTTTTGTCCATATTTATATGTTTGACTATTGACTACTAAATCGCAATTAACATAAGTTGGAGTGTCGACATTATATTTCTTTGCGATAACTCTTGGAACGTTATATTCCATACCTTTAACTAAATTGTGCGAAATAACCGGGGTTTCACTTAAAACAGGTTTATCATTGGTTTTAACATCCACTACTAATTTAATTTCAACTACTGAACCAATATAATCAGTAACCGTATAAGTAACTAACCATTTGCCAGTTTTATCTGGTGTGAAGTAGAATCCATTACCATCATTAAGAACTGGAACAATTGAGGCGCCTTTACAAGCATCAACTTCAGTTGTTGGTATACCAACGCCACCAGTTATATTAACTTCAGGTAAATTAACTCTATCGCCAATCTTAGCCTCACTAACAGTGCCATCTAAGACCGCTGATAATGGTTTAACATTTGGATCTGCGATTACATAAACTACTTCTTGACCAATATTACCAATTGTATCTTTTGATTCGTATACGATTGCGTAATAACCTTGTTTAGTAGGTGTGAAGCATCCGTTCTTCACTTTTACTACCGAAGGAGTAGAAGACGAATAATTATACCAAACGGTTGCTTTAACATCAGTCTCACCATCAAATTCATCATAAGCGGTTGCGCTAGGAATTGGATATGGTTTATTAAGTTCAGCGTTTGGCAATTTTTCATAATCGCCATAATTTACCTTGATTTCTGGAGGTAGAATATCATCGTACTTAATTGATGTTAAATTAACACCATGAACTTCTGTTAAACAAATGGTTGGATTTTCACTTGTTTGATTATCTTCGGTATAAAGCGATAAACGCGCTTTCCCGCTTGGGAAACCATTCCATAAATCATTAAAGAATGTAGGGCTATCAAGTTCGGATATCAAATAGTTACCTCTTGGAGATTGTGTATAAATAGTTTTGTTATTATTATCATAATTAATTTGGAAATAACGGCTGGATGGCTTGCATGGTTTAGATGAATAGTCCGCTCCATCTTTTGTAGTCGCAGTAAACGAAGTGGCGGTATCTGTACCCCACCAGTCTTCATCATGAATATTACCAGATCCATTAGTGTCTAAACCTTTACAGGTTTGGTTATTACCACCTGCACTCCAATACCCCATACCAGGGTTACGTTTATCATTATCATTATAAAAATATTGAATTAGACGGAATTTAATATAAATGCTTGGATCTTTCACATCACTTAACTTAAAGAAGAGGTAATGCATATCCGACACACCTTCGGTACTAGGAACAATGTAACCTTTGAATAAAGGTTTATCCAAGCTTAATTCATTAACGTCAATAGCTTCGTTAAGAGTGACCACATCATTAGGCGCAATCGAAATATTTAAACCAGGGACATCCTCTGGATCTTTAAATTTAGCGGCTCTTGGATCAACACCATAATATAAAGATGTTTCTTCATTGGAAAATGAAGCGACGTAAGGACGAACTTTAAAGGTTTTAGTTTCTAGATAATTTTTACCATTATAATTTAAATAATATTTAAGGGTATAAACACCAGTTTGATTAAGCACAAATTCATCACTAGTGTAAGATGCGCCACGTGGGAAGGTTAAAGTGTGTGATGTGGCAGGAACAAATGTTCCTTCAATTTCAAAGTTATATGATGGAACATTAAATTCCTCATTTAAATCATATTCTTCCTCAATGTCGTTGTTAACGTTAATTGGAACAACCGGACTATTGATACTTGAAACAGCTTCTTTAGCTGCACAAGCAACAATGGGAGCGGCAAGAAAAACCGCTAATAGAGTTAGTGCTTTTTTTGGTGATTTCATAAAATCTCCTTTTTAAATATTATTTAATTCCGCCTACAGTGAGGTTAGACATTAATCGTTTATGGAATATTAAGAATAAAACTAAAGGTGGTAATAAAGCGACTACGGTTAAAGACATTAACGATGGCGCTCCAGAAAGAATGCCGCATGTTTGACCACCATATTGAAGAACAAGATAAACACCAAAGCTTAAGGTTGGATGTGTTCCAGCATAAATTAACGGTGTTTGATAATCGTTCCAGAAATTAATAAATTGTAATAAGAAAACTGTTACGAAAGTATTTCTTGCGAGTGGCATCATCACTTTAACCATGATGTTCCAGTTATTCGCACCATCGATCTTAGCGGCTTCGTTATAAGTTTCTGGTAAATTCTTAAATGTAGAATAGAAGATTAAGAAATATAATCCTAAGAAATTAGCTTTCATAATCCATATTCCCCAAAGGTTTCCGTATAAGCCGAACATTTGGGCCATTTTGATTTCACTAGGTAAACTACCAACAATTGGTATAACCATCGCTACAATAACAATTACATAGTAAATCTTTAAGAATTTGAATTTAAAACGTGCGCATACATAAGCAGTAACACAAGGAACTAAAGTTGCAAACACGGCACAACCAACCGCATAGAAAATAGAATTACCCAACATTTCGATAAAATTAGTCTTAGCATAACTAAACTTTGTAAAAACATTTATATAGTTATCAAATTTAAATGGATTAGGCCACTCAAATAACGAATGCTTAGTGAAAAATAAGTCAGATTTGAAAGAAGAAAGCAATCCCCATACTAGAAGTGCGATTAACACTAAAGCATAAATACTTAAAACAACAAAAAGAAAAATGGTAAAACCATTAAATTTTGATTTCTTTTTAGATAAAGTAAAAGGCTTCTTGATATTCATATTTAATTATGTCGAACTAGGACCAATCCTTTCTAGTAATTTACGCGCGCCTAAAGTTAGTGGCACAGCAATCAAGGTTAAAATAATACCAAAAGCCGCAAGCATAGTATATTTTCCTTGACCAGATTCACTAACCATGTGAGATTGTTGGAAAATATAATAACCAATGGTTTGAACTTGTTCAGGAGCTTCTGTTCCATAGAATGTCCATACATTATGTTGATTGGTACAAATACCCGCAACTGAACTTACAAAGAAGACACAGAAAGTCGAATAAACACCAGGTAAAGAGATGTGCCAGAATTCTTTAAATCCCGTCGCACCATCAAGTTCCGCGGCTTCAACTACTTCAGTTGAAATATTGCACATCGCATTAGAATACATTAATACTGAAGTGCCAAAACTAAACCAAAGAGTGAAGAAAATTAATTGTGGAACCATCAAACTCGGTTCATCCGTTATTCCACTTGGATATCCCATAGCCGGGCCGATATTTATGTTTATAAATGTCTTATATAAAACAATCACTACCGTAATAGAAATAATTGAGGGTAGGAACAGAATCGTTCTAAAGAACGAATATCCACGAAGTTTCTTATATATGAAATATGAGAACATCATTCCTAAAGAAGTGCCTACAATCAAACCTAAAATCCAAAACAATAAGGATAATCTTAATTGACTGCCAAACAAAGATCCACCCATAAAAGTAAAGGCATCTTTAAAATTAGTTGCGAAATTTTCTAAGCCCCAAGAAGATACGTTAACGCCATCAATAAATTCGATTTTTTGAAAGCAAAGAAGAATACTGTTAAAGTTAACTCCAACATAGAAGATGGCAAATTGAATCGTTGGCCATAATAATAAAGCAAGGCAAAAAATTAAATCGCCTTTTTTATTGGCTAATCCGCCAAATCCTTTATTTATTTTTTCTCCAACCGCGGTCATTATAAAAACCTATCAATAATACAATTATTTACCGTAAATGCCTCTTCTAGCTTTATAAATTTGTTGCATAGTATCATCTACAGTAGATTTATCTCCTTCATTGGTATGAAGATGAGTCGCTAAAGAAGTAGTAGCGCTTGGTCCAATATCAAATCCGTTAAAATATTGGAAATTAGTATTAAATGCATTTGAAGGAGATATTGGATACATAGTATCGGTCTTTTCGTTTTCCTTAAAATCAATTAAACTACGCGTATATGGAGTTAAGGTTGCTTTAGTAGCTTCATCAACCTTATAATTTAGCGCGACTAAAGTATTCGTAATTTTCGTAAAATTGACTAATTCCTTATCGGTGTTGATATATTGAATAAATTTTTTGGCGACATCAATTGATGCTTGATTACGTCCTTTCTTTACAAATTCAATTGACACAATTGAATCACCAAGTACACGTCTACCATCAACAGCGGTTTTTGTATCTTCATCATAGAAAGGTAAAGGCATATAAGCAAGATGAGATTCTTCGCCTAAGATATTGAAACCAGTTTGGCTTTTTAAATCATTAATGACAGATGTCGCTTCCGATTGCCACCAAGTACCATCAACGAGCATCGCATATTTATTATCTTTGTAATCAGAAAGACCAGCATAACTAGCTAAGAAATAGTTTTCAGCTGTAGTATGGTTAATACTAGTATTGAAGACGTCTTTCTTATCAAGAGCGTGTTCTCCTCCTGACCACGAAACCGCATTATCAATAAATGTTTTAGCCATTTCTACACCATTTTTAACCGCTGGGGTTGCAACAGCGCGATAACCATTTTCTTCAGAAAGCGTTATTTCTTCTGTTTCGTTAAAATTAAGAGTTCCATCACCATTTTCTTTGTAAACCGTTAAACTATCTTTAGGATAATAGTTTTTAGCCCAATCGGTAACACCAGCTTGATTAGCCATTAAGTTTCTAAACATAGCTGAAACATAGGTAGAATAATATTGGCCACTGAAAACCACTGGCTTAATCTTCGATTCACCTTGCATTTCATCGCATAAATCAACGAATTCTTGCCAGAATTCAGGATAAGCTTTCCCTTTCCATTCAGTGCCTGAAGGAACATCAGCCTCCTTATCGGCGTACCCATATTCTTTAAAATAATCTTTGTTATACACTATTCCATAACTTCCAAAGAAGTGAGGAACAGCATAATACTTATTATCTTTCTTGAAATAATCTTTTTGCTCAACAGTTAATTTGTCTTCGATTTTTTTGCCAGTTTCATATTCGTTTGCACCCGCAACAGCATCAGTTATGTCTTCGACTATATTGTTGCCAATACAATAATGTAATTCGTTTTGTTCAACAAAGAATAAATCGGCATCAATTGCTGAAATTTCAGAAGGTTTGGGGTTAACAGCGGTTCCGCCAACGATATGAGTCTGAACGCCTTTTTTGCCATCTTCGAAGGAAATATCCTTAACGAGTTCTTCGAAAGCTTTTCTTTGCGTTTCAAGCCAGTTGTTCTTTAAACCTAATTCAACTGAATAGATTCTTAGTTGCGTCTTAGTATTATCAATGTCTTCACCTTTATTACAACTAACAGTCGTACTTAAAGCAACGACCGACATTGCCATTAAAGGTAATATAAATGTCTTCTTCATAAAAAATCTCTTTTTTTATAGAAATACTTTTGTATTATACCACAGGATTATGTATATAAAAAGCAAAAATTTAAGCGCTTACAATGTAACATTTATGACGCCTAATTTAAATGATGTAATAATATGGTTAAAATTAAATAATTTTATTAGGATTTAGGATATTATTAGGATCAAAAACTTTCTTAATACCACGCATTAGCTCAATTTGGCGGTCTCCTAATAACTTATGCATATAAGGCATTTTCGCTAAGCCAATCCCGTGTTCACCAGAAATTAAGCCACCAACCTCATTCGCCTTATCATACATTTCATTAAAAATATCACCTAATTTCTTCTTAAATTCATCTTTACTTAAATTATCGCGACATACATATATATGAAGGTTACCATCACCTGCATGACCGAAAGAAGGTATTCGAATGTTATATTTCTTCTCTAAAGAAAGGGTGAAATTAATATAATCAGCAACTTTAGCACGTGGCACGACTACATCACATTCATCCATTTCAGTTGTAGATGCTTTAATCGCCTCTAAAAACGCTCCTCTAGCCTTCCACACAGCATCTTTTCTCTCATCAGTATCAACAATTAAAGCATCAATCGCGCTTAATTTATTAATACAAATATCCGCAGCTTTCTCATAATTATGCTTTAATAATTCTTTAGTTTTAGCATCAAATGTTAATAAAATATAGGCCTCGCTTTTAGTATTTGGGAACTTTCTCCCTAAATATTCTTCAGCAAAAGCAATTGTATTTTTCTCAAAAAACTCAATACAAGTTGAATCTAAATTTTCTTTAATAATGCTAGGCACAGCTTTTAAGGCTAATTCTTTACTTACAAAAGGCACTAACAAGGATATAGTCTCTTCTGGTTTAGGAATAAGTTTTAAGATGGCTTTTGTAATTACACACAAAGTTCCTTCACTGCCAATTATTAAATTCTTAAGTGAATAACCAGTTGAATCTTTTACCACACTCCGACCAAAATTAGTAATTGTTCCATCCGCTAAAACAACCTCTAACGCCATTACCCAATCACGAGTGACCCCGTATTTCACCGCGCGCATTCCTCCAGCATTAGTAGAGATATTACCGCCGATAGTCGCAGTTTTCTCACCTGGATCAGGAGCATAGAAATATCCTTTAGGTTCAACATAAGAATAGATATCCATTAACAAAACACCTGGTTCAACAGTTAAGGTTAAATTATCTTCATCTAGATTTAAGATACGATTCATTTTACTCATATCAAGAAGGATACCGCCTTCAAGCGGGACACATGCACCCACTAAACCAGTTCCGCTCCCTCGAACAGTTACTGGAATCTTTTTTTCGTTAGCGTATTTAAGCACCTCACTTACTTCGTTAGCGTTACTAACCACTAACACTATTTCAGGCATGTGTTGCACTTGAGATAATTCATCTCTACTATAATCAGGCGAAATATTTTCTTTAGTAAATAAATGGTCTTTATCAAAAAGAGAAGAAAAATATTTTATGTCGTTATCATCAATTTTCTTATACATAATTTATTTTTTCTCCTTTTTAAGTTCATTAATTAATTTAGGTAAGAAAGTAAATACATCAGTTACAATTCCATAATGTGCAATATCAAAAATCGGTGCATTCTTATCCTTATTAATAGCAATAATTAATCCGCTCCCTTTCATACCTGCAACAAATTGAACTGCGCCAGATATTCCTAAAGTAATAATTAATTTAGGCGCAACCGTTTTACCCGATAATCCAATTTGGTATTTAGCCTCCATAACTCCTTCTTCTACTAAAGGACGAGAAGTAGCCAATAAACCACCTAATAGATTAGCAAGCTCTCTAGCAAGCTTAATATCATCTTCATTTTTAAAGATTCGACCAATAGCAATAATTACATCGCTTTTAGCAATGTCTAAACTTTTTTCTTTATTAACTTTCTTGATTAATTTAATAAGCGAATCTAAGTTAACGTCTTTATTATCCATCTTAACTATTTCACCAATAATCTTTTCTTTGTTTGGCATTGGGAAGATTTTTGGACGAACGGTTGCAAGTTGTGGGCGTGTATTAGTAGTAATAATTTGCGCCATAACATTTCCACCAAATGCAGGACGTACTTGAATTAAATCAGTATTCTCTTTCATCCCTAGTTTAGTACAATCAGCGGTTAGTCCGGTTTTAAAATGCGCTGCGATTTTAGGAGCAAAACTTCTTCCTAAGGGGGTACCGCCAAATAAAATCGTAGATGGCTTAATCTTATTTACAAAATCAAATACGCAATTTGCGAATCTAGTCACATTAAAATCTTTATATAGTTCATGCTCATAGACATATAAAGTATTAATACCATACGATAATATTTCATCTTGGTATTGATTGATTTGGGTTTGGTTTGCAATTAATAAAGCATAGACCGGATGATGAATAACGCTTGCTAATTCTTTAGCCTTGCCAATCAATTCAAAAGTAACAGGATGAACGCCATCATTAGTTAATTCAACAAATACACAAATCCCTTTATATAAATTCTTATCAATCTTGGGAATATTGTCCTCAACCTCAATGATTTTAATCGGACCATCAGGATATTTTCTTTGGCACGCACCGCATGTCTTACAAGCAGAATTAACATCAAGTTTGCCGTTATTATATTCAATCGCTCCAAACGGGCAAACCTTAACCAAATTATTAGCGATTTCGCTTGTGACCTTACTTTGATCAATTATTAACTTTCTCATAATAATTTATTCTCCATAAGAATCTTTTTAACATCATTTACTAATTTATCATTATCGCCTGTAAGCAAAGTCTTTTTATCATTCTTTTCTGGATTAAACATTTTCTCCACACGCGTTGGAGAACCTTTTAAACCATAATGGTTTTCATCTTTATCACTTAAGTCATTAAAGGTGATTTGCCTAAATTTAGCATCTTTAAAAAGTAAGCTTCTTTTATAAGATGGTAAGCGAGGCGTAGCCGCATCCTTTTCAATGGTAATTAAACAAGGATAATTAATTTCTAAAGTCTCAATAGTCTCTTCTAAAGAAGTTTCAACAACAATTGATTTATCTTTAATTTCAATAATCTTATTTACGTAGCATACATGAGGAATATTTAAATGCTCTGCGATTTCTGCTCCAACTTGGGCGGTATCGCCATCAGTGGTCTGCTTCCCACATATAATTAAATCAAAATCGCCTGAAGCTTTAATGCCCTGCATTATGGTATAGGAAGTCGCTACTACATCAGCTCCACCAAATTTACGGTCGGTAATTAAAATACCTTCATCGCATCCCATATAGAGTGCTTCGTTTAATATCGAAGTTGCCATTGGTGGTCCCATAGTAATTGCTTTAACATGCGCGCCTTTCTTTTCTTTAATGAGTAAGGCCATTTCTAACGCAAATAAATCATATGGATTCATTTTAACGTTTGAACCATCGCGAATTAATGTTCCAGTAACCGGATCAATTTTTACATTACTAGAAGCGGGAACTTGTTTAATACACACCAAAATGTTCATAGTAGTAAATATGATAGCATAATTCCAATACGTTTATTTAGTAGTATGCAACTACATTTTATGCATTTTTATCAAAATATTAACGTTTTTATGGTAGTGTACTACTACATTTTGCATGCCGTTATCGTTTGTAGTTGGTAATTAGTGTAAATGATTTTGCTATCCTGATGAATATTCGCAAAAGCCCGGTCAAAAGGAAGCCGTTCTTCTTCGAGTTCTTCAATTCTTTGAATTTCACCATTAACATACTTATTAAGGCGAACGATAGTTGATTCTAAACGCGCTAATAGGCCGCCTAAACGAAGTTCGTGCACCTCTAATCCAAATGACTTATTTTCTTTAAACCACATATCGCGGAAATCATTTGCGAATTCTTTTAGATACTTAATACATTTTTTGTATAAAGGAATTAAATTAGTAAGAGCTACTTTATCTTTCTTTAAATAGGCATTCCTTGTTTTAACCCCTAAACTAGCTTTAACCGATAATACTCGGCACAATGAAGATAACATCTTTGGAATATATCCATATTCATTGAATTTGCTAACGAGTCGTTTTAATTTACGGTAATAGGAGCTATATACTTCATCAATTCCATCAAACACCACACTATCAAGTAAACCAATTAACGGATCATTATATAAAAGATATTTACAAGGATTCGCTAACGGAGCGCTTTTATCTAAAACGTTTGGTAAATCTAATTTCATAAAATCATCGTATTTAATTTTGAAGGTATTAAAGAAAGCCTCTTTAATCACTTTAGATGATTTTTCTCCATTAATAACCTTAGATAAATAAAATACGCTAGGAAGAGAAGCAAAGGATGGACATTCAGCACCATCATCGCCCCATAAAGTAATCATAATATTGTTTATGCCCACGTCATGTGCAGCCAAAATGGCGTTTTTCGAACGGTCAATACCCAATTTATTCATCGGAGCAAATCCTGCCCAACACCAAACACCGCAAGCAAAGGAAATATGACTAGCGTCGGTAATGGCTAAATGTTTCTTAAAATTATTAAGATGGAGTTTATAGTCATTAGAATGATAATCCCAATGAGCAAGATGAATATCGTTAGGTATTAATGATGCAATCTCCGGATCTTTTCTAAAATCATCCTGGTAATATGTGGTGCCTTTAATGGCGTATGACCAAACTTCAATTGTGAAACCGTGTTTTTTAGCAATCTCATCAACGCGCTTTAAATGGCGAAAGAAAATCTTGGTCGCGTTTTCGTATTTATTAAATTCAAGATAACGACCGCGCGAGAACATATACGCTTCATCCATGCCTACATTAATATGTCTTCCTCGAATGTTATTAGCAAAGAAACTAAACATCTTATCGATTAAAGCATAAGTCCTTTCGTTATTAGCAAGCAAAATATCTTCGCAATCTAGAATTTCTTTATAAGTATTCCAGGCAAAGATTTGATTTAAATGCGCTAAAGTCTGAATGCATGGGATAAATGTAAGTCCTTGTTGATAAGCATAATCATCAATTTCTTTTATTTCACTAGCGGAATAACGACCGCGCATATGTCCAAAGTATGGTTCTCCTACCAAACTATATACATCTTCCATATATAAAGAGAACGAGGTGAAATTCATCTGCTTAGATAAATCAATCCATTTCTTAACTGTCGATAAATTTCTAACTGCATTACGCGAGCAGTCAATCATTACTCCTACTCGATTCATATATTTGCTCCTTAAATAATTAAGCTTTTTGCTTCAAAACATATTTCACTAATTCGTTAAAATTAGCGGTGGCTAAACCTATGTATTTATCTGCGCAACCATAATAGATATATAAAGTATTATCTTTTAACACTGTTGCCGTCGGAAACACACAACCATTATAAATACCATTTAATTCAAATGGAGTGTCGGGTTCCATAATGTAATCTTTCGTACGCGCAATTACTTTACTAGGATCTTTTAAATCTACAATAATTGCACCTACTCGATATACACCTTTTTTATCAACCCCGTGATAAAGCACAAACCAGCCATATTTAGTTTTAATAGGAACGCTACTAATTCCAATTCGTTGTACTTCCCATTTTGGATTTTCACCAGTTAATAATAATTTAGGATTATTAAAGGCTAGTAAATCTTTTGCTTTTGAAATGTAAATAGAAGGCATCTTATCGCGCTTAAATTTTGGACGCGAAATCATATAATAATATCCATTAATTTTTTCAGGAAATAAAACAACATCTCGATCATCAATATCAGCTTCAGTTAGACGACCTAATTTTTGATAATGTACGAAATCTTTAGTGGCCGCAAGATAGGTAATAGTGATATTTTTTCTAGCCATTAAAGGTAAATCATCTTTATCATAAACATCATCTTTTGCAATGTAGATTGGTGGGAACGGCCAATCTGGGAGCCAATAAGGACCAGGAGCATAACTTCTAGCCGCATAGGTCATAAAATAGGTATTACCAATTTTAGTGATACGTGGATCCTCAACACA
>JAKSUY010000060.1 GCA_024408495.1 Bacilli bacterium
GTGAGTGCTTGTTCGTGTGTCGCGAGATTGTCGGTTCTTTTTTTGTTGGCTTCGAGAAGAATTTCCATTTGTTCTTTAAATAATGCAGCTGGATATTTCTTTTCTTTCTTAGGCGCGTTAATAAACTGAAATGGGTTTCTCTTAACAATTTTTTCTTCCGTGAGATATTCATAGAAATGACGAAGCGACGCGACTCGTCTTTGACACGATGAACGAGAAATATTATTCATCAGTTCCACCGACAAGAAGTTACGAATGATGTCGCTATCAACATCTTCTAAAAGAATTGCTTCATGGTTAATAAACCGATAAAACTTTTCAATATCGTATTGATAACTAACAATTGTTTCATCACTATAATTACGTTGATATTTTAGATAGTTAAGAAACTGTTTTAATTCGTTAGTCATCTTCTTTGGTTACATTAGGATTATATTCTTCAATATGCCGACACTTTGGATAATTCGTGCATCCTAAGAAATAAGACATTTGCTTCTTGGCTCTATTCCAACCTTTACGGACTACTAAGTTACCATCTTTACAATCTGGGCACTTTTTAATAATTTCTACTTTCTTCGGCGTTAAAGATTTACCTTCAATGTATTTACATTCTGGGAAACCCGAACACGCCACAAAAGATTTGCCTTTCTTGTTAGTACGCTTCACTAAAGGTTTGCCACACATCGGACATTTCTTATCTAAATATTCAGGTTTATTCTTTTCTTCTTTCTTTTTGTAATCACAATCTGGATAACGCGAACAACCGGTAAATGAACCATAGCGACCTTTAACGCGCTTAAGAGGCGCGCCACACTTAGGACAATTGCCTAAAGTCTCTTTCATGGCTTCATTCCATTCTTTCATGAATGGGATATAGATTTTATTAATCGTGGCAGTTCTTGAAGCTTCACCTTCTTGAACACCATCGAGTTCTTCTTCCATGTTCGCAGTAAATTCAGTATCAACGATATCTTTAAATTTCTTTTCTAAGAATTCAATCGCTTTAGTTCCATTCGCGGTTGGGATAATTGCACCCTTATCTTTAATGACATAGGTACGATTTTGTAATGTTGAAATCGTGGAAGAGTAAGTAGATGGACGTCCAATCCCTTTCTCTTCCATGAGTTTAATGATCTTAGCTTCACTATAGTGTGGTGGAGGTGTAGTAAAGTTTTGTTTAGGTGTAACGCTTTTGACATTAAATACATCGCCTTCAACCGGTTCAAATCCTAAAGATTTATTTTCACTACCACCAGTTAATACTTCATAACCCTTATAAATGGTTTTGTTACCAGTGAGTTTATACTTAGCTTCTCCGCTTGCAAAAATAACACTAGTGGATTCTTCTTTCTTACTAGTCATTAAGAAAGATAGAGCACGATTATAAATAAGTTCATATAACCGATATTGGTTATTGTTTAAATATTGTCTAACTTGGCTTGGAGTGCGTTTATTAGAAGTCGGTCTAATTGCTTCATGTGCGTTTTGCGTGAACGCTTTACCTTTGGTGCTAGTCTCCTTAACCGGGGCAACATATTCTTCGCCAAAACGATCTTTGATGTATGTTCTAGCGCGATTCACGTATGTTTCGCTTAAGTATGTAGAGTCAGTACGGATATAAGTAATTAAACCAACGTGTTCTCCATTAATACGAATACCTTCGTAAAGTTCTTGCGATACACGAGAGACACGCGCTGCCGACATGCCTAAACGCGAAATAGCATCTTGTTGAAGAGTCGAAGTGGTATAGGGTAATTTAGGATTAATGGTTTTAATCGTTTTATCAATTTTAACGATTTTAACTTCGTTACCGGTTTCTTTAATGGCTTCATCCGCCATCTCTTTATTAGGGAGCTTTTCTTCCTTATCCTTATATTTATATAAGGGGACCTCAATTTCGCGGTCATCTTTAGTTAATCTAGCGGTAATGGTCCAATATTCCTCTGGTTTAAATTTCGCAATCTCTCTTTCATGATCAACAATAAGCTTAAGCGTTGCGCTTTGAACACGTCCGCCACTACGTAGGTTGTTCTTTCTTTGAAGAACATCACTAAGTCTAAAGCCGATAATTCGGTCAATAATACGACGCGCTTCTTGGCTCGCCACTAAATTTTGATCAATAGTTCTAGGACTACGAATTGCTTCGGTAATGGAGTCACGAGTAATTTCGTGGAATTCTAAACGTTTATTATCAGGTTTGAGGTTTAATAACTCAGATAAATGCCAAGCAATAGCTTCGCCTTCTCTATCAGGGTCAGTTGCTAATATTACTTCTTCTGCGCCTTTAATCGCAGCTTTAATTTCATTAACGGTTGCACGCTTGCTTTTGATGATTGTATAGGTAGGCTTAAAACCGTTCTCACAATCTACGCCTAGGCCGGCCTTACCCGACGTGGCTAAATCACGGACGTGACCTTTAGTGGCGATGACTCGGTAATCATTACCAAGGTATTTTTTAATCGTTTCACACTTATTCGGTGATTCAACAATTACAACTTTCATAAAGTAACCGCAATACTAAAATATAATGAGAATAACTAACCATGTCAACCTTAACAACCTTATATATATCCTTTTAAAGATACTCTTTAAAGATTTTTAAAATTTTTTCTCAGTTAGGTATAAAACATCATCTACACTTTCTACCAAAAATGCTCCATCTTGAATGAGACGATTACAGGCGCTGTTCTTTTTAGCTTCATGCGGAACCGCCATTACATCTTTACCCTGACGTAGAGCGTATAAAACCGTAATATTAGTGCCGCTATTTACATATGCCTCGGTAACGAGCACTTTATGTGCAATTCCTGCAACAATTCGATTACGCGCTGGAAAATTGTCGGGAGTAGGTTCAGTCTTATTTGGATATTCACTTAACAAAAGATGATGATTTTTAATCTCTTCATAAAGTGCTTTGTTGCTACTAGGATAAGGATAATCAATTCCGCTTCCTAACACGGCAATCGTTTTTCCTTTTGCGTTTATACATGTATCATGAGCAATCCCATCAATCCCACGAGCGAGTCCACTTACAATGATGCGATTCTTTTTCGCAAGCGGTTCCACTAATTCTTTAGTGATATCTCTTCCGTAATCAGTGCATTCTCGACTTCCAACCACAGCGACTCGTACTTCTTCACTTTTTAAAAGTGAGATATCTCCATAATAATAAAGTACTAACGGAGGCATATAAATATGCCTAAGTTCTTCGGGGTAAGCATCATCCAGCACCGTGATGTACTTACTTTTAATCTTTTTAATCTCCTCAAGAGCAATTTCATCTTTGACGGTTTCTTTTTCATGAATCGCTTTCACCATCTTTTTAAAATCACCCTTGTACTTTAGGGATAAATACACTAGTAAATCTTTGCCTAACATAAATCTCCTTTTATCTAACTAGCGGGGCAACTCGCCCCTTGTGCAATCCCTAGATCATGGTATAATGTACTTGGTTGTGATGTTGCCTAGCCATGACTAGACAACATTTTTTTGTACCTAACGACAAAGTTTACTAATAATTAGGACACAACCAGTAACAAGATAATTAGGTCGCTCACGCGGCCTTTATACCTCCTTCCCAAGAATCACACAAGGCATTAGCGCCCCTAAGGCGAATAACATGACATTATCCCCCTTAATATGTACTTAACGAAAAAGAGGCGAAATTCTCGCCTATTTTTATATATTTATATAATTATATAAATATAGATTTTAATTATTTAAAGCAAAAATTGCAGACTTAAGTATTAATGAATTGTGAGTTATACAATTCAGCATAGAAGCCTTTCTTCTTTAATAATTGTTTATGAGTGCCGTATTCAACGATATCGCCCTTATCTAAAACAAAAATAACATCTGCATTTTTAATGGTTGATAAGCGATGGGCAATAATAAAAGAAGTTCTCCCTTCGGTTAATTTATCCATTGCTTGCTGAATAACTAATTCAGTTCTGGTATCTACACTGCTAGTGGCTTCATCAAGAATTAATAATGGAGCGTTTTTAATAATAGCGCGAGCGATAGTGAGTTGTTGCTTTTGACCTTCCGATAAATTAAGTTTTTCATCAAGCATAGTATCGTAACCATTTGGAAGAGTTTTAATAAAATGTGATAAGCCTACAGCCTCGGTAACTTGATCGAGTTTTTCATCGCTTACGTTTTCTTTGTTATACACTAAATTCTCTCGAATTGTACCCGTAAATAACCACGTATCTTGTAAAATCATATTAAATAAATCGTGGACATTTTCTCTTTTTATATCTTTGATAGAAACACCATCAATTTTAATATCCCCACTATTTAATTCATAAAAGCGCATTAACAGATTAACAATCGTAGTTTTACCTGCTCCGGTTGGACCGACAATCGCTACTTTTTGTCCTCTTTTTAAATTAGCGGTAAAACCATGAATAATCTCTTTGTTAGGAAGATAACCGAATTTAATATTATCAAAAATAACATCGCCTTTAACTTCACTAAGTACTTTATTTTTCTTTGATTCATCACTAAGTTCTTCTTGCTCCAATAAATTAAATACACGCTTACTCGCAGCACTTGCTTGTTGAATTGAAGTCATTGCTTGAGCGAAAGTGGATAAAGGTTGCGAGAATAATTTTGAATAGATAATGAAAGATGAAATAATGCCCAAAGCTTCTTCGGGTTTAAATATATAAATTCCCACTACAAAAATTAAAACATACGATAAATTACCGGCAAATACCATGAAATGCATATTCATACCAGAGAGAATTTGCGATTTCCAGTTGTCTTCGTATAAGCGTTTATTGGTCTTAACAAATTTGGCTTTTTCAAATAAATTACCTGAGAAAATATTAACGATTTTATAGTTGGTAAATACTTCTTCTATTTGACCATTCATTTCTCCTAAATCTTCTTGCTTACGGTTAAAATATTTTTGTGATTTAGCTAGAACAATACTCATAGCAACGAAACCAACAATCGAAGATCCAATGGTAATTAACGCTAATGCGTAATTGCTTCTAAACATCATAACGATGACACCAATAAATAGAACCATTGAAGAAATTAAATTAGCAACCGAAGTGGCTAACGCTTGACCAATAGCATCAACATCATTAGTAACTACAGAAAGAATGTCTCCTTTGGTTGTGGTATCAAAATAATTCAATGGAATTAAATTAATCTTATTACATATATCGTTACGAATTCTTCGTCCAAGATGTTGAGTAACACTTGCCATCACGAATTGCTGACCATAAGAGGCGATTGCGCCTACTACATAAATAATTACTAGAGTAATAGCAATTTTAGTGAATTCTTCCATATCAACCCCAACGGGGTTAATAATTCCATTAGTGATTAAAGTAACTAAGTCTTTAATCTTGTCGGGACCAATAATAGAGGAAACCGCCCCGACAGCAGCAAGAACAAGGGCAATGATTACGTATGGCAAATAGCGCTTGGAGTAAACTACGATTTTTTTAAGCGCTTTAAAATCAGCTTTTTCTTTTTTAACTGGACCAGGTCGTCCATGTCGCATGATCGCCGGCATTGGAGT
>JAKSUY010000061.1 GCA_024408495.1 Bacilli bacterium
CATCTGGGTTAAACCGGTCACCATAAAAAACTGGATTCTTACTATATCGTTTCCATTTTCTTCCATCTTTACTAGTAGCAAGACCAAAACGGATGACATGCTTTTTATCCATTCCAGCAGCGCGATAAACCATAAACCAGGTTTTTGATTTATCATCATAAACAACACCTGGATTAAGGACGCATTTTTCTTCAAAAGAGCTTCCTTTTAAAGGAGAGAGAATGGGGTTGAGTTTATCTTTTTTAATTAACATTAAATTAATTGTGCTTTTTAACAAATTCTAATAACTTATCGACCGTGGTGAAAGCTACTCCAACATAGGTATCAGCAGAACCATAATAAATCGTGATGTGACCATCTTTATCAGTAATGGCTGCAGTCGGGAAAATAACATTATTAACAAAACCCACTCTTTCATAAATTTCTTCTGGGGTTAATAAATATTGTTTTGCTTTATATAAAACTTTAGTTGGATCTTTTAAATCAAGTAAAGCTACGGAAAGGCTATATACCCAGCCATTACAAGTGCCGTTAACACCATGATAAATCACTAACCATCCTTCCTTAGTTTTAATGGGAGATGGGCCCGGACCAATTTTAATTCGTTCCCAGAAATTATATTTAGTATCAAACCGTTTAATTAATAATTGGTGCTTGCCCCAATACACTAAATCTTTACTGAAGGAAATATAAATATCACCAAATGGAGTGTCACCTTCATCGCTAGGACGAGAAAGCATTACATATTCGCCATTTATTTTCTCAGGAAATAAAACTCCATTACGGTTATAAGGTAAAAAACCAGTTGGAAGAACAGTAAAATTATTAAAGTCTTTTGTTTCGGCGATATAGATAGAAGGGTTCGCACCATTCTTATCCGCGCAAAAAACCAAATAATAAGCATTGCCGATTTTTACATAGCGAGGATCAGAAGCATAATAATATTCAAATTTCTTTCCGTTTTTAAGACGAAAATCAATATTTTTACCTATCTTAAAGTGAATGCCATCTTTACTGGTGCCAGTCATTAAATGAGGACATGCACCCTTATCTTCCATTCTAAATACAGCATGGTACACTCCGTTTTCAAAAACGAAAGCGCTGTTGCAAACATGTTGATAGCCTTCAATTTCTTCACGACGTAAAAGAGGGTTACCTTCATATCGCCAAATATAATCTTTATTGTTTTTAGCGGGCAACCAGAATATTTTATTCATAAAATTCTCCCAAATAATTGTCTTTAATTATAGTATAAAAATTGTTTTATTTCACTGCTTTTAATTTAACTTCACGCTGGCGGTTAATAAAATACAAAACGATATCAGCTAGAACCATCAAGAAATTAAGAATATAGAACATAAAAATCCACCAACGAGTGGACCAATCAAAATTTGGATTAATAATTTTACCAGTGATTCCAGCAACATAACCCACTTCAATTAAAATTAGGAAAACAATGCTCTTTCCTTTCGTGCTTTTGCTCTTAAATGATTTATAGACATTAAACGGCCAAGAACATCCAAATGCTACTACCATAATTGCCTCTAAAATGTCCGCAAACAAAACCAAATCCATAATTAGTCCTCCTTAGATATACATTTAAATTTCGTATTTTACTAATGAATGAATTTCAACCTTATCTAATTTTTCGCGTGCTTTTAAAGATGTTAATTCAATCACGAATGAATAACCAACTAATGTTGCGCCTATTTCTTTAACTAGTTTAGTTAATGCAATAGCACTACCACCGGTAGCGAGTAAATCATCAACAATCAAAACTCGATCATCTTTTTTAATAGTGTCTTTAGCGATTTGAAGTACATTTTTCCCATATTCTAAATCGTATTCAACACTTGATCCGACAAACGGTAATTTACCAGGTTTTCTTGCTCCAACCACTCCTGCTTTAAGGCGAAGCGCCACTGCTGTTCCAAAAAAGAAGCCGCGAGACTCTGGGCAAAGCACTTTAGTAACGCCAGAATTCACAAATTGACTAGTCATAACCGTAACAACTTTCTCTAACGTATCATAGTCATTTAATAAAGGTGTGATGTCCTTAAAAGAAATACCGGGTTTTGGCCAGTTTTCACGTACAGTAATAATTTTCTTAAGTTCCATAGGAATATATTACCATATTTGGCATTAAATTGGGTACTTACTTATGCTTCATTATTTATCGGTTTTTGCTAAACCAAACAAATGAAAATAATAGACCGGCATTGAAGACCAGCCATGGCACAAACTGCCTGCTCCACCAAAATCGTCCTCGCCAACAGTTGTTTCCCAAAAAGAAGTAGCCCCGGCATCTAACATTGCTTTATATTTGTTTTTTATATCATTAACAATGAAATTGATATATTTTTTATCTTTTAAAAGTACGTCGTAAACAAACGGCAAAGTAGATAAGGTAGCAGGAATCATATTCTTATCGTTTGCAATTTTATCAATTAAGGAATCATCGCCTAAACCAGCTAATAAAGCAATTGCGTTTCCAAATTGCGAAGCTTGATTATTGATGGTAGATAAAACATAAACACCATTACGTTTAAAGGCTTTATCAATTTGAGCTTTAATTGGATTAAGATCAATTTTTACTTTGCGCATTTCTTGGTATAAATTCACCGCGTATACGTAGAAAGCATTAAGAATTAAATCATAGGATTGAATGTATTCATCGTTGCTTTTTACATTTAATTGGTATCCATTATCGCTTCCTTCTGACCATTCATAATAATTCCAACACGGATAAGGGAAAGATGGAATTAGTCCAGTAGAATCAATCTTGTCAGTAAAAGTCTTAACAATGCGGTCAAGAACATTACCGACTTCATCGAGAAGACTATAATCATTAGAATATTTTAAATATTCATAAACCTGAACAATATAGACAAGGGAGAAGAAAGGAATAGGAATATCCGCTCCGGAAGGCGCACATATAGAAAGGAGCCCACTTGGCTGTTGACTATGAGCGATTTCAATTAAATTATGTCTAGCGTATTTATATTCATTAAAAGCATAATAACCATATAACATTTGGTTACGACTATCTAAAGTATAAAGCGCTTGTTCTCGCCAAGGGCAATCTTCGTAGTGTTCATGCATACATAAACGTAAAGTATCAACCGAGACATCATAGATTCGTTGAAGCAATGGATCATCAAATTTAACTTTTTTAACCTCAACTGGGTAAAAAACCGGTCGAATACCGATATAGTTGATCTTAATGGGATTAGTAAAGAAAAGTTCTAAATACCGACCTGCGATTCTGCGAAAAGGATTTAGATAAACAGTTTGTCCTTTTTTAAGATATATTTCAAAACTAAAATCGAGATCGCCGATAATTCTTCTCACACCGCCATCTTTTAGATGCTCACCGTAAGTAACAGTTAATAGTTGATTATCTTCAGAAACAATATCTAAATCAATAAAACCGGCGGTTTCCCTTCCTAAATCAATAATTAATGAATTATCACGCTTAATAATAGAAAAAGGCCTACGATCCTTTAATGTTAAAGTTTTAATTTTGCGGTGATAAAAACAACTAGTTTTATCAACTACAACAGAAGGAACATACGGATTAGGTGTAACTGAGCTATCAAAGTAAAAACTATAACCGATTTGACGAGTTAACGGTTTTCGATAATTATTACGATACTCGTTCATTACTCTAGAAGATATACTAGTATCGCTTGTTAAGACTATGTTATCCCCTTGCACTATTTCAAATATAAGACCCGCTTTGTCTTTAATATAAATTTGGGAATCTTTACCCATGTGATAAACTTGAATCTTTAATTTGTTGTCTCCAATCTTAACTAATGGCGATAAATTAATTTCATCGTAAAACTTAAAGTTAGGATAATCCGCACATTGAGCGAAAGCAATCAGCGTATCGTTTAAGTAAACTGCATAAATTGAATCGCAGGCAATGCGTAAGTAGACATCATCCATTTTTTCTAAAGAAAAAGAAGAGACGAATTCCGCATAATCATCCGCCTCATAATTTGTTTTGGACCAAATCCATTTGCTTTGTTTAAAAATCATATGGGATATTATAACGCAAAACACGTTAAAGAAATTATATTCAGAATTCTAAATCCGCTTTATTGTCTCCAACGCCAACTCTAAATATTCTAAATTTATTGTTTGGCTTGATACATATAAAATCAAATAAACAATTTTCGATATTTTTAAATCCATCATTCGCGGAGAACGGAGTATGGGTTCCGCCATCGGCTATGTTTTCAGGCAGTATACCTCCATAACCTTGACGAACGATAATATTTAATCCTTTTCTATTTATATAATTATCAAAATGACTATCTCCGGCAAGTTCGAATAGAAAACGATTTTTCTTGTTTTTAAAATCCCAAGAAAAGCGTTCATTAAGGTATGTAACATCGCCACTAGATTTGTTAACGAAATCATAAATTATTTTCTGCACTAATTCAATGGATTTAGGAAAAGAAAAATCATTATTGACATAGCTCTTTTTCCAAACACCAATTTTGTCCATACATAAATGCGATACCAAGATTACTCTATAGTCATTTTGAATATCTGTAAGTGTGTCGATAAGCCAATGAATCTGGTCATTTTTAACAATATAAGTAGGTTCAGCGGTTTGAGAAGTGTTTATAAATAACAACGCTATCTTACTTGAATGATTAAGATAGATTCCTGATCCAATTTCATCATTTAGCGAAACACTTTTATAAACCTTACCAATATATTTATCCATCATTACTTTATATAACTCTTTATTAGATATATTTTGTGTACCACAATCATGATTGCCCTTAATATAAATATAAGAGAGATTAGTTTTACTGTTTTTAACTGTGTTTTTAAGTATTGAATCGGATTCTTTTTTATCTTCAGAAACTCCTAAACCTATATCACCACCATTAATCATTAAAGAAGCATTAAATTTTTTAGCGGCATCAAGAAAATATTTGTAGTGTTTGTAATGTGTATTACCACCAGTATGGACATCGGTTATGAATCCAAAAACAAAGTCTCCGGGTTCATAAAATTTTTCAAATCTTCGGTATGTTTCATCAATTTGTTTCTTAAATTTATTTATTATCATAATTATAGAATATTCAACTGATCGCTATATTTATCATAATCATTTTCAATATCTTTAACTAATTTAATTATTGATTTCTTTAATGTGGTGGCCCCAAAGGGATTTGAACCCTTATGGTTTCCCGGACGATTTTGAGTCGTCTGCGTCTACCGTTCCGCCA
>JAKSUY010000062.1 GCA_024408495.1 Bacilli bacterium
AGATTATTCCTAGTACTTTAACTTGGGATTTTGTTGAATCTACTGCTGATACCGTTCAGATCGCTGCTAGAGCTGCAAATATAGAATTGTTAGAATTTTATTCGTCGCAAGGTGATTGGGCTTCAGTTGAAACCGCAGCGAATTTAGGCTACGCAGAATATCTATTTGATATTGGTGAAGAATCGGTGCCGTTTACTCTTAATGATGGTAGTAGTAATTCTTACCGTATTCGTATTTTAGGATTTAATAAAGATAAGAATTATCTATATGAAAATAAAGCCGGCATTACTTTTGAATTTACGACTGGTGTTTCAGAGCAATACTTTGGTAAATCCGTTTCAGGAAAAACTTATAGTTCTTATTACTATAAGAAAGGTAGTGAATATGGTTATCAATGTGAATTATATGACTACTTGAACACTACACTTTATAATGCATTGCCGTTTAAGAAATATTTGAACAGCATTCGTAAATATACGGTAACTGGTTCTTATGCGACTGTTGATAAAGAAAAAATCATGGAATCTGGTAACTATTTATTCCCTTTATCTTTAAAAGAGGCCGGGTTAGACTCTACTATTAGTGGTGAATTTGATAAAGAAGGACCTAGCGGGACAAATGAAGCGTATCCTTATTATGCAAATGAAGGCTCGTTAGTTAAAACCGACGGAACTAATCCTATAACCTACTGGTTACGTTCCCCGGCTAATATTAAAAATCCACAAATTTATACGGTTAATGCTAGTGGGGTTAGATCATCAGCATCTGCTCGTGGTCAAAAACTTTATGTGGCTCCAGGATTCTGCTTCTAATTCATTTATGAAAACTAAATTATTATTATCACTCTTCTTGCTTAGTTCTTTTTCTTTCACTAGTTGTGAAGCAAAAGAAGATGGAAATATTAATGATTGGGTGGGTGAATACGAATTTACCTCTAATTATTGTGAACATTGGCATCGTTACATTGATGGAACTGAAAGACAAATAAGAGATTCCGAGTATTTTAAAAAAGACACCGACCATTTCTTTATTTATGCTGATAAAACTTGGAAAATACCTAACTCTAAAGGACTAGGTCCTGAAGGAACAATTAAATGTTATAAAGATCACATCAATCTATTAGGTTTCTCGATGGATTATCGAATTGAATCTAATTATGATTTTAAATTTTACGTTGAAACTACCGAAGAAACCGAAAGAACGTTCTTGCAATATAAACGCGATGAAAGTGAAGGTCGTATTACCGGCGATTATGATTTCGATATTCGCGTTGTTCGTTTTTGGTTAAAATAGTATATTTTATAGTTGATAAAAGCGCTTATAACTCTTATAATATTTTTTGTTGTTAATAAAGGAGATTATCCATGGAAATAAAAAAGAAATTCCAATCAGTCGATGGTAACACCGCGGCGGCTTTAGCAAGCTATAACTTTACTGAAGTTGCTGGTATTTACCCGATTACCCCAAGTAGCCCAATGGCGGAAAGTGTTGATGTCTTTGCGTCTCAAGGCAAAAAGAACTTCTTTGGTAAAGAAGTAAAAGTAGTTGAATTACAATCAGAAGGTGGTGCTTCTGGTGCGGTTCATGGTGCCTTACAAGCTGGTGCATTAGCCACTACTTATACCGCATCACAAGGTTTGCTCTTAATGATTCCTAACATTTATAAATGGGTTGGTGAATTATTACCAGCAGTCTTACATGTATCTGCGCGTAGTTTAGCCACACATGCATTATCTATTTTTGGTGATCAACAAGATATTTATGCGATTCGTCAAACTGGAATCGCGATGCTTTGTTCACATAGTGTTCAAGAAATCGCTGATTTAGCGAGCGTGGCGCATTTAATCGCAATTGATGGAGAGACACCAGTGTGTCACTTCTTTGATGGCTTTAGAACGTCGCACGAAATCCAAAACGTTGAATTTGTGGATGATGCTGAATGGAAGAAATTACTTCCAATGGATAAAGTGGAGAAATTTAGATCTCGCGCGCTTAACCCACATACTAATCCAGTGACTCGTGGTGGTGCAGAAAATGATGATATTTATTTCCAAAAACGTGAAGCGCAAAATAAACATTTTGCTAATGTAATTAACGTTGCGGAAAAATATTTAAAAGAAGCTTCTAGATTAACTGGTCGTGAATATGGTTTATTTACCTATTATGGTAGTAAGACCGCAAAATACGTAATCGTCGCTATGGGTAGCGTGACTGATTGCGCAAAAGAAGTTATTGATGAATTAAAAGACGAAGACATTGGTTTAGTCAAAGTACATCTATATCGTCCATTCTCCGCTAAACACTTAAGTGCCGCTATTCCAAGTAGCGTTAAACGCATTGCGGTTTTAGATAGAACTAAAGAAATGGGCGCCATGGGTGAACCACTATATCAAGATGTCGTAGCAGCGCTTGCTCAAGTAGGCCGTAAGGACATTGAAGTTTATGGTGGTCGTTATGGTTTATCAAGTAAAGATACTCAACCAAAAGATGTTAAAGCGGTATTTGATTTCATTAAGGATAAACCTTGGAATTCATTTACTCTTAGCATCAAAGATGATTTAACTAATTTATCAATCCCGGTGGATGATAACTTCCACGTGAAGAGTGATTATACTTCATGCTTATTCTATGGTTTAGGTAGTGATGGTACCGTTAGCGCCAATAAGTCTAGTATTAAGATTATTGGTGATGCAACGCATCAATACGCTCAAGCCTATTTCCAATATGATAGTAGAAAAGCCGGTGGTGTTACTCGTTCTCACTTACGTTTTGGTAAATCACCAATTAGAAGTACCTATTATGTACAAAACGCAGACTTCATTTCATGTTCACTAGATTCTTATATCTTTAAGTTTGATATGATTAAGAACTTAAAAGATGGTGGAACCTTCTTACTTAATACGAATATGGATGATGCAACTCTTGTTAAGAGTATGCCGAATCGTATGAAATATTTACTTGCTAAGAAACACGCGAAGATGTTTGTCATTGACGCTAATAAATTAGCGATGAATATTGGTATGGGTCGTCATACTAATACTACATTACAAGCATCCTTCTTCTATCTTAACCAAGCAATTATGAAATACGAAGAAGCGCAAACTTGGATGAAGAAATTTGCGGAAAAGTCATACGCCAAGAAAGGTCAAGAAGTCGTTGAAATGAACTGGAAAGCCATTGATGCTGGTGCGGAAGGCTTAAGAGAAATTAAGATTGATCCAAGTTGGGAACAATTAGATAGTAAGCGCGTAATCGCTAAAGATGGTGATCAATACTTTGATAGTATTGTTAATCCAATGGCCGCGCTTGATGGTGATGATATTCCTACTTCAACATTTGAAAAACTTGATTTACTTGATGGTACGATGAAAAACGATATTACTTATAAAGAACAAAGAAGTATCGCGGATAGAGTACCATTATGGAATCCGGAAGGATGTATCCAATGTAACCAATGTGCATTCGTTTGTCCTCACGCAACCATTCGTCCATTCTTATTAAATAAGGATGAAGAAGAAAAAGCCCCGGCAATTATTAAAGGCGGCTTAGCGCCAGTAGCAGGTAAACCTGAATATAAATATCGTTTACAAGTAAGTCCTCGTAACTGTGTTGGTTGTGGCTTATGCGTTACTGAATGTTTAGGTAATAAGACTGGTAAGAAAGTTCTTACCATGGTTGATGCTAAATCACAATTCGAACAAGAAGAAGCGGCAACTTATTTATATAAGCACACTGAATATAAATCCATCTATCCAACTAACACTGTTAAAGGTGTAGGCTTCTTAATGCCATATATGGAAATAAGCGGAGCTTGTGCAGGATGCGGCGAAACTCCATATTACCGTTTACTCTCACAATTATTTGGTAAAGATTTACTAATCGCGAATGCGACTGGTTGCTCATCCATTTATTGTGGTTCCACTCCATTAACTCCATTCTGCACGGATAAGAATGGTGAAGGTGTTGCATGGGCAAATAGTTTATTTGAAGACAACGCTGAATTCGGTTATGGTATGAGAGTCGCCACCGATTATAAATTTGGTGTAATTGCTAAAATCTTACTT
>JAKSUY010000063.1 GCA_024408495.1 Bacilli bacterium
TTGGAGTAAACTACGATTTTTTTAAGCGCTTTAAAATCAGCTTTTTCTTTTTTATCTGTACCACGTCGTCCATGTCCCATCATCGCCGGCATTAGAGTTCACTCTCCTTTAGTTGTGATAAGGCAATTTCTTTATAGACTTTACACTCCTTTAATAAGTCTTCATGTTTGCCTAATCCAACAACCTTTCCATTATCAATTACCAATATTTGATCAGCGTTTTTAATAGTTCCGATTCTTTGTGCAACAATGATTACGGTTTTATCTTTCATATTGGCTTTTAATTGTTTTCTTACTAACATATCGGTTTTATAATCAAGTGCTGAGAAAGTATCATCAAAGATGAAGATCTTAGAATCCTTAAACACCGCACGAGCGATACTCAATCTCTGTTTTTGCCCACCTGAATAATTAGTGCCACCTTGAGCCACTTCTTCGTGCACACCTTTCTTTAAAGAAGAAATAAAGTTCGCTTGAGAAATCTCAATCGCCTTAGCTAAACGAGGATCATCATCTTTAATCTCATCTTTACAGCCATAAGTAATATTAGATTTAATATCGCCTTTAAAAAGGACTGCTTTTTGAGTAGCAATCGAAATATAGTTGCTAATTTGTTCTTTAGAGAATTTATTAATGTTTACTCCATCAAGAAGTACTTCACCACTACTTACATCATAAAAGCGAGGAATCAAGTTTATGATTGAAGTTTTACCCGAACCAGTCGCACCGATAATAGCAAACGTTTCTCCAGGTTTAATTTTAAAGCTGACATTAGATAAACACGATGAACTTCCATCTGGATAAGTAAAACTTACATTTTTAAATTCGATATTACCTTTTACTTTAATATCAACGCCTTTTTCATCGTATTTAATTGATGGCTCAGTATCTAAGACTTCATTAATACGACGAGCAGAAACGACTGCACGAGGCAACAAGATGAATATTAAAATAAGCATCATGAATGCCATAACAACTTGTAATGCGTATTGAGTAAATGCAGTCATATTCGCAATTACGGTAATTCTTTCTAAGGCTTTAGCTTGATTAACTAAAATAGCCCCTATCCAATAAATTGCTAAAGTTAATCCACTCATCGCCATAGACATAACGGGCATAAGTAATCCCATTAATCTAGAGGTAAATAAATTGTTTTTGGTAACCGCGTTATTAGTAACGTTAAATTTATTGGTTTGATAAGTTTCGGCATTAAAGGCTCTTATCACACGAACGCCGGTGATGTTTTCTCTCATGCTATTATTTAAATCATCAGTTAATTTTTGAATCTTTCTAAACTTAGGATAACAAAATCCTACTATTAATCCGATAACGGTTATTAATGATAAAACGCAAATTAAAACCGCAGTTGTCCATTCAATTGATGTGGTTGATATTTTGCATATTGCCCAAATAGCCATAATCGGCGCTTTAACAATTACTTGCATGCCAAGCGCAATTAGCATTTGCATATTGACCACATCATTAGTAGTTCTAGTAATTAAACTTGGAGTAGAGAAATGGTTCATTTCTCGATCTGAGAAAGAAGCGATTTTATCATAAAGTTTGTTTCTTAGAGTCATCGAAAAATTAGCCGCAATATGGCTGGAAAAATATCCAGTAATAATGGCTGCAAGCATACTAGAAAATGCCATGGCTAACATAATGCCGCCATTGCGCCAAACTTCAGCAGGATCTTGTGTTGCAATCGACTTTGTTAAATTAGCGGTATAATCAGGCATCGTTAAATCAAGCCATACTTGTAAAACGATTAAGCCAACACAAATAAAAAAATAGACAATATCCTTTTTGCTTAGATTACGGAAAATCTTAATCATCTTTTACCTCTATTTTTTAATTCATTAATGTAAAACATTAACGTTTGATAATTATATAAAAAAGCATTGTTTAATACAATACACAATTATTGTATTTTTGTTGCTTTATAACCCCGGACCTTGCGGCCCGGGTCGGCACTCGCCCCTTTACAAAACTCCTACGAGGTGCTATCATTGTTTCGATTGGTTTGGGGACGGTATGACCGTCCTTTTTCATTACCTTCGCGAGATTAACTCAATCAGTAATGCCATAACTACCAACAGCAAAATAGTTTCTAGCGTAGCTTTACTCCTTTGTTGCAGCACCAAGGAGATAAAGGGTAGGCACCTAAGAAGAATACTGTCATATGTACAATATCCCCCTTATATAGTACTTAGCAAAAAAAGGCTAAAATTCTCACTTATTTTTTTATATTTACATTGTAAATATAGATTTTTGCTCGATTTTAATTTTTAGCGATTTTGAGGATTTTTACACACAAGAAAAAAGGCGAGGGTTACTCGCCTAATTTCGTTAAGTATTTAAATTACTTATTTTCGCTATAATCGTGAACACCGATATAACGAGCATCGACTTCTTCCATCTTATTTTTAACGGAGAAGTTCGAAACAATTGCGTTTTCTTCTTCTTCGCTCTTAAGTCCACGACCAGCTGGGATTAATTTACCAGTGATGACGTTTTCCTTTAAGCCGTGCAATGAGTCAATTTTGCCCTTAATCGCAGCGTCGGTTAAGACTCTCGGAGTCTCTTGGAATGATGCAGCCGATAAGAAACTTGGAGTCTCTAATGCAGCTTTTGTGATTCCTAACATAAGTGGACGAGCAATCGCTGGGCGTTTACCCGCTAATAAAGCTTTAGCATTCGAATCGGTGTATTTATGGACATCAACACGGGTGCCTGGGAGTAAATCCGTATCGCCACCATCAACTACTAAGACTTTGCAAAGCATTTGACGAATAATTACTTCAAGGTGCTTATCGTTAATTTCAATACCTTGAGCGCAATACGGTTTATGGATTTCATTTAACATGTAGTTTTGAACGGTTGTGATATCACTTGCATCAAGTAATTTCTTAGGAGAAATTGCACCATGAGTGAGTCGATCACCATTGTTAATGGTGTCACCTTTCTTAACGCAAAGTCTTGCGTCAAAGGTAGTGAGATATTCTTTACTTTCGATCTCGTTAGTGACTTCGATTAAGTAACAACCATTATGATCTTCGATCTTAGTGATTTTACCTTTAATGTCACTAATTAAGGCTTCGCCTTTTGGATGACGTGCTTCCACTAATTCTTGGACACGAGGTAAACCTTGAGTAATATCGCTTTCCGCAACACCGCCAGAGTGGAATGTTCTCATGGTTAACTGAGTACCTGGCTCACCAATTGATTGAGCGGCCATAATACCAATTGCTTCACCGATTTGAACTTCTTCGCCAGTCGCAAGGTTACGTCCATAACAGTGTGCACATACACCATCTTTAGTCTGACAGCCAAAGAGTGAACGAATCTCAACTTCGGTAATACCACTATCTTCAATGACGTGGGCTTTAGTATTGGTAATTAAAGTATTCGCTTGAACAATCACTTCACCGGTTTTTGGATGAATGATATCGTGCATTGCATAACGACCTCTAATACGGTCATAAAGTCTAACGAGTTCTTTGTCTTCGCCTGGATTCTTAATGGCGCGCATCACAAAGCCGTGGTCGGTTCCGCAATCTTCTTCACGAACGATCACGTCTTGAGAGACGTCGACTAGACGACGAGTTAAATAACCGGAGTCAGCGGTCT
>JAKSUY010000064.1 GCA_024408495.1 Bacilli bacterium
CATCATTAAAAGCGGTTGATAAGATTTTAATGAAATGGCAAACTAGAAAAGATATTGAAGAAGAAGGTCATTCAGCCATTACTGAAACCTGGAAGAAAGGTATTAATGAAACCATTGATATCGCACAAAAGAAATGGAGTGATAAGTAAGTATGTATTGCAACATGTATTTAGTCCCATTTAATTTCGTGGACAAAAAAGAAATTAAATTTCCTAAAGATTACAAAAAGAAATTTAAGACTTTTAAGACTGGTGATGATATCTTAGTCGCCTATGCTGAAACTATGATCATCATGCAGCGCTGGGATAAGCTCGCTAGTAAGAAGAAAACTAAGAATGCTTTAATGAAGAAAGTTTTAAAAATTAAAGATCAACTTTATAAAGAGTGCTTTACCACCGCTCATCAAAGCGTCATGTTCCATAGTCCAGCGATGACGGAACAATTTAATTACATCTATTATTTAATACTTACTTCTTTAAAAGAATTAGAGAAGTAATAATAGTTTTTAAGTTATAATTAACTTAACAAAGGAGATTTTGATTATGGATTGGAGTAAAGAAAAAGTACATAGCATCGTTGAAAAGCAAAGAGTATTATTTAAAAGCGGAAAGACTTTAGATATTAAATTCCGTAAAGAACAACTTAAGAAATTAAAAGCAATGATTATTAAGAATCAAAAAGCGATGGAAGAAGCGCTTCATCAAGATTTAAATCGTGCGCCTTTAGAAGCATATATGTGTGATATTGGTGCAGTTATTTCTGAATTAAACGAAACCTTACATTGTTTAAGTAAATGGGCAAGACCAGAAAGACATTTCTCAGGCTTTGCATGTTTCCCGTCAGTGACTACAAAAGTATATAAAATGCCTTATGGTGTATCTTTAATCGTTTCACCATTTAACTTCCCGTTCTTATTATCGTTAGGTGTTTTAGTCGCTGCAATTAGTGGTGGTAACACCGCCGTAATTAAAGCTTCATCTAAATCTAAATATTGCACTGAATTAATGCAAAAGATGATTAGTGAAACATTCCCGGAAGATTATGTAACTGTAATTGATGGAGGACATGATGTCGCGGATTGGTGCTTAGAAGAAAGATTCGATAAGATCTTCTATACCGGATCACCAAAAGTTGGTGTACACGTTATGGAATGCGCCGCCAAGAATTTAACTCCAGTTGCGCTTGAACTTGGTGGAGAGAATGGTAACTGGTGTATCGTTCGCAAAGATGCCGATATTAAAGATGCTGCTAGAAAAATTGCTTTCTTTAAGATTTGTAATAGCGGACAAATATGTATCAACATTAACCAAGTAGCAGTCGCTAGCGAAATTGCAGATGAATTTGTTAAGGAATTAAAAGCGGCGATGATTAAACAAATCGGTGAAGATGCGGTTAATAATCCTGAATACGCTAAATTGATTGCACGTAGTGCGTATGATTGGTGCGCGAAAGAAGCTGATGAATATCGTGACCGGATTGTGTTTGGTGGTTTTGGTAATCCTGAAACACAAAAATATAATCCAACGATTATTTATCCAGTGAATATTGATGAGAAGATTTGTAATCATGAATTATTTTCACCCTTACTTCCAGTCGTGAAATTTAATGATAGTGAGATTGATTCATTATTAAATACCATCGCTAATCGTGAACACGGCTTAGCCCTATATTTATTTACTAAAGATATGAAGTGGGCAAAGAAAGTTATGCGTTCACAACAATATGGTGGTGGTTGTGTGAATGAAGTTTGTATTCACTTATTAGTTAAAGGTGTTCCATTTAATGGTACAGGTCATTCTGGTATGGGCGCTTATCATGGTGAGTGGGGCTTCCGTGAGTTTACTCATCCTTCAACCGTTTTATTCGGCAAGACTAAATGTAACTTACCTCTTCGTGAACATCCGTTCGACGATAAAAAGGGTAAGTTAATGCATAAATTTATTAAGTAATTATTTAATATACTTATCAACAAATTCTAGATAATGATAAATCGGGCAGAATCCTCGTTTAATTAAGTGACCATATTTTCTAACATCACTTAATGGAATTGATTTACGTTTTTCGTGCTTATAATAATCAATTACACATTTAGCGTTTAAATAATACACTTCGTGTAGACTCGCGAATTCAATTAGGAAGAAGGCAATCCCTTTATGTCTAATCACTCTTTCAAGATGTTTGATTTGATGAGGAGTGATGTTATTAAGCGGGAATGATGTTTTGATCTTAGTGCTCTTTGCTTCAAAGTCTAGATAATAACCTTTGTACACTCCGTTATAATCGGTTGTAGATTGTTTTTCAAAATAAGCGGAAGTAATTTTAGCCTTCTTTGTATAATCAACTTTTACCACGTTGATTGGAGTAGGTCTTTTTGTAATCACTGCCACATCACGTTCAATATAAAATTCATTACTTTTATTAATTGCATCTTCAAAAGCCATCCCACGATTAGATGCACTCGCTAGATGACGATGTTTTTTAACTGTTTTTTGTTTAGTGACAAATTCACTACCGTTTGGATATTTAATCATCTATTTATATTATAAATCTCATTGCGAACTTTTTGGTTCTCTTCTTTATTTTTAATACCAAGTAGATGAAGTGTTGCATCAAACGTTCTATTCTTTAAATCTTCAATTGCACTAGTTCGATCTAATGATTTATTAATTAACAAAGGTTCACCCACACTAATCGTTGCGCACGCACTTTTTTTAATTAAATGATATAAACCTTTAGGCTCTCTAAATCTCACACCCATTGGTAAGATTGGTAAATTAAAATCAAATGCTAGAGTAAAAGCGCCTTTGTGGAATTCACGTAAACAAGGATAGAGCGGCCAACTTGCGGCTTCTGGATAAATATGTAGCCACTTATCTTCCTTTAAAACTTCTCTCATTTCTAAATACGAATAAGTAATTCCTTTTAAATCATCTTTTGGTACGACCAAGCCCAGCGTTCTTCTAAACATCATTCCTTTTTTAGATTCAGCCCCTTCTTGCCACATCGGAACAGTTGGAATTTTATGTCTAGTCATTGAAACCATCATAAAGTCAGTCGCGACGGTGTGATTACAAGTACTAATCATAGCTTTACGATTACCATTTAACTGATAATATTTTTTAATATTTTCTTTTCCTATAATTTTTAAACCATACATTAATCTAGTGGCGGGGAAACCGAACATATGGATAATTAAGCGACACCAAAAGCCTAAAAATCTATTCCATCGATCTTTAAGACGATAAGGAAAATCTTTGTTATATGTATAGTTATGATATTTGGGATATATCACCATATGTTGATTGTCAACACATGGATATTCTAATTTATCGTTATGAAGATAAATGTCTCCATAGTAACGATTGTTGTATTTCATAATCGACCTTAATGATTATAACATAGTTATAAATTAAACACTTTTGCAAATAATGTTTAAATAATGTAAGATAGATTCCAGTCCAATCTAGGTGACTACTAGTTAACTAGAGGAAAGTCCATGCTCGCACTAACTGAGATGTTAGTAGTGATTGTGCTAGCGGAAAAAATAACGCTAGGTATAGTGGTGTGT
>JAKSUY010000065.1 GCA_024408495.1 Bacilli bacterium
TGACTTAATAACTAATTTATTTAGAAGATATCCGTTAGTTACCATATACACGTTTTATAGCGCAGTACAAGGAGCAAGCGCGCCTAAAGAATTAGTCGCTGCTTTAAAAAAAGCATATACCTATCCACTTGATACAATCATCATTGGTCGTGGTGGTGGAAGTAACGAAGATCTTAATGCTTTTAATGATGAAGAATTAGTGAGAACGGTTTACCGTTCACCCGTTCCGGTGATTGCGGCAGTGGGTCACGAAATTGATTTTACTTTAGTAGATTTTGTCGCTGATAAAAGAGCGTCCACTCCTACCGGCGCAAGCGAGCTTGCCACGATTGATAAACGAGAAATATATGAGAGTTTAGATAATTATCGTTACGTTATGCATGAGACACTTGTCACTCGCATCAAATCAATTAAAGAAAGACTAACGTATTTAAAGAATCGTCCGTTCTTCTTAAATCCATCGAGCATTTATCAAGAGCAACTTAATGAAATTAAATTATTAAAAGAGAGTTTAGCGAGCCAAATGAAATTATTGCTTAGCCGTAAAACAAGCGATTTGAGCGCTCGAAAGGAAAGACTCTTGGCACTTAATCCAAACAAAGTGTTAAAACGAGGATTCGCAATGATAAAAGCGAAAAACGGAAAGATCGTAAAGAATGTGAGCGACATCAACATCAACGAAGAAATCGAAACAACTTTGAGTGATGGTAAAGTATACGCGAACGTAACGCGAAAGGAGAAACACGTATGAGTGAAAAAGAAAACAGTATCGACTTTGAAAAGGAACTAAAACACCTTGATGAGATTGTCGAGAAAATTGAAGGCAATGTCTTACCACTTGATGAATCCATCAAGCTTTATGAAGAAGGCAGTAAGATTATTAAAAAATTAGAAGGCGCTCTTAAAGAAGCCGAAAAGAAAATGGCTAAAGTGGTGGACACTGATAAGAAATAAATTTATTTATGAAGAAGAAAACGCCGGCGAGAATTTTTCATATTAATGATATTAAAGATCCGCATTTTCTTCATGAACTAAATTACGAAGAATTAGAAATTCTTGCGCGTGAAATTAAAGATGAAATTATTAAAGCGACCAGTGTAAATGGTGGACATCTTTCAAGTAACCTTGGAGTTACTGAACTTACTATGGCGTTACATCGAAACTTTGATTTTAGGAAAGATAAATTATTGTTTGATGTCGGTCATCAATGCTACGCGCATAAAATACTAACAGGAAGAGATATAAGTAAATTAAGAAAGAAAGATGGCGTAAGCGGATTTATTAAAAATAGTGAATCTCCTTATGATATCTTTGAAGCCGGACATTCATCAACCAGTTTAAGCGCTGCTCTTGCCTATGCCATGGACCGCGATAACAAAAAAGAGAACTACAACGTAGTTACTTTAATCGGAGATGCAAGTATCGCAAACGGGGTTAGCTTTGAAGCGCTTAATAATATTCCTCATTCATCACATAAAGTGATTATTGTTTTAAATGATAATGAGATGGCAATCTCTCAACCAGTTGGTGGGATGAGCAATTTCTTCCGTCTTTTCCAAACATCAAAAGGGTATGCAAAAGTTAAAAAAGGATTTAGGCATCTATTAGGTTTTATAAAACCTTTATATAAATTAGCGAGTAAAATCAAAAACTCAATTAAGCGATTGCTAATTTCTACTAATATCTTTGATAGTCTTGGTTTTATTTATATCGGGATGATTGACGGTCATGATTTTGAAGCGCTAGACAAAGCTTTTAAAAAAGCTAAGAAGACTACGGGCAGTGTAATTATTCATGTTAGAACGGTTAAAGGTAAAGGATATCCTTTAGCCGAAAAAGATTATCAAGGTGATTGGCACGGAGTCGCTCCGTTTGATATTAATAGTGGTAAACCTCTAAATCAGCACCAAGGAGAAATTAGTTGGTCACGGGTTTATAGTGATTTTGTATTAGATCGTTTAAAAAACGATGATAAATTTTATTTAATATGTCCAGGAACCTTAGTCGGATCTGAACTTAGTGAGGCTATAAAACAATATCCAGGACGAGTGATTGATACCGGAATCAGCGAAGAACACGCTTTTATCTTAGCAGCGAATTTAGCAAAACTAAATTATCATGTATGCGTATCTATTTACTCTACTTTTATGCAGAGAGGATTTGATCAGATATCGCACGACGTCGCTCGCATTCATGCGCCTATAACTGTGTTAGTTGATCGCAGTGGTTTAGTAGGAGATGATGGAGAGACTCATCAAGGAATCTATGATTCATCGTTCTTGTTCGCTACACCTAATATAAATGTTGGAATGGCAAGTAATTTAAACGAAGCTTATCAATTATTTGATAAATCGTTTATGAGTAAAGAAGCGACTTTTATCCGTCTTCCACGCGCATATATAAAGAAGAAAGACATTGATAAGAATTATCAATTAAAAGATTTTAACGTTATCAAAAGCGGAGAAAAAAATACAGTGTTAGTAGGCGTTGGCCCGCTTACTAATGAATTACTTGAACCTTTAATTGGCACGGATATTTCATTATTTAGTGTGGCGAAATTAAAACCAATTAGTAAAATACTAATCAACGAATTATTAACATATAAAAATGTGGTAATTTATACTCCGTATGAGACTAGTAACGGTTATGCTTTAAATTTGCTACAAGAATTAAATAGAAATTTATATAAAGGTAATGTTTATATTAAAGCAATTCCTTTAAAATATATTTCTCACGCTAGTGTTAACGAACAACTTGAAGACTGCGGGTTGTTACCAATTCAAGTATCTAATTTTATTAAGCAGCTTAAAAAGTAGTGCAAATAATTTAATTTTGGTTAACATAATATTGTATGGCTAAAGTCATAATGCACGTTGATTTAAATTGTTTTTTCGCACGATGCGAACAAATCAAGGATCCTTCGCTAAACGGTAAACCAGTAATGATTGGTGGTTTTGGTCGTCGTGGGGTAGTTTCAACCTGCTCTTATGAAGCTAGAAAATATGGAGTCCGTAGTGGGATGCCTTCGTTTAAAGCGATTGAACTTTGTCCACAAATTATAATGAAACCAGGTGACTATCATTATTACTCATTAATGAGTAAAGAGTTCTTTGCTTTCTGCCATACATATACAAGTAAAGTAGAAGCGGCTAGTATTGATGAATGCTTCATGGATATTACGGATGTTATTAAGAATAAAGATGCTAATAATTTCTCAGAGAGTTCTGTTAAAGCCTTATTAGTTTCCTTTTGAAATTTAGACATATATATCTGTATTTAAAATAAATAAATTATAATTATAAATAAATATATTTTAAATAAGAGTAAAAAACATTTGAAAGAAATCAATGTTTTAAGTTTATTATAATAAATACAAA
>JAKSUY010000066.1 GCA_024408495.1 Bacilli bacterium
TTCTTCTTTTATTAATTTTATTGATTCTGATGCAAGCCCTATTAATTTTTACGACATAATCACTAATAAGAATAGTATTGATTTGGAGAATGATACACTTTCATATAATACTTATCTACATAATAATTATCGTTTTGCCAACGCTTACAATAATCCAGAAATTATTTATAAAGATCTTCCTGGTGTAGGTAGATTCCCAGTTGATATAAAAAGAAGTTCTATTACTTCAGTTATGGATGCGATGAATTATATCGGAGGATATTCGACAATTACCTCGGTTTTAGTATTCCCAAAAGACTTATCCTCTAAACAGCAAATATTTAAATATCTTGATAAGTGGAACGAAGGAAAGCCGGAAGAAGCACAAATTATGTATGCTGATTTAGCCGGCACATTAACTGACGCTTTAGGAACGATGATTGATATTATTTCAATTGTTCTTATTGTTTTCTCTTCTGTGTCACTATTAGTTTCGTGCGTTATGACGGGTGTTATCACATATACATCGGTGTTGGAACGCACTAAAGAAATAGGTATACTCCGTGCAGTAGGCGCTCGCAAAAAAGATGTTGGTCGTTTATTCGAAGCTGAATCAGTTATTATTGGTGGAATTGCTGGACTGGCGGGTGTATTGTTTACGTTCATTGTTGAGTGGCCAATTAGTATAATTATTAACACGCGTTTCCCCGAGCAAAACATTGGCATGATTTGTAACCTTAGTCCATGGCACGCACTTATTTTAGTTGCTATTTCGATTTTATTAACCTTTGTATCCGGATTTATTCCAGCGAGAAAAGCCGCAAAGAAAGATCCAGTTGTTGCGTTAAGAACGGAGTAATATGTTGTTTCGTCGTAAACCTAGCGATTTAGAAAAACTCATTGAGAGCGCTCCTGAATATAAGCCTACTTATAATAAGGGATTAACTGATGAGCAAGTTCTTAATCGTACTGTAAGCGACTTAACCAACAAACAAAACAAAACAGTTACTAAAAGTTATTTTGAAATCATTTTTAAAAACGTTTTTACAACTTTAAATATTTTACTTTTCGTTGTTGCGGGCTTCATGATTTATCTTGTGGCTGCGGAAGGAAAACCGGTTACTCGTTTATTTTTCTTAGGCATCTTAGTGCTTAATATTGGCATCAGCCTATTTCAAGATGTTAAAGCAAGAAAGTTAGTTGGTAAATTATCATTATTATCTTCTCCAAAAGCAACGGTTGTGCGTAACGGGAAAGAAATAGAGATTCCGTTTAACGAAATTGTTTTATCTGACATTATTGTTGTCAAAGCTGGTAACACCATTCCTTCTGATGCGGTTATTGTGCATGGAGAAATAAGAATTAATGAGTCATTGCTATCCGGTGAAACTGAAGATGTAAAGAAAGGTATTAATGAAAAAATCTACGCTGAATCAGTCGTAGTTGCTGGAACAGCCTACGCGCGCGTAATTAAAATGGGTAATGCCAACTATGCATCTAAATTACAAGAAAAAGCTAGAGCATTTTCGCGCCCCAAAAGCGAAATCCTTGCATCTTTAACAACCATTATTCGTATTATTTCAATTACCGCAATTGCGATTGGCGTGGCGGAAATTGTTACTTATGCTTTAACCGGACTAGATTTCCCAACTGCGGTTGATAAGATTGCTTCTTCGGTAGTTGGTATGATCCCAATCGGAATGTATTTAATGACATCAATTACTTTAACGGTAGGTGTCATTATCTTATCACGCCACCGGATATTAGTAAGAGAACTCTATTCGATTGAAATGTTAGCGCGTGTTAATATGATCTGCTTAGATAAAACAGGTACCTTAACCGATGGTAACATGAAGGTAAAGGAATTGGTGCCGATTAAAGTTTATCGTCCAGAAACGCTGGAGAATATTATCTCAACTTTACTTTATATTACCAAGGATGATAATTTGACCGCGAAAGCGCTAAAGAGTCGTTATCCAATTAAACCAATTGAAGGTAAATTTGCAACTATTCCATTTAGTAGCGAAACCAAATATAGCGCCGCCTCGTTTAAAGGCCACACTTACGCAATTGGAGCGTATGGTTTTTTAAAGACGGTCAATAATAAAATGATCCAAAAAGCTGTGAAATATTATGAAGAGGGTGGCCATCGTGTTTTAGTAATCGCGGAGTCTGATTCGAACATTAAAAACGATAAACTACCAAAAGATATGCGTGCAATTGGTTTAGTGGTGCTAAACGAAAGCATTAAGCCCGATGCAAAGAATAATATTGATTGGTTCCAGAGTAGCGATGTCGGTGTGCGAGTTATATCAGGTGATAGTGTTTTGTCATTAAAGAATATTGCTAAAGAAGTTGGTATTAAAGATTTTAATAAAGCGATTTCGCTCGAAGGCTTAACTGATGATGAAGTAAAGAAGGCAGCACACGAAAAGGTTATCTTTGGTCGAGTCACTCCCGAACAAAAGAAAATTATTATTACTGAATTACGGCATATGGGCAATACAGTCGCGATGGTCGGTGATGGCGTTAACGATCTGTTGGCTTTGAAGTCCGCAGATTGCTCGATTGCGATGGCAAGTGGTTCTGATGCCGCGAAGGCTGCATCACATTTAGTCTCAATGGACTCTAATTTCTCATCTTTACCTAAAGTTGTGGAAGAAGGTCGCCGCGTGATTAATAATTTACAACGCGTATGTTCAATCTTCTTAGTAAAAACGATTTATACCATTTTTATGTCCACGCTCTTTTTAATCCTTTCGTGGGTGGGTGTTGGGAACGGCTATCCATTTGTTACTAACCACTTACTAGTGTGGGAATTATTAACAATTGGCATCGCTCCATTCTTTGTTGCATTAGAGCCGAATAAAGAACGTATCAAAGGCGGATTCATTAAGAATATTATTCGCGAAGCCCTTCCGGGTGCACTTGCTCAATTATTAGTTACCTTACCAATTATATCGGCCGGAATTATTAGTCCAGTCTTATTCCCGATGGATGGCGTGATTGCGATGTGCGTGATTGACTTATCAATCATGAGTTTAGTTATCTTCTTACACGTTTGTTTACCACTTAACAAATACCGTTCCTTAGTTTTATTTGGCACGTTCCTTGTTATGGGAGCGTTCTTTGTTGCAGATGGTTTAATTGCTACCTTTACAAGCAGTGATATTCTCAATATTGATTATTTATCAATTTAGTTATATACACAAACCAGTCCTGAATTTGTTGTCATAAATAAAAAAAATATACAAAACCATTTAAATCTAAAAAACAAATATAATAAATATTATGATTCT
>JAKSUY010000067.1 GCA_024408495.1 Bacilli bacterium
CTCGAGGCCAATGTAACTCAATTAACTAATGTATGGGAGACCTATATGATTTGGTGGATTCTTATGATTGTCATATCTGGTATTTCTTTAATTTCTTATTCGGTTACTATATTCGCTAAAGGATTAAGCGCTGATGATTTAACTAAAATCATGAAACAACACAATGCTAGTACAATGATTACACTCATGTTTGTATTAATTATTTGTTTATTCCCATTAATGTTTTCTGGTTGGATGGTTACAGTCATCTTACTTGGCGGATTCCTTGCTGATATTATTTTAGCGGGAGCGTTAACTGCTATTCGTACTAAGATGCTTGCTAATAAGACTCCTAAGACTCCGACTGCTGTTCAATAATATTTGAAAAATTGTCTTGATAATTTTATAGTTATATTCGTGTGCCCTCTTAGCTCAGCTGGATAGAGCAACGGCCTTCTAAGCCGTAGGTCAGGCGTTCGAATCGCCTAGAGGGTACCAAATTAAAAATTTTGAGAGAATTTATATTCTCTCATTTTTTAATTTTTCAATTATTTTTGGTTGTTTAATCGTTTATTCTAGAATAGAATAATTACTAAAGGGTTTAGTCTCTTTGTTTTTAAAAAGGAGAAAAAATATGGGAAAAGCATTGGTATACATTCAATCCGGTGGTCCAACCGCTGTGATTAACACTTCACTTTACGGAGTAATTAAGGAAGCGAAAAAGCATCCTGATGAAATTAGCGGGATTTACGGATCACTTAATGGCATTGAAGGTTTAATTGATGACAAAATCATTGATTTAAATAAAGAAAAAGATGAAACGATTGAATTATTGCCACAAACACCTGGAGCGGCGTTAGGTACTACTCGTTACAAACTCCCGAAAGATATTAAGGATCCACTTTATCAAAAAATTCTTTGTACTGTTCAAAAACATAATATTGGTTATATTTTCGTTAATGGCGGAAACGATTCAATGGATACGTGTCACAAGTTAAGCATTCTTTGTAAAGAACTTAATCTTGATATTAAAGTTATTGGTGTCCCTAAAACCATTGATAATGATTTGGCTGTGACTGATCATTGTGTTGGTTATCCAAGTGCTGCTAAATCAGTTATTAACAACGTTAAACAAATTTGCACTGATGCTAGATGCTATAAAAAAGGCAAAGTATTTATTATCGAAATAATGGGAAGAAATGCGGGATGGTTAGCCGCTAGCGTTGATTTATTGCCAGTAGGTTGTCGCCCAGATTTTATGTATCTTCCAGAAAATTCGTTTAATATGGAACAATTCTTGAAAGACGTAAAAGAAACATATGAACGTAAAGGTCATTGCATTGTCTCAATCAGCGAAGGTATTCATTTTGAACGTGATACTTCGACTGCTCGTGTTGATGCTTTTAACCACGTTCAACTCGGTGGCGCTGGCGATGCATTAGCGAAAATCGTTGAAGATAAACTTAATCTTCCAACTCGTTCAATTGAACTTAGTTTAATTCAACGTGCGGATTCAATCTTAGCCAGTAAAGTCGATCACGATGAAGCAATTGAATGCTCAAAGCTTGCTTTTGAATCAGCTTTAAAAGGCGAAACCGGTAAAATGGTTTGTGTAATTCGTAAGAGCAACAATCCTTATACAGTTGAATATAAATTAATGGATATCGCTAAAATTGCAAACGTAGAAAAAACCATTCCGTTTGAAATGATTGGTGGAAAAACTGGTATGACCGATGCTTTTAAAAAATATTTACGTCCATTAATTCAGGGAGAAATTGATGTGAAATATAAGGATGGCATTATTGAGACCGCTACGTTGGAGAAGCATCTGATATGAAAAAATTAACTTCTGATAAGAAGTGCTATTTAATACTCGGTATTTTTAATATTATCGCGTTTATTATTTTTATTCCAATTTCAGTAGTGTTTGATAAATGGGGATTAACAGTTGGATGGGCTCTAGGCTTTGTAGCAACATTTATAAACATGGTCCTTTTATTTAAAAGCGGTAAAGTTGTTGAGATTTCTGCCAAGAGCGAAAAAGGCGTAGGTATTTCAGTTGTTTACTATTTTGTTCGTTTTTTATTAACCGCTTCAATGTTTGTTATTTGCGCTATTTTAGATTTTTATCTTAAAGTACATGCATTTAAATATTCTTTATTTACTTGCGCTGCAAGTGTGCTTCCAAGCGCGTTAATTATTTTAATTTTCTATCGTGCTGATATTGATGAGGATAACAAAAAAGTCGAGACTAAATAAATGGAAGCGTTATTCGGCGATTTTTTAAAACCCCAATTAGCAGAAGAAGTGTTTATCTCCTTAATTTTAATTGGTGTATTGATCGTCTTTTGTTTCATTGTTTTTATCTTAGTTAAGCGCGCTGATCCGCTTGCTAAACCAAAAGGTTTATTAGCTGTAGTTGAAATCGGAGTGGAGAAAGTTGATGCTTTAGTTGATGATAATATGGGTAAGAGTTTTCCAAACTTCGGTGCCTATGTAATTTCGATTGCATTATTCATCTTCTTATCGTTTATCGTAGGCGTTATGGGTTTGCCTAATCCATTAGGCTATATCGGCGTGCCTTTCACGATGGCGATGTGTACTTTTATAATGATTCATGCGACTAGCATTAAATATACGAAATGGAAGTACTTTAAACGTTACACCGATCCAATTCCGATTTTTTTGCCGATTAACTTATTAAGTATGTGGGCGCCTTTACTTAGTTTAACACTTCGTTTATTTGGTAATGCTTTAGCGGGTTGGGTACTTCTTAGCATTGTCTATTGGGCGCTTGGTTCTTTATCTAATGTAATTTTTGCAAGTTTACCAGCGGGTCCTGGTTCTATATTTATCGCTCCACTAGTGACCCCTATTTTACACGCTTATTTCGACGTGTTCTCAGGAGCGATTCAAACATTGGTCTTTATGTTCCTCTCGATGCTATTTATAGCACAAGAGAAACCTGAAGAAGATAAAGTCGAGGAGCAAATGGCTCTGGCTTAAAGGAGGAAAAAGTATGATGGGAACATTCCTAGCAGAATCCATTAACACTGGTTTAGTTGCGATTGGCGCTGGTATTGCAATGATTAGCGCGTTCGGCAGCTCAATCGGTGAAGGGATGATTGCCGCTAAAGCAATCGAAGGTATGTATCGTAATCCAGAAATGGCGAATAAACTACGTTCTAACATGATCGTAGGTATCGCTCTTGATGAAACA
>JAKSUY010000068.1 GCA_024408495.1 Bacilli bacterium
TTCTATCGAACGGAGAATGAGTTACTACAACCGGCATTTTGGTGGTTTTACTTATCTTAACTAAATCAGTTAACGGAACAGGTGAACCAGAAAATTGGACAAAATCGCAACCATGTTTTTTTAACAATTTTAACGTTTTTGTTAAATCGTTCTTGTTCGTAATCATGTTACGAATCGAATACAAATTAACAGCGATTTTCATTTACTAAAGCACGCATCGACTTCGTGGAAGCCGGCGTTCTTTAATAATTGTTTTGCATGACTTACTGCTGCATCAAACGCTTCTTCGTTACTGTTATAAGTATATTTATTCTTTAATTCGGTATTATCCATATTACTATAACCCGCAAATACTTTTAGATGCGGTTCAATAGTAAGCACTTTATCATCTTTAATTTGATTAATTAATTCTTGTAATAAGCCTTCCCCTTTACCAGGTGGTACAACTTCACCGGTTGCCATAATCGCATCCTTAATATGATAATAATGAGCCCGTGGAGCTAACATTTTAAGGGATTGACGAGGATCTTGCTTACATTGTAAGAAGTTCGCCGGATCATAAACATAATATAATCCATCAACTGCATTTAAGATTTCGGTACATCTAGGTTCAATATCACCATAAATCTCTTTTTCGTTTTCGTGACACATCTTTACGCCATACTTATTAGCGATTGCCACCATCTCTTTTAAACATTGAATAACTTTATTTTTTTCGTTATAAGCTTTAAAGAAGGAGAACATTCTAATGTTCTGACATTGGAAAATATTCGCTAATTCACAAGCACGAATAATTTTCTTTTTGTATTCTTCAAAGTTAGTGTTGATATCAACTTTACCAATCGGTGAACCAATTGACCATACTTTAATTCCGTTGCTACTTAATTTAGTAAAAGCAGCTTTGGCTTCTTCATCAGTTAAATCAAGGATGTTTTTACCATCTACACCCCGGATTTCAAGTAATTTAATGTTATTATTTTTAAGTGCCTTAATTTGTCCATCAAGTGATGGATTAGCTTCATCGGCAAAGGCGGATAATTTTATTTCCATATTATCTCTCCTTATTTTCTTAATTACATTATATATGAAAAACTAGATAAATTAAATAATAAATTATTTAAGAAGAAATAAGGAAAGTTGAAAATTGATAATTAAAAAATATATAATGTTTATATGAAAGAAAAACTAATTTTAACTATCGATGTTGGCACCCAAAGCACCCGCATCGCTTTTGTTAATCCCGAAGGCAAAATTTTAGGATTGACGCAAACTAAATATAATCCGGCTTATTTTTCAAAAGTTCCAGGATACGCTGAAATTAATCCTGACGATTATATGAAATATATTGGCATCGGCTATCGTGAATTAGTAAAGAAGCATAATTTAGCGAAAGATGTTATTGCGGTGGCAATTACTTATTTCCGTGATTCAATTGTTATTGCTCAAGATGATATGAAACCACTTCGTCCTGCAATTCTTTGGCTTGATCAAAGAAGAGCGCGTGGCGATGAAAAGCTACCTCTATTGAACCGAATGATTTTTGCTTTAGCGGGTGTTGCTGAATTAGTAAAACTAAACCGCGTCAGAACGCCAGCGCATTGGAGTAAAGAAAACGAACCAGAAGTTTGGAGTAAAGTTACTCGTTACATGAACATCTCAACTTATATTAACTATAAGTTTACGGGTGAATACAAAGATAGTGAGGCTAACTGTATTGGTCACTTACCTGCTGATTATAAACATCGTCGTTGGTGTAAAAATAATCATAACTTAACCGGAAGAATTTATGGTGTTGATATTAATACTCTTTGTAAACTTGTTCCAACCGATGAAGCAATTGGCACTATTACAAAAGAAGCAAGTAAGTTAACTGGTATTAAAGAAGGTTTGCCTCTTTACGCAGTTGGTAGCGATAAAGGCTGCGAGACCTTTGGTCTAGGCGCCTTTGATAATTCAGTTGGCGCGATGTCACTAGGCACTAGTGCAACAATTCAAACTACTAATAAAAAATATATTACACCCGCACCATTCTTACCCGCTTATCCAAGTGTTGTCCCCGGTTACTTTAATACCGAGACAATGATTAATAAAGGTTATTGGATGTTAACGTGGTTTGTAAAAGAATTTGGCGAGAATGAAGCAGCGATTGCCTGTAAAAAACATTGTACAGCCGAGATTATCCTTGATGAAGGTATTAAGAATATCGCGCCGGGTAGCAATGGTTTATTAGTGCAACCATTCTGGGGTCCAACTTTACCAAAACCACTTAGCCGTGGTTCGGTTGTTAAAAATAAAAAAAAACACACAAAGTTCCATTTACATCGCACCATTATTGAAGGCATTAATTACGAATTAAAATTCGGTTTAAAAAAAAAAAAAAAAGGTAAAAGCGTTAATGGTTTCTGGTGGCGGTTCACAATGCGACGAAATCTGCCAAATCGCCGCCGATGTTTTTAATGTTCCGGTTTCAAGAATGCAAACTTACGAAACAACCACCATCGGTGCGGCCATGGTGGCCTTCTTAGCCAAAGGCGTTTTCTCGGATCCTGCACAAGCTGTAAAAGCAATGGTTCATAAAGAGAAAACTTTTACGCCTAATCCAAAGCACGTTAAATTATACGAATTTTATTTTAGAGAATATTGTCGTATTTATCCTGGTTTAAAGAAACCGCTTGCGAATATTAAATTACACGATGAAGCCCTTGGGCTTTAATTGTTATTATCTTTTAAGAAACGCTTTTCGTTTTCAGATAAATCTAAGCCAAGCGTTCCGCCTGGATTCATAATACCATTTGGATCAAAGTGTTTCTTTAAAACGCGATAAATTTCGTATTCGTTTTTGCCGACATAACCTTCAAGCCACGGACCAAACATTTTACCAATACCATGGTGATGA
>JAKSUY010000069.1 GCA_024408495.1 Bacilli bacterium
ATTAAAGAGATTTATTAATAGTTTAGTCGTAAAGGGATACACGTTTGATTATGTTTATGGAGTTGCAGTTACTAAAGCAGGATATAAATTAGCAAAGAAAAATGATTTTGAAATTGTTAAGCGTATTAAACTAGGTGTATATTTTATTTCCCTTAAGATTACAAGCGCTATATTTATAAAACAATAAAAAATGATTTACTACTGTACTGCGCTTTCATTATAATAACGAAGTGAGGAATATTATGAAACGTTTATCTTTCTTTGCACTACCATTACTAGTAATTGCATCATCGGTTAATTCTTGTTCTAATGGAACTTATCATGCTGTAAAACGATTAGCGGATTATGTTTATGAGGTGCCTACCTATACTTCTCTAGATGAAAATTATGCTAATGAATACTTTTTAAATAACTACAATAATTGGACTAATCCAAAGCAGGGCGGTGGCTGTTCCGCTATTTATAAAAGAATTAATGATGATGCTGTGCTAGTGGGCCGTAATATGGATTTAAATATATCTAATAAATGCGCTTATATAGTTAGAACTAATGTTCCAGGTAAACATAAAACCGTGGGTCTTGCTTATACTTTTAGAGATATATCTCCTGATCAAGATCTATTAATCAAAAATAACGGCATAGAAGATAAGTTTTATAAATTATTACCTTTTATGTGTGATGATATTATTAACGATGCTGGTTTGCATATTGAAATCAATATGCGTACAGGTGAATACGCTACGGATGGGAGCGATAAATTCGCCTGTAGCGGCACCAATCCTAATCTATCCAACAAGGTTTATATGTTTGAGTTAATTCGCTTTATAGCTGAAAATTGCGCAACGGTTGGAGAAGCCGAAAAATATGTCCATGAGCAAGTTAATGTTTATTCAAAAAAATATTATTGGAATTATGCATTTTTAATAAGTGATATCAAAGGTGGAAACGCTCTTCTTGAGTTTGCTCATGATATGAAATCGGATAAAGATGAAATATTTTTCCTCCACCCATCAGATGAATTTAAACATTGTCAAACTAATTTCTATGTCAATAAGACATCTAGTTTATATGAGGATATATTGTCTGGTAAAGGACGATACGATTACTTAATTGAGCATATTGAGAGCGTAACCAATGAAAAAGAGATGTATCAATTAATGAAGGACGTTTCGTATTACCAAGTTTATGATCCGTATAATTGTAAATTTGATCCTCGAAGCGAAAATATTGGAGTAGTGCCATATGCCACTAAAGATATTGTTTTAAATGATAAATTTAAAGATTTTATTTTTCAAAACATGGATGCAACTGGAAAACAAGTAAGAGCCTTGTCGCGAAAGGAACAACAAAATCTTAATTGTTTTTGGGAATCATCTTTTACTGAAGTAGTTAATATCGTTAAAAAAGAAATATTTGTGCGCTTTTTCGAGAACGATAATTGCACTATGCGGATTAAACTTGATGAGACAATTCCTGATAATTTGTAATTGTTAAGTATTTAGTTTTTATTTATAACTTATAAATAAAGTTTTATAATAATCCTATGAGCAAGATAAATAAGGTTAATTCTATTTTATCTTCTTTTCCTTATACTTTGAGTTGCAATGAAAAAGACAACATTATTTTTCTTGCTGGTGAAGTTAATAGTTATGAAGAAAAGTTATCGATTGGTGAAAAAATTGCAAGGCTCAAAACCTATGAACACGTAGTAAATGATATTACCGTTAAAGGTTTAGTGATTCCTGAAACTAGATATAACAAGAATGTAGACAATAAAGAATTAGATAATCTAGAATGTGATGTTTTAGTGATTGGCGGTGGAGTGATTGGTTGTGCAATCTTACGAGAATTAAGTCGTTATAATTTTCACTCAGTATTAGTCGAGAAAGAGAATGACGTAGCATTGCACGCTTCTAGTCGTAATGATGGGAACATCCATCCGGGTATTGATTTACACTCTAATACTTTAAAACTTAAATATCTAAATATGGCAAGAGACATGTGGCCGGGTTTAGCTAAGGAACTAGGATTTCGTTATGTAAGAACTGGCCAAGTATTAACGTTTGAAAATAATAAATTAATCTTTAATCTTTTTGTAAGATTTAAGTCTAGAAGCAATAACGTTAATCACATTAATTACTATAACAAAGAACAATTTAAGAAAGTTGAACCTAATATTGATAATCCAAATATCAAAGGCGGAATTCTCTTTAATGATGCTGCTCAAGTATCGCCATATGAAGTAACCATTGCATTCGCTGAAAATGCAGTTATGAATGGAGCGAAAATCTACCTAGATACTTTCGTAAAAGAAATGAAAGTAGAGAATAACGAAATTAAAGCAGTCATTACTAATAAAGGAACTATTCATCCAAAGATTGTTATTAATGCTGCAGGAACTTTCTCGGAAGATATCGCCAAGATGGCGGATGATCATTTCTTCTCTATTCATCCTCGCAAAGGAACGGATTTAATCTTAGATAAGAAAGTATTTACTAAATACGCTAAACATACTTTAGGTTTAAAACATCTTAGCGATGCTAGAGCGAAGACTAAAGGCGGGGGAACAATTGTAACAGTTGATGGTAATTTCTTATTAGGTCCGGATGCTTATGAAACTCCGTTTAAGGAAGATTTCTCGACTGAAAAGAAATCAATTATGGAAATCTTAAATCGTCAAAAAGGTTTATTTAAGAATATTGGTCCAAAAGATATCATTACTTATTTTTCGGGTACTAGGGCGTGTACTTACGAAGAAGACTTTATTATTCAACACGGCAAATGGACCAAGAACATAATCCACGCAGCAGGTATTCAATCACCAGGATTAT
>JAKSUY010000007.1 GCA_024408495.1 Bacilli bacterium
CATGAATATTACGGAGGTTAATAATGATAAAGAAGCTAATAAGTGCCTAAGTAAATTCCAGAAAGATTTATTTAATAAAACTAAATTAATGTGTTCGATTGGTGTAGGGCCTACTCGTTTCTTAGCGAAGATGGGTAGTGACTATAAAAAACCAATGGGAATTACTATCATGCGAAAACGCGATATTAAATCAAAGATTTATCCTTTAAAAGTTCAAGACTTTTATGGGATTGGAATGAGAACCACTCCTCATTTAAGAGCGATTGGAATTAATACCATTGGCGATTTAGCAATTTATCTAGATAAACATAAAAAAGATGCTTTAGCGTTGTTTGGTAAATATTACTATGATGTTAAAGCGTGCCTCGATGGCACTAGCGATGATAAAGTATATTTAGATGTTGAAGATCCAAAAAGCATTGGCAATTCAATGACTTTAATGATGGATACCGATGATGAAGATGAGATCTTAAAAAGCATCCGCATAATGTCTCAAGAAGTGAGCGCACGTTTAAAAGCAGCGCGGATGAAAGGAAAGACTATCCAACTAACGTTAAAAGATACCGATTTTAAGGTTTACCTTAAATCACACACGTTAGATAAAGCGATTAATGATTTAGATGATATTTATCAAAATGCGGTAAGTTTATATCGTAAATATTTTAAACGCTTAACCATTCGTTTAGTCGGAGTAACCTTATCTAATTTAGTGCCGCTTCATGAAGAGAATGTTCAACTATCTTTGTTTGATGATGCTCCTGAAGATAAAATTAATGATGTGATTAATCAGGTTAACCGAAAATTTAAGAAAACAGTGGTGGGGAAAGCCTCAACTATTTTAAAGGATAAAAAACATGCGCATAAGTGATGCAATCGAAAAATTTGCTCAACATTTATATGTTGAAAAAGGGTTAAGCAAACAAACTATCGCTTCCTATGATAGCGATCTTAAACAATTTTTCTTATTATATAAGGATAAAGAAGACACCAATGATTTATATCCAACTGATTTAAGAGATTTTTTAAGCGTTGAATTAAACAAAGGTCATTCACCCTCAACTGCATTAAGAAGGTTGTCTTCGTGTCGTGCTTTTTATCACTTCCTAATTCAAGAGAAAATTATCGATATTACTTTAGATAAAGTATATGCGCCTAAACCAATCAAACATTTGCCATCGGTTTTGACGTTTGAAGAAGTTGAAGCTTTACTAGATGCACCTAATACAAAAAAAGATGAAGAGTTCCGTGATAAAGCTATGCTTGAATTAATGTATTCATCTGGACTCCGTGTAAGCGAATTAATAAATCTTGAAGTCAGAAATATTAACTTTAATAAAAGTTATATAACAATTAAAGGTAAAGGAATGAAATATAGAAATGTCCCGATTGGAGAGTATGCACTTGAATGGGTATCTACTTATGTAAATGACATAAGATGTCTAAATCGTGGGGCTAAAACTAAATATTTATTTTTAAATCGATATGGTAAACCATTATCGCGCCAATTTTTCTTTAAGAAAATTAAAGAATACGCGGCTAGAGTTGGAATTACTACGCATGTTTCTCCACACATAATTCGGCATAGTTTCGCTACTCATATGTTAGAAAACGGGGCGGAATTAATCGCAGTGCAAGAAATGCTAGGGCACACTAATTTATCAACTACTCAGATATATACGCACGTCTCAACTAAACGAATAAAAGATGCATATGATTTATATATTAAAAATAAATGATTTATAATATATAAGGTATGAAATATAAGCGAATATTTATCATCGTTATGGACTCGCTTGGTGTAGGCGAAATGCCAGATGCCGCTCGTTTTAACGATCAAGGTAGCAATACCTTGAAGCATATTATCGAAAAAGCCGGACCAATTAATGCTCCAACCTTAGAAAAAATTGGTATTGGAGATTTTGTTGATATTGGTTTTAAAAAAGTAGATCATCCTAACTCTTATACTTGTATTTTAAAAGAGACTAGTAATGGTAAAGATACTATGACCGGTCATTGGGAAATGATGGGCATAAATACTACTAAACCATTTCAGACTTTTACTGACACCGGATTCCCTCAATCTTTAGTCAATGAATTAAGCAAGAAAACTGGGTATAAATTTATAGGCAATTATGCTAGTAGTGGAACTAAGATTTTAGAAGTACTTGGAGAGGAACATATGAGAGATAAATCTCTCATACTATATACAAGTAGTGACTCAGTTCTTCAGATTGCAGCGCATGAAGAAATCGTACCCGTAAAAGAGCTTTATCGAATCTGCGAAATCGCTCGTGAAATTTGTATGAAACCTGAGTATTTTGTAGGGCGAATTATCGCACGTCCTTTTATCGGTAAAGATAAGCATAGTTTTAAGCGTGTAACCGGTGACCGCCATGATATCGCTGTGAGTCCTTCAGGAATCACAACTTTAGACATTTTAAAAGAAAATAAAATTTTAACCTTAGGTATTGGAAAAATTGGTGATATTTTTAATCAACAAGGAATCGCTAAATCCATTAAAAGTAAAAATAATGAAGATGGAATGAATATTACTATAAATGAATTAAAAACTAATCCACAAAGCGGATTATATTTTATAAACTTAGTAGAATTCGATAGTGAATACGGTCATCGTCGTAACGCACCCGGATATAAAAAATGTATTGAAGATTTTGATAAACAATTAAGCGATTTTATCAAAAACATGAAAAGTGATGATTTGTTAATCATAACTGCAGATCATGGTAATGATCCAATAATGCCTGGAAGTGATCACACTAGAGAGATGGTTCCTTTTATTGCTTACTCGACTTTGATAAAAAATGGAAAAAAATTGGAAACTCGAAATTCTTTTGCCGATATCGGTGATAGTGTTCTCTTTAATTTTAAATTAAATAAAAAGCCGACCATGCTTGGTAACTGTATCAAAGAATTGTTCGAATGAGTTACGACAAGTTTAATCCTTATATATATAATGTACGCGCGCACGTGCGTAACATTATTATTTCGCGCGTACGCGAAGAGGATGATTCAATAATCCTTTTTTCTATTAGTATACTAATAGGAGATTTTTTTGATAATTTTAAGAGAAATTTTTATCAACTCGGAATAGTTATACATCCTAACTCTAGGTCTATAACTTTAAAGACAATGGTGGGGGAGGTTGACTAATTTTACAAAATTTGAGTTTTTGTTGTTTTTAATAAAAAAACGAAATTTTTAAAAAAAATAGGAGAAAAATTATGGAAAACGAAAAAATTGAAAAATTAAGAAAATTGATCAAGGAAGCTAAACACATAGTTTTCTTAACCGGAGCGGGAATTTCTAAACCAAGTGGTATTCCAGATATTCGAGGTAACGATGGTCTAAGTAAAAGAGAAGCCAATAATAAAAAATATGGAGCGACTTATGAAGAAATTGTTTCGCATGAATATTTTATGTACGAAACTGAAAAATTTTATAAATATTATTTTAACGAGATGATTTTTAAAGATGCAAAACCAAATGTTGCACATCAAGCTTTGGCTAGGCTAAATGATAAAGCGGTGGTGGTCACTCAGAACATTGATGGACTTCATACAATCGGTGGGTCAAAAGACGTCATCGAAATCCATGGTTCAGTGAACAAAAATCGATGCTTAAATTGTCATGCTTTTTATGACCTAAAAGATATGCTAAAATTAGCCCCCTTTCCGAGGTGCCCAAAATGCGGTGGAATTATTAAGCCAGAAGTGGTGCTATTTAATGAGTCGCTAAATGAGGAAGATTTGAGTAGGGCAGTCAACGAGATTTCTAAGGCTGATTTATTGATCTGTATTGGAACCAGTTTAGTGGTCAATCCAGCCGCCTCTTTGCCATACTATTTCTTAGGGCGGAACATGGTGATCATAAATAAGGACCCAACACCCTTAGATTCTAGAGCATCAATAGTCATTAGAGAAGACGTAGCATCCTTCATAGATCAAGTTATAGACTAAAATACGAATTAGTAGTTTTTTGGTAAATACTAAACAATACCTAATGGTGTGGAAAACTAGGTTTTTTGACCTAAAAAGTGAAAAACTCTAAAAAGTGGATAACTTAACTTTTATTCGATATTAACTTTATTTTATATTATTTAGTTAACATAATATACCTTATGCGAAGTTAATGATTTTTTCACCAAGTGACTTTTCTTGTAGTTAACCACTTCCCACCCCTATTACTACTAATTTAGCCAAATGGATACCCCTAGGTCAAGGCTTACTCCACCCCCGCTACCGCTATCATCATCTGACCGGGTATAAAACTACTAATTGAGAGCAAGTTTGCCCCCTTGATTTACCCTATTACTTCATTACCAGTCTAACCCTATAATTATGTATAGGATTTCTAATGAAAAAAATGAGGACTAAATATCTACTAATTTTTATGTAGAAGTCGCCCCTACTTTTCCCTATCTTTTTTGATATAAATTTTAGCCTAATTTTTAATAGGGATTTTTACCCCTAAATTTACCCTACTTTTTTCGGGTTAAAATTTGGGTCAAATTAAAGCGCTCTCTTTCGCTCTTAGAAAACACGTTGATTATAACATGATAAGCATCAATCAAAACCCACCCACTTTTGGCCTTACCTTCTACGTGGTTTAGTTTCACTTTATTTAATTCAAGCTCCCCCACTACTGCATCTCTAATTGCATCAATTTGGCGTGGATTGTTTGCAGAACAAATGACATAGTAGTTAGTAAAAGGTGTAAGAGCTTTAACATCTATTATTTCCACCTTCTCACCTTTTTTATCTAGAATCGCTTTCTTAATTACTTTTAGTAAATCTTTCTCGCTCATTATTTTTCTCCTAAGTACAGTTCCATGCATGATTTAGTTAGTGGATTATCAAAACTTAATCCATTCTTAATTAAATGCTTTCTATTCTCATTAAGAACAAGTTGGAAGCCGCTATAATAATCCTTATAACATGCGCGTATAAGTTTTTTAGAATCGTATCCACGTAGTGGATCTACTTTATCTGCGGCATATACAATCTTACTTATAGGTGTCATATTCATTTTGCCAGTTGCATGAAACTTAATTGCATCTAAGATGGATTCGTTATTAATATTAAGTTCGGTTTTAGCGAGATAGGCACCGACAAATTGATGATATAGAGTTGGCGGTAACCCAGTTAAATATTCTTTATAATATTTATTCATGATTTCTTTTTGTTTAATGTCGTTTACTTTTTTACCTAAATCATGAAGGAGCCCTGCTATATAACAATCATTTGTGTCGACCCGATGATTGTTCTTAGCAATCGCATACGCTACGTTAGCTACACTGACTGCATGTTTAAAGCGCTCTTCTGAATAGCGAGCCTTAACATCCTTTATGTAATAAAGTTCATGCTCAACGATATAGTCTAGAACCTCTTTTGGAGTATCAAGTTCGCTTAATGCACGAATTGCTTTACTTGAGATAGTACCACTGCCTTCATAAGATAAAGGAGTCATATTGTATTTTTTAATGTTTTCTTCTTTAACTATAATACCCGGACGTTCTACATAAATAATATGTGCTAGGTGCGCGAGTTCATCAGCGTCTTTCCAATCATGAAATGATTCGACTTGGTCCGCTCCAATTAACAAACAGATTTCACGGTTCTTAAATTTATTAACAAAATATTTAACCGTATCAATTGTGTAATTTGTGTCAGCCTTACTTTTTATCTCGTAATCGGAAATGTAAACGCTGCCAGTCCCTTCTTTTTTTAGGGCGATGCGAAGCATGTTATGACGATCAGTGATACTTGCATGCGGTTTCTTCCATCTTGGATTTTTAGCGGGAACAAAGACCACATCTGCATTTAATTTTAAAGAAGCATAACGCGCAATTCGTAGATGTCCGTTATGAACCGGATCGAATGTTCCACCAAACAAGATTACTTTTTCCATATCTATAATATAATCCGATCTTTTTTGTCTTTGTTTTCTTTATATAGTACGATTGAGTGTCCGATAGAGGTTACTAAATTAGCGTTTGTCTTCTTAACAATCTCATCGGTTAACTTATCCATTTCAGGCGCAATACTTTTATTAAAGTATACTTTAATTAATTCATGCGCTTTTAAAGCATTCATTAATAAAGTAATAACATCATCATCGATCTTATCTTTACCTATTTGATATTTATGTTTACTGGTGTTAGCTAAAGCTTTAAGCTTTTTCTTTTCTTTGTTTGTTAGCATGAGGTATTTTCGCACGGCAAGAATAAACGCCGACGCCTTTTGGAACTGATACACGAATGGTTTGGTTATCACCAAAGAATGAAATCCAGCCTAAGCCTTGAATTCCGATATCTCTACCTTCGTGTTCGACAACATTAATTTCGTAAGTATTAAAATCCGCTAAAGTTTTTAAACGTTCGCTAGTGGGAGTAAGCTTATTTTTACGAATGGCCTTTTCAAAAATATAATCGGTTCTTCTTGTGGATATTCTTTTTACATCAACTTTGCGGGAGAAATAAGCGTATACTTCAGTCGTTTTTCCTTTAAGGAAATCAAAGCGAGCAATGCCACCAATAAACAATGATACTTCTGGCCACATTTTATAACTTACTTCTTTAATTTCACGTTGAGGAATTACGATTTTATGCAATTCTTTTTCTAAGTGTTCGGTAATTGAGTTAGCAATCGCTAAACCGCCTGTATCATATAAAGTCGTGCTTTTATCTAATGGAATTTGTAGGACGCTAAGCGATGTTCCTGGATATTCCATAGTCTTGATTGGGCGATTTGAAGTGTTACGGTAATTTCTTAAAATTGAATTAATTAAAAAGGTCTTACCAGCTCCATCTCCACCAATCAAATAAACATCGTGTCCACGACGTAGTTCATTGATGCGTTTAATAATTTCTTTGATATTTAAATTACTAGTTGCACTAGTAAGAATAATATCTTCGACTTTAATTTTTTCCATTCGCATACGATGAGCGACGTCTTCTTTTAAATCTTTATCTTTAGCGTCTTTAGGTAATAAATCTCGTTTAGTGGCGATAACTAAAACTTTCCGCCCCACTAACTTCTTTGTAATTTCTGGTGAAAATGCAGCTTCAAAAGAAAATAAATCAATCACGTAAACAATTAACGCGTCGGTTGCATGAGCGTCTGCTAAAATCGTTTTAAAAGCGTCAGACACCACTACTTTATTTGGAACTAAATCATAAGTTTCTTTTTTAAAGCACTTATCACAAAACATGACAAGAGCATCGTTTTCAAAAATTTCCTGACTGATGTAACCCTCTTTTTCAGGATCTTCATCTTGTAGGACTGCACCACAGCTATAACATTTACGGATAATGTTTAGTTTGCTCATAACGCCTCTTTCCAATTATTAAGTTTACCACATTTTTGTAAACGCGCGCGTATATGTTTATCGCGTAATCGATTAATACGCGTAATAAAGAATTCACTTTTAGTTAACGGTTCTAGTAATAAAGTTTTAATTTTAAGAGCATTTCCGCATGCTATGTCAGTAATTAATTGGTCCCCGATTACAATGCAATCTTGAGGGTTGATACCTAACCCGTTCAATCTTTTCTTTAAGACGCGTCCAAATGGTTTATAGACACGGGTAATACACTCTATCTCAAGTGCACGCGCGTAGTTTTTTACATGATTTGATGTATTATTGCTTACAATAATTGGTCGGATTTTAAGCTCTTTCAATTGTTTGATGTAATTAACAACTCGTTTGCTAGGATTAGTAGTTTTATAGTTATCTAAAGTGTTGTCTAAATCAAGCAATAAAACATTAGTTTTAATCCGATGAAAAAATACCGGATTCACCTCGAATATGTTATTAGCATAATAAGTTGGTGTGTAACGTTTCATCATTTATTATCTTCGTCAAACATGGAAATTTGAGTATATTTTTCGTTTTTAGTATTAGTGTCTTTTACTTCATTAACCGGGATCGGTTTTGGTTTATAAGTTGATTTTAATTTTGGATCAACGTGCTCGCCGTGTGAATATAGACGTAATAAATGGTCTTTTTTAATAACTGGTAAATTAGTTTTTGCATATTTATCTAAAGGTGTCATATAGAAATCAGTAATCTTTAGATTAAGTAGACCCTTGAGTTGTGATAAAGCATAAACATTAATTGAATCACCGACATCAATTAATTTCTTAACCGCAATAATCTTGTGTGGGTCGCCTTTAAATGTGGGCATAATTACGACCGGTTTAATTAAACGTTTAGTTAAAGGCACATGGAGATTATCAATCATTCTTGAACAACCATGGTCGGTTATTATCATAACCTTGGTTTTTTCATCTTTCCCAAAAGTAAGCATTGCGGCAACATAAGTTTTGTTTAACTTAACCGCTTTTACACCACCGGCTTTTGGACCAATTGGAGTTAAGACATCTTCGTTATAGAAACTAGCTTCGCCGTTTGCTAAGAATAACAAGATATTATCGCTACCAGTAGAAACTGATACATCTATCATTTCATCGTTGGCGAGTAAACGCATTGCGGTATAAGTACGATTATATTTTGTTGTAACAAAATCCGACATTAGTGTACGTTTAATTTGTCCATTCTTACTAACTAATACGAAGAATAAATCTTTTCTAAATGCTTTTACGGTAAAAGCATTGATGATTTTTTCTTCTTGCGCATTATAAGTAATGTTTATACTTAATGGTTTACCTTCATCCTTCCATTTAGTTTCAGGAATCTGGTGAATTGGTAATACCACAAAATTACCTTTGTTAGTAAAAGCAATCAAGAAGTCTTCAGTATTGGCTTGATGCGATAAAACAAGACAATCGCCAGCCTTAACTCCAGGTAGACATTCTTCGCTACTCATGTAACTCTTAATCGAACTACGTTTTACGTAGCCATCACGAGTCATGGCCACCATAACATCTTCTTTATTAATAAGGTCGCGTTGGTCGAATTCTTTATCTTCTTTATCGATATGTTTAATAATTGTGCGACGTTCATCGCCGTACTTTTTCGCAATTTCTCTTAAATCATGTACAAGTTCTTTATTAAGAACTTTTCTGTCATCTAGAATTGCTTTTAAGCGTGCGATTTCGCTTTCTAAAGTTCTCTTCTCTTCATTAAGGATATTTACATCTGTATGACTTAATTTATATAAAGGCATCATGACGATTGCTTCGCTTTGTGCTTCAGTGAATTGGTATTTTTCTTGAAGCTTAAGTTTAGCATCGGCTTTATCTTTACTGGCTCTAATTATTTTAATTACTTCATCTAAATCTTTAATGGCTTTAATTAAGCCAACTACGATTTCTAGTCTTGCTTTATTTTTCACTAAATCAAAATTAGAAACGCGAGTAATTACACTTACTTGATGTTCGATATAACAATCAATATAATCTAAGATATTTAAAGTACGTGGATGCCCATTAACAATTGCAACAATATTAGCGGTATAACCTGTGGTTAAACCGGTTTTACTCATTAAGAATTTTAGAATGGCATCAGGATTAACGCCTTTACGACAATCAACCACAATCTTAAGACCGCGACGATCACTTTCATCTCTTACTTCTAAAATACCTTCGATAATTTTCTTATGGCGAATTTCATCGATTTCGTGAACGATATTAATCTTTACGGCTTTGTATGGGATTTCGGTAATGACAATCTTATTAACCTTGTCATTTGTGTTAATTTTCGCACGAGCGGTAATTTCAATACGTCCGTGTCCAGTTAAATAGATATTCTTTAAACCTTCACTAGAAACAATGACTCCGCCAGTTGGGAAATCAGGTCCACGAACAAATTTCATTAAGTCACGCGGTTCAGCGTCTTTATGATAAATTCGATAAATAATCGCTTCAATTAATTCGTTTAAATTGTGCGGAGGAATTTCGGTTGCTAAAGCAACGGCAATTCCTTCTGCCCCATTAATAAAAAGGTTAGGGAAACGCGCTGGAAGTACGACTGGTTCATATTCAGTATCATCATAAGTGAGAGCTTTCTCTACTGCATTTTTATTTAAATCACGAACAAGTTCATCGGCTAAAGCAGAAAGCTTTGCTTCAGTATAACGATATGCAGCGGGTTGGTCACCATCGATACTACCATTATTACCTTGGAAGGTGATGAGTGGCATTCTCACTTTCCAGTCTTGACTCATTCTCGCTAAAGCTTCGTAAACACTAGTATCACCATGTGGGTGATATTTACCAATAACATCACCAACAATCTTCGCGCACTTACGGGTTTTAAATTGGGATGTGTTGTGATTAGACCACATCGAATAAATTATTCTTCTTTGAACGGGTTTAAGACCATCACGAGCATCTGGAATAGCACGATCTTGAATAACGTATTTAGCATAAATACCATAACGATCGCCCATGACATCATCAAGCGGTTCGATGACTATATTTTCTTTCAATAGTTTTACTTCGTCCGCCATATTATTTTAATTCCTCAAAATTATCTTTCTCGTTGAAGTCGACATTTTCTTCAACCCATTTTCTACGTAAAGAAGCATCCTTACCCATTAATACCGCAACGCGGGTTTCAACTAGTAAGGGATCATCGATTCTAATTCTTACTAACATTCTATGTTCAGGATTCATAGTTGTTTCCCAAAGTTGAGATGCATCCATTTCACCTAAACCTTTAAAGCGACTTATTTCATAGCCACGTCCAATTTTGGCTTTGGCTTCTTCTAAATCATTATCCCGCCAGGCATATTGTTCCTTGCCTTCTTTAAATACACGATATAGAGGTGGCACCGCAACATAAACCATACCGTTTGTGATTAATGGTCTCATATAATGATAGAAGAACGTTAATAATAATGTTTGAATATGTGCACCATCGGTATCAGCATCGGTCATAATAATAATCTTTCCATATCTAGAATCATTAACATCAAATTCACTTCCTACACCTGCACCTATGGTATTAATGATTGTCGCGAATTCTTCGTTTTTAAGCATTCTGTCCATGGTAATTGAATCAGTGTTAAGTGGTTTACCTCTTAAAGGTAAGATGGCTTGATGAAGTCGATCTCTTCCTTTTCTAGCCGAGCCTCCAGCGGATTCACCTTCAACAATAAATAGTTCGTTTTTCTTGTAATCTTTAGATTGTGCGGGAGTTAATTTATCGGAGAGAATGATTTCTTTTCTTTGTTTCTTTCCACGTGCTTCATCTTTTGCTTTACGAGCAGCAATTCGTGCGTTCTGGCTTTCGATACACTTGTTAATAAGATTTACAGCGTATTCATTATTTTCGTTTAGGAAATAAGTTAATTTCGTATAAATAAAGTTATTTACTAAAGCGGTTGCCTCTGGAGTTCCGAGTTTAGATTTAGTCTGGCCTTCATATTGAATCAAACTCTCAGGAACTTTTAAGGAGAGAATTGCGGTTAGTCCTTCACGGATATCTCCGCCTTCTAGTTTTTTACCACGCAATAAATCTTTTTCTTCAGCAAAATCGTTAACCGCACGGGTAATCCCTAATTTAAAGCCAGTTTCATGAGTACCACCATCATGAGTACGTACGTTATTAGCATAGCTATAAATGTTTTCGTTATAATCGTTTGCGCAATATTGGAACGCTACTTCCATTTTGATATCATTCGAGAAATCTTCAAAAGAAACAATTGGACCGATTGGGGTCTTATTCACATTAAGTGCAGAAACATATTCTTTCAAACCTTCGTTGTATAAATAAGTTTCGTTTAAATAAGGAGTAACTCGCTCGTCTTTTACTATAAATCTTACTTTCTTTAGAAGGAAAGCGGATTCTTGTAAGTGACGAGTAATGGTTTCCCATTTAAAATCGACACTGCTAAATATTTTTGGATCAGGTTTAAAGCGCACAAGCGTTCCGGTTTTTCTACCCGCATCGCCAATCACTTTTAGTGGCTCAGTTAATTTACCGCCTTTTTCGTAACGAATGTGATAGATTTTGCCATCGCGCATGACAGTAACATCTAGCCACTCGCTCAATGCATTAGTAACGGCTGCACCAACACCATGTAAACCACCAGCATTCGAATAAACCTTACTAGAGAATTTACCACCAGCGTGTAAAGTTGAGAAAATTAAATGAATCGCGGGGACTTTATATTTACTTTGAATTCCGCAGGGAATGCCGCGCCCTCTATCTTCAACCGAAATTGATCCATCTTTATGGAGAGTTACTGCAATGGTATCGCCATACCCGTTAAGCGCTTCATCTACACCATTATCAACGATTTCCCAAACTAGGTGATGAAGACCGCTAAGGTTGGTCGAGCCAATATACATGGCCGGTCTTTTTCTGACCGCTTCTAAACCTTCGAGGACTTCAATATCGTCTGCGCCGTAACTTTTTACACTTGCCATAATACTTAAATATTTTAAGAAAAAATATGAGAAAAGTCAAAAATCTTTCATAAGCGCGCATAATATTACACTTGCGATATATCCGTATGCGTATGTGCGCGATAAATTTCTAAACAAAAAGGTGGATTTTGTCCACCTCCTTGATTATAACTTTTAACTAGTTTATTGATTGTTCTTCATGTTATTCATGACCGCACGAATTTGTGCTTCACTAGGCTTACGCCCCATCGACATAAACATAGCGCGAATCATATTTTCGTTAATCGGAGGATTCTTTTTTAGTTCGTGCTTTACTAATTTACGAGTTGCGACGAATCCGATAATTAATCCCGCAAAGAAACATGCAATTGCAATACCTGCTACTACTCCAGGCTCCATAATTAACCTCCTTAACCATTCGCGCGACCATCATAGTCGCCGGTATCGGTTCTTACTAATATGGTTTCTCCATTATCAATGAATAATGGAACTTTGACTTCATAACCAGTTTCAAGTTTTGCGTTTTTCATCGCGCTTTTAACGGTATCACCACGGACCGCCGGTTCACAATCGACAATCTTTAAAGCGACTTTAATTGGTAAAGAAATACCAAGGATTTCATCGTTATATCTAACGATATCGATTTCAGTATTAGCGACTAAGAAATTCATTTCCCATTTTAAACGTTCTTTGCTAATTTCCACTTGTTCATAACTAGTTTGGTTCATGAAACATAGAGTGGTGCCACTATCATAAAGATAGACCATTTTTTCTTTATCTAAACGAACCACATCTACCATGTAACCTGAGTTACGAGAAAGTTCAACAATTGCGCCAGTTTTTACGTTTTTAACTTTAACCTTAGCGACCATCTTTCTCATCGCGGTTTTATTTAATAAAATGTCCATGACTAAGAACAATTGATTCTCATCTTTAAAGTAATTGCCAGGACGTAATTCAGTAACGTTAACCATATAATTCTCCTTTTGCTTGTGCTTATTTATTATACACAAATTAATTTAAGTATTCTTGTTTTAAAAATCGATATTCACGAGAGAGCGTGGTTTTACTCCCGTGTCCAGGGTAGACAATTGTGTCATTATTTTCTTCGTGTGGTAGCTTAAATAACTTATTTAAAGACGACGAAATTAAGCGTGGCGCGCTCGTTGGTAAATCGTATCGACCAATCGCATGTAAGAATAAAGTATCACCCGTAAAAACCACTTTTGCATCTTTTAAATAAAAGCAAACACTTCCACTAGTATGAAATGGAGTATGAATCACTTCAAAATCAATCCCAATCAAGTTAAGTTTACCTTCATTAAAAGTCACAACTTTAACATCGTTAATCTCAAATGGATTAGGCGACATAACCGAGCAATTATAACGAGAATTGCTTAATGATTTTTCTTCACCTTCAAAAATATAAACTGGGATATTTTTAATATTTCTTAAAGCTTCAATATGGTCATAATGACCATGAGTTAATAAGATTGCTTTTAAAGTAAAATGCCGATCATTAATTGCTTTTATTAAACAATTATCGTGATTAAAACCTGGGTCAATTACGATGCATTCGTTGTTATTACTTATTAAATAGGTATTACAGTTATGATTAAAATAAAGGAGTTCAATTTTCATACCTTATATTATATATAGGTTACTTCTTTTCTTTATGAACGGTCTCTTTCTTACAACGAGGACAATATTTCTTCTTTTCAATGCGTTCAGGTTGCTTTCTTTTGTTCTTGGTTGTGATATAGTTTTCTTCACCACAAACGGTGCATTTTAATGTAATGTTTTCGCGAGCCATAATTTTATCCTCTTTTTAACTCTAGGAAATATCATAACACTTCTATTAAATAGTTGCTATATCATTTCATATATGAAATAATATAAAAGTCATGTTAAAGGTAACAATTTAGCGTAATTAGCTAGGGGCAAGTGCCCTTTTTTATTGTTATTTTTATATAGGAGGATAGGTTTTATGAACAAATTCCTTAAATTAGCGGTTATTCCGGTTGCGTTTTTAATTGTAGGAAATGCCACTAGTTGCTCAGCATCTCCTAAGGAGATTGCACTAATCACCGATATCGGTGATATCGATGATGGTAGCTTTAACCAAGAATCTTGGGAAGCATGTAAGGATTTTGCTATTGATAACAACAAATCTTATGATTTCTATCGTCCTTTTACCGATAGTGAATTTGCAAGAAGTTGCGCAATTAAGCAGGCTGTAGCTAAAGGTGCTCAAGTTATTATATTACCTGGATTTAAATTTGCGACGACCTGTGCGATTGAAAGCAAAAAATATCCTAATGTTAACTTTTTGTTAATTGATAGTTCAATTGAACAAAGCGAAGATAATCCTGCTAACAACGTTTGTTGTGTTGGGTTTAAATGTGAATATTCAGGTTTTGCTGCCGGTTACACTATTGCTACCGATTTAATGATGCGTGATATAGAAGACGGCGGATTAAAAGATAAGTACGGATATGGTTATTGTGGCGGTATGGCTAGCCCTGGCGTCTATGAATTTGGATTTGGATATATCCAAGGTATATGTAAAGCCACTGATGATTTCTGTAAAGATATAAAAGATGATAGTAGCAAACCAAAAATTTGGATTAACTATAACTATGCTCAAGTGTTTGCGCAAAGTGACACTGCAACCGCTACTATGAAAGGTTGGTTAGCCGATGACACTAAAGATATTAGAGTGTTATTCCCTTGTGGTGGTAAATTATATCAGTCAGCTACTGAAGCAGTTCAATACTATAATAGCCATAACGTTAAAAACTATAATGATTGGCTTAAAGGAAACATCGAAGCGCCCCGTGAAGCAGCTCGTTGGGTGGGTGTTGACTCTGATCAATATCGCGGACTTAAATACGACTATGAAAAATCCTCAATTTATACCAGCGCTTTAAAAGGACTTAAAGTGGCGGTTCAACATGCGCTCAAGCTTCATTACAATGACCAATGGTCATTAATCGGTGGATGGCGTAAGGAAGGTCCGACTGATTCCGGAGGCGAGATTGGACTTAATGGTCAATGGATTTTAGGAATGAATTCTGTTTTTGGTGATGGCGAGGTAGAACGCGGTGATTATGTCGGAATCCCCGCGGATGAACACGATGAAAAGGGCGTTATCAGAGGATTTAGTAGATATACTATTACTCAATGTGAAGAACTTCGCAATAACCTTATTAAAGAAGAAGGCAGTATCAAAGTTTATGGTGGTAGCGGAACCGAGTACGGATCAGATCAAGGAATTCCAACCGGAATGGAAAATTGGGAAAAAGACGGAGTAAAATTCCGTGATGAATATTTAGGAAGCTATCCTAATATCGATATTAAATATATTTAAAGGAGGAAGATTTATGGAAAATAATAATTACGCAATTGAGATGTTAAATATTACCAAGAAATTTGGTCCTCTTTATGCAAATAAAAACGTTACTTTAAAAATTAAGAAGGGTGAAATTCACGCGCTTCTTGGTGAAAACGGCGCTGGTAAATCTACTATCATGTCTATTCTCTTTGGACTTTATTCCCCGGATGAAGGAAAGATTAAAGTCAATGGGAAAGAAGTTAAGATTAAAGATCCTAATGATGCTAACGATTTAAAAATCGGAATGGTGCATCAACACTTTAAATTAGTTGAATGTTATACCTTACTCGAAAACATTATTTTAGGTAAAGAAATTGCGAAAAACCACTTCGTAGAAGATGCTGAGAAAAGAGAGCAAGCCATTATGACTCGCTTATACATCATCGAAGGTTTAATTCGTTTCTTAAAATTAAGAAAAGATTTAACGGAAGTTTTAAAAACAGCAGTAAGCGATAATGATTTAAGATTTATCTTAGGCCACGATTATCATTTCACTCAATCACAGACTAACGCCATTTTATCCTTACCTATTTCCGAACTTAACGATTTAAAAGAAAAGGAATTACAAAAAGAGGCTAAGGAATTACGTGAAAAGTTCTTTGCCCAAAACGAAAAGAAACCAAACGTTTTTCAAAAGGCTGCTAAAGCAACTGGTCGTGGCTTGGCACGTTTCGCTGACTGGTGGAATAAAACTGTATTTAATGTTGACTTAAATAAAGCTGCATATGATATTACCGAAATCTCTCGTAAATACGGTTTAGGCGTTGATCTAAATTGTGTAACCGAAGATGCAACAGTAGGTATGCAACAAAGAACTGAAATATTGAAAATGCTTTATCGCAACGCTGATATTCTCATCTTTGATGAACCGACTGCGGTTTTATCTCCTCAAGAAATTGAAGGATTGCTTTTAATTATGAAAAATCTCAAACGCGAAGGTAAGACCATTATCTTTATTACTCATAAGCTTAATGAAATTAAAGCGGTTGCAGATCGTGTTACCGTTCTACGTAGAGGCGAAACAATCGGTACTTATGATGTAAAGAAAACCCCGGTTAATAAATTATCTGATCTCATGGTTGGTCGTCATGTTACCACCACTTTAAACAAGAGTAAAAAGAAACCAGGAAAACGCATGCTTTCAATACGTAACCTTACTATGTTTGATAACCACAAAAAGAAAAACGTGGTTAATAAAGTAAACTTCGATGTACGTGAAGGAGAAATCGTTTCGATTGCAGGAATCGATGGAAATGGTCAAACCGAATTAATTTACGGAATTACTGGTATTGAAAAACAGACTGACGGCACTGTTCAATTCGCTGATACTATTCTAAAGAAAGGCGATATAAAAGAACGTAACGCTCTTGGAATGTCACACATTCCTGAAGATCGTCATAAACACGGGTTAGTTCTAGATTACGATTTAAAACAAAATCTAGTGCTTAGAGATTTTAAAGATTCTAACTTCCAACGCTTTGGTTTTATTAAAAATAAAAGTATTAAAACAAATGCTGATAAATTGATTGGTGAACACGATATCCGCTCTTCTAACGGCGCAAATAGTAGCGCCCGTGGAATGAGTGGAGGTAACCAGCAAAAAGCGATTATAGCGCGTGAAATCGCTCGAAAACCAAAAGTCCTAGTTGCGGTTCAACCTACTCGCGGAGTTGATGTTGGCGCAATTGAAAACATCCATACTCGTCTTTTAAAAGAAAAAGAACGCGGTACCGCTATATTGCTTGTCTCATATGAATTAGATGAAGTCTTTGCTTTAAGCGACCGCATCCTTGTAATGTATGAAGGAGAAATCGTCGGTGAGTTTAAACCCAAAGATGTAACTCGCCAAGAACTAGGTTTATATATGTCAGGCGCAAAGCGCAATTACCAATTTGTTGAGGGGAGGAGATAATTATGAGTACTAAACAAAGTTTTATGAAGTCTTTCTCTCATAGTGTAAAAAAGACCTTTACGAGTAACAGCGCTCACAAAGCTTTTTCGTCAATTGCTTGTGTCTTAGTCGGTTTATTAATTGGTCTAATTATTATGATTTGTTTATCGCCAGGCGATGCATTCTATGATTTTGGAATGATGATTACTGGCGGTTTAAAATATTATGAGCTTGAGGGCTTTGGTAATATCTTAGCCACAATGGCTCCATTACTTTGCTGCGGAGTCGGCATTATATTTGCTTATAAGACTGGCATCTTTAATATCGGCGCAGCCGGACAATATGTTCTTGGTTCTTTTGGAGCAATCGTTTTTGCTCTTCAATTTAAACAACATTGGACTATTTGCGTTTTAATGGCAATGATATTTGGCGCTCTATGGGCAATCATCCCTGCGCTATTAAAAGTATTTTGCAACGTTAACGAAGTTATCTCCGGAATTATGCTTAACTGGATTGGTTTATTCTTTGTTAACTATTCCTATCAAACTTATTTATCTAAACTGGTCGATCCAGGTAATAGTTTTAAAACTTTGGTTATTGCTAGTAATAGTCCATCATCGGTTTTACCGAACTTTGGCGCAGATTCAACGGTAATTGGCAATACGTTCTCTTGTGCGTTCTTAATCGCAATACTTATTGCAATCGCCGCCTATATACTAATGGAAAAGACCACCTTTGGTTATCAACTAAAGGCATCTGGTTATAACCGTCACGCAACTAAATATGCTGGTATTAATGCAAAGAAAAACGCAATTATTACCATGGCAATCTCTGGTGCGATTATTGGTTTAGGAGCAGCGCTTTATTATCTAGCGGGGGTTGAAGAGTGGTCAAGCCAAGTTTCTAACGTTTTACCACAAGTACCATGGAATGGTATTATAGTGGCATTCATCGCTCAGCTTAATCCAATCGGTGCTATTTTTGGTGCAGGATTCTTATCCATTATTTCAGTCGGTTCAACTGCAACCAGTCAATCCGCCTTCCCAAAAGAAATTAGTGATTTAATCACTGCGGTTATTGTTTACTTGAGCGGATTAACCGCAATCACACTTCGCTTTATTCCTTGGATTAAAGCAAAGCTTAAAAAGAAGAAAGAGGGCGAGCCAAAAGAAATGGCCCTAAGTGTTGATGGCTCAAAAGGAGGTAAATAGTATGGGTGCACAATTTGCTATTTTATTCTCCTACATGTTTATCTTTGCGGTTTCGTTGATGATTGTTGCGATTGGCGGAATGTTCTCAGAGAGAAGCGGTGTTATTAACATTGGTCTAGAAGGAACGATGGTGTTCGGTGGCTTCTTTGGATTATTGACTTTAACCGGATTAACCGGGGCTGGAGCGCATCCGGCGCTTATTGTAATACTTACAATATTAGTGGCTGTTATAGCAGGAGCGGCCTATTCAATGTTATTAGCCGTTGTAGCCATTAAATTTAACGCTGATCAAACCTTAATTGGTACTGCGATGAACTTACTCGCTACCGCTGCGGTGGTAGTTTTAGCTAAACGCATTTCTCCTTATGCGACTGATGCGATTACTTTTGTTAAAGATTCATTTATTATTCCGATTGGACAATTTGATATTAATATCTTCTTATTCTTAGGAATAATTGTATTAATTGTTTCTTGGTTTGCTTTATTTAAAACTAGATTCGGATTACGTCTTAGAGCGTGTGGTGAAAATCCTCATTCAGCCGCTAGTGCGGGTATTAATGTATTTAAATTCCGCTACATTGGTGTCTTAATTTCTGGCGCTCTAGCTGGATTAGGAGCCCTAGCTTATATTATTCCTGCTAGTAGTTCTTGGAACGCTTCTAGTGGAGTATCAGGTTTTGGCTTCCTTGCTTTAGCAGTATTAATCTTCGGCGCTTGGAAACCATTTAGGATTGCCGGTACCGCCTTGTTCTTTAGTTTCTTTATGGCACTTAGTTTCTGCTACTATGATTTATTCTTTGCTTTGTTCGGCGTTGAACTTAGTAAAGATGTAGGAGTTACTAGTGAGCTTTTTAGAATGATTCCTTATATATTATCGTTAGTACTATTAGCCTTTACTTCGAAGAAGTCACGCGCTCCAAAAGCGGAAGGTCAACCATATGAAAGGGGGCAAAGATAATGAGTGTTCATATTAATGCTAAAAAAGGCGACTTTGCAAAAGTCTTATTAATGCCTGGAGATCCAGTTAGAGCAACTTGGATTGCTCATACTTTCCTTAAAGATTATAAGGAAGTATGTGATGTAAGAGGAATGCTCGGTTATACTGGGTTTACTAAAAACGGAAAACGAATTAGTGTGATGGCAAGCGGAATGGGACAACCAAGTATTGGTATTTATAGTTATGAACTATATAGTCAATATAACGTTGAAACAATCATTCGTGTTGGTACGTGTGGAGCGTTCCAAAAATTTGTTAATACTAAAGACATTATTATTGCTCAAACCGCGAGTACTGATTTTAATTGGATGACTGATTTTACTTTAGACGGCACTTATAGTGCAGGTGCTGATTTTGAAGTTTTAAAAGCCGCGGTTGAAGAAGCCAAAAAATGTAAAAGTGTAAAAACCCACGTAGGTAATATTTTTAGTGAAGGGCGCTTCTACCATTTTTCTGGCAATAGTAAAGAACCTTGGTGGAAAGGCTGGGAAAAGATTGGAACATTAGGCTGTGAGATGGAAAGCTATGCTTTATATTGTAACGCAGCGGTATTACGTAAAAGAGCGCTTGGTATGTTCACGGTTTCTGATCACTTCCAAAAACCCGGCATTTTATCTAGCGATGAAAGAGCGAAAGGCTTAAAGAACATGATTGAAATCGCTATTCGTGTTGCAGAAAAATTTGCATAACCATATATAAATATGAAGCGAAACCAAACATTGAAAATCAAAGTTGGTCGTTTAACCCTCGGCGGAAATAACCGTGTTTTGATTCAGTCAATGTGCAACATCAAGACTAGTAAAGTTAACGAAGTTAGTAGACAAATTAATGAATGCGCTAAGCTTGGCGCAGACTTAATGAGAGTTAGTGTATTGGACGCTAATGATGCAAAAGCAATTAAAGAAATAAAAAAGAAAATCAAGATACCTTTGATTGCAGACATCCACTTTGATTATCGCTTAGCGATTGATGCGATTAATAACGGAGCGGATGCGATTAGAATTAATCCCGGAAACATTGGTAGCATTGATAAAATCAAAAAAGTCGTTTCTTTAGCAAAAAAGAAAAATATTCCGATTCGGATTGGTGTTAATTCTGGATCATTAGATAAATCTATTAGCGATAAAGTTAGCGCAATTAACTTAGTTAAAAGCGCAAAGAAGCATGTCGCAATCTTAGAAAAATTAGGATTTAAAAATATTGTCATTTCCCTTAAGGGAAGTAATGTTAGAGACACAACTGAAGCCTACACTTTAGCGAGTAAAACATTTAAATATCCACTCCATTTAGGAATAACTGAGGCTGGCCCTAGCGAGATTGGAATTTCACGTAGTGTCGCTGCACTAGCCCCACTGCTTCTTAATGGAATCGGCAACACAATTCGTTTATCACTAAGTGATGAACCGCAAAAAGAAGTAATTGCCTGTAAAAAACTTCTTCATGATGTTGGATTATATCCAAACTACCCCACTTTAATATCTTGTCCTACTTGCGGTCGCACCCAGGTTAATTTAATTCCTTTAGCTAATAAAGTACTTAGGTACTTAGAAGATAATAATATCAATAAGAAAGTGGCTGTTATGGGCTGCGTGGTTAATGGTCCAGGCGAAGCTAAAGAATGCGACATTGGACTAGCGGGTGGTAAAAACGAATGGGTTCTTTTTAAGAAAGGTAAAGTAGTCAAAAAAATTAAAGAATCCGATGCTTTTAAAGTTTTAATTCAAGAATTAAAGAAAATATAAATATATATAATTATTGACAAATGTATATATAATTATAGAATATGTATGTCGGAGGTTTTTATGACAAAAGACACTACATTTCTATTTCGGGTTAATACTGAATTAAAGAATAAAGCGATGGCAATCGCAAAGCGAAATAACGTTAAACTTGGATCACTACTTAATGCATATTTAATGGATACGGTTGCTCGTGACATGATTCCAATTAATATCAGAAGTAAAATCCGAGTCTTTGAAAAAGACCGGGTCTCGATTCCAGAAATTAAAAAAGCGCTTAATGAAATCATCAATAAAAGCTACAAAGAAAAAGTTTTTGAAGCTTCGCTTTTTGGTAGTTATGCTCGAGGTGAAGAGCGTGGCGATAGCGATATCGATATTCTAATTACAACTGATCGTAATAAATTTGATTTGATTGATCTATCCGTTATGCAAGATAAACTAGAGAATCAACTTGGAAAAGAGGTTGATGTTGTCATCAAAGGAGGCCTCCGCCCGGAATTTCTGAAGGAGGTTTCTAAAGATGAAATACGAATCTTTGAGCGCTCGCGATAAATTAAGAGTGCAATACATTTTTAAATGGCATGATGAACTAGTTAATGAAATTAATGGTCAATCATACGAACAGATTTCTAAGAATCCAATTTTGGTCAAGGCAATTAAAATGGATTTAGCACAAATCGGTGAACACGTTATCAATTTGCCAAAGGCAATTAAGGATTATCTAAATCCAGCTCATGTGTCATTTTTTAGAAAAACTCGTAATCTGATTATTCACGAATACGAACGCGAGGACTTTATCGAAATCTACACCACGATGCAAAGATGCATTGGTCCGTTTATTGATACTTTAAAATCGATACCATCTGTTCAAAAACTATAAGCCCAATTAGGATCAAACTTTTTGTTACGAAGCATTTCAATCTCCTTTTTATAAGGAGGCTTCTCATTAATATAAGGTGTTTCTAATATTTTTGGTATGCCATCTAGTTTAGGATGATGAACGTAGTTCACTAATGTATTAAAGCCGATTAATCCCACTCCGATATTAGCGTGTCGATCTTTATGTGCGCCTTTTCCGTTTATGGAATCGTTGATATGAATTACAAGTAATTTGTTTAATCCAATAATCTTATCGAATTCATCAATGACACGATCCACATCTCTTACTTCGTAACCAGCATCATTTATATGGCAAGTATCAAGACAAACACCAATGCGGTCTTTTTTATGAACTCCATCGATAATAGTTTTTAATTCATTAAAATTCTTGCCAAGTTCACTGCCTTTACCCGCCATAGTTTCGAGTGCAATTCTTACATCTGAATCATCGTGATCTAAAACTTCGTTTAAACCATCAATAACGGCTTTTAATCCTACTTCAACTCCAGCATCAACGTGACTACCAGGATGAAGCACTAAAGTCTTTACGTGAAAATCATTTACACGTTTTAGTTCTTCTTTTAGAAAGCTAATCGCAAGTTCGCGCGTCTTTAAATTAACTGTATTACCTAAGTTAATGATATAGGGAGCGTGGATTACAATTTTACTTTCATCTAATCCGCTCTCTTTAATTAATTTACGACCCTCATCAATTTTTAATTGATTAGTCGGTTTACGAATCGTGTTTTGCGGAGCGCCCGTATAAAACATAAAACAGTTCTCATTAAGAGAAAGCGCCGTTTTAACCGTTCCTAAATAATAATCTGGTCCACTTAAATTAACGTGACTACCTAAATATAAATTATTCATAATTTTTATTCTTAGCCTCTTGTTTATATCTTTCAACTCGCTGACGACGAATGTCTTGTCGGATAATCTCACGTTTATGTTTTTGCTTAACTTTGTTAATCGCTAACTTTACTTTCTTTTTATAATTCGGTTTAACTTTATCGCCTCGACTTTCGTATTTAGCCTTTTTAATATCTCTCAAGAGATTTTCATCAACCTTCTTGTTATGCTTGAATTCTTTAACAAAAGGTTTACCTTGTGTTAATTCATTATTCTTAAGTGATAAATAATTAAACTTAACACCTTGATTAATTAGAGCGCTAACTCGTTTAGTTTCACTAACGTTATAAAAGACATAGGAATTACCAACCTTATCAAAGCGACCGGTTCTACCAGCGCGATGATGATAATAAGTTAAATCACTAGGTAAGTTGATACTTAAAACATCGCTTATATTTTTAAAATCCATTCCGCGGCTTACTAGATCACTAGCAACTACAATTTGATATTCATCATTATTGATGCGCTTGATCGTAGAGCGTCTTTCTCGATCGGTTAAATCTCCGGTAATCATCGTTATAGAATATTTAAGTTTCTTCAAATAGTTATATAAACTATTCACTTCATTTTTGTTGCTCGCAAATATCAATAAGAAATATGGATTCTTTATTTTAATAAAAGATAAAGTAGCTTCGTTTAAGTCCTGGTGATGAATATCTATTAGATAATGAGTGACCCCACTACCAGTGTCTTGTTTCTTATCACTGGTTATTTCATAATCAGCGCCGATATATTTATTTATTTGATTACGTAAATTATCTTTAATGGTTGCCGAGAAGATCATGATTTGCGGTTTACTAAATAAACCAACTAAATAGTTAATGTCGTTAAAGTACCCTAGTTCAAGTAACATATCCGCTTCATCAAGGATTAATGTATTAACATATTTACCGTTTAAATGCCCCTTCTTAAATAAAGAAGATAAGCGGCCAGGAGTGGCAATCACCAAGTTAGGAGTAACTGATAAACCAGAAATATTTTCTCTCTCACTAGTTTCACTAGTAAGGAGACGGACTTTAATATCTCCATATTCGCGTTTAAACATGCGCGTAAAATTAAATATTTGTCTAGCTAGTTCATTAGTTGGCGCAATGATAACGCCATACAAATTAGCGCGTTCTAGACGATTTAGTTTAGCGAGTAAAGGAATTAAGTAAGAATGGGTCTTCCCGCTCCCAGTTTCGCTTTTAACCACTAAATTTAAGCCTTGAAGCGCTTTGGGAATGACGAGACTTTGAATTGGAGATGGCGAAAGATAACCTTGTCGATTAAGACTAGAAATCATCCTACTATCTAAGTTAAAGGCTTTGAAGCTTCCCATATGCAACTATTATTATAGCCGACTTTTATTTTTGATAAAATATAAGAGTGAAAACTTACTTAGCGAATCCTAGTGGCTATTGTCAAGGCGTATCACGCGCTATTGCTTTAGCGCTTTCTTTTAAAAAGAAATATCCTGACAAAGAATGCTATGTTTTAGGCGCACTAGTACATAACGAAACAGTTACTGAAGAATTAAAAAAATATGGCATTATTTCCTTAACGGAAAAGATTAGCAACGAAGAGAAAATCAAGAATCTTCCTAAAGGCTGTGCGGTGATTTTAACAGCTCACGGGCACGATAAAAAATTAGAAGATTTACTTAAACGTAAGGATATAGTTTATTTAGACGCGACATGCCCAATAGTAGAACTAAGCGCTAATAATATCAGAAAAGCGATTAAAGACGGACGACAAGTAATCTACATAGGAACACCTAACCATCCTGAAACCATCGGGATGCTATCTATAGATAAAGAAGTCTATTTGTTCCAAAACATCATGGAAGATATGAAAAGTTTTATCATAGATAAGACTCCATACGTAAGTTCACAAACAACATTATCTGTGCTAGAACTCGAAGCAATCTTTAATAAAATTAAGGGCACATTCCCTAATGCTATTTTCCAAAAAGAGATTTGCCAAGAAACCAAGATTCGCCAAATGGCGTTTAAAAAACTGCCCAACGATGTTGATGCGGTTTTTGTAGTAGGTGGTAAAGATTCAAGCAACACTAAAAAACTCTACGAGTTAGCAAAGAAACACTTTTCTACTTTAAAGATTTTTTACATCTTAAACGAGCATGACATAGATCCAATTAAAGACAAACTTAAAGGTTGTCTTACTTGTGCAATTATCTCTGGAGCCTCTACCCCACTTAACGAAACTATGAAGATTAAAGTTAAGTTAGATGAAATTTGGTAATTATATTATTTTTATATAACTTTTGGATATGGCTGGTTAACCGTAATAATTTTTAATTTTCTGTCCAACGTTTTTAAGCGACGCGCCATCACTGGTATAAAAATTTGTTCAGCTTCGTGCCATATTTCTAAATAATTAAATTGATAACAATTTACGTCATGACGAATATGGTGAGGAGCGTCCCCGCTTACATAAACGTCATATCCTTCATCAATCGCCATCTTAAAACATCCACCCGCTGCACCACCACAGATTGCTACTTTCTTCACCATCTTTTTTCCGCGGTTTATTAAATAAACATTAGGAAGATTTAGTGCTTTTTTAACATAACGAGCGAATGCGTTAATCTCCATTGCTTCTTTTAAATTACCACCACGAATCATCGGATCAGCCTTAAGCGATTTAATATTTCTTAGTCCGATTGCATTAGCAAGATTATCATTCATACCATCAATACCGGTATCAAAGTTCGTGTGCATACTATAAACAGGAATCTTTAACTTATCTATCTTCTTTACTAGCGCCCGCTTAACTGGATCAAACTTCAGCACTTCTTTGCGTTTCCCGTATATTAGAGGATGATGGGTTAAAATTAAATCGATCTTTTCGTTCTTAACTTTGTTAAAAACATCATTGTCAAAATCAAGACACACTAAAATAGTGTTAGTGTCTTTTCTAAGTTTCCCGGTTTGTAAACCGATAAAATCCCCAGGGCAAGCCACGCTTTTTGGGTACCATTTTCTTAAATGGTATATTAATTTACTACTTTGCATATCTTACTAAATGATATCCCTTCTTCTTATCAATTATATCAATTGATTTATTAACTTTAAATCCTAAACTGGATAAATATTCTTTCACTTTTACATCATCACGATGGATATCCGTGACAATATATTTAATATATTTGAGTTTATCCTTATTATCATCAATCATCTTGATAACATTAAGACCACCTAAACCAGCGAACACTAAAGTGTTAACGTCTTTCTTTAAATTAAAATTTAATCCATCCGCTTTAATCACTTCGCATTTATCTTCTAAATTATATTTCTTAATGTTATTAAGCGCGTTTTGAATTGGACCCGATTTGTTATCAATCGCGTAAGCGTAAAGTATCTTCTTAGATAATAGTAAGTTGATAATTAAATACGCATGATCGGTACCAATATCAGCTACCACGGTTTTAGATGGAACTAGTTTTGCAATTTCTTCAATTCTATTTGCCATTATTATTAGTAGGAATTCGATAGTCGCCTAACTTCTTAATTCTCATCGGGGAGCGAAGCTTTTTTAAAGCTTTGGCTTCGATTTGACGAATACGTTCACGGGTAACCGCAAATTCACGACCAACTTCTTCTAATGTTCTAGGTTTATTGTCATCAAGACCATATCTTAAACGAAGAACTCGTTCTTCTCTTTCAGAGAGTTCACCTAGAACCATAAATAAGGCATCTTTAGATAGTGACTTAGTGGTAAATTCGTTGGGAGAAACGTTTTGCTTATCTTCGACAAAGTCGACTAAGTGTGATTCATCTTCTTCACCTACTGGTGTTTCTAATGAAACTGGTTCAAGCGCAATCATTTGAATCTTTCTTAAACGGTCTGGAGAAATACTACCATCAAGTTTTTCGCTTATTTCTTCCGCCGTCGGATCACGACCTAGTTCTTGAACTAGTTGGCGTTGTACACGAGTAATCTTATTAATAGTTTCGACCATGTGAACTGGAATACGAATAGTTCTAGCTTGGTCGGCAATCGCACGAGTAATTGCTTGACGAATCCACCAAGTTGCGTAAGTTGAAAACTTAAACCCTTTAGAATAATCAAATTTATCAACCGCTTTCATTAATCCTAGATTTCCTTCTTGAATTAAATCAAGGAAATGCATGCCACGACCTACATAGTGTTTCGCAATGGAAATAACTAAACGTAAGTTTGCATTAATTAATTCGTGTTTAGCTTCTTCAGCATCTTTACCGCCTTTTGCGATACGCTTTGCGAGTTCAATTTCTTCATCTCTACCTGAGAGTAAACCTACACGACCTATTTCTTTTAAATAGACCTTGACTGAATCGGTTGATTTAATGTCACTGCTAGCAAGAGCGTTTAAGTCTTTTAGACTTTTAGCGATTTCTTCATATTCGCTCTTTTCTTGATCGTGAAATTCTCCATCATCTTCGACATCAAGTTCATCTTCGCTCATTTCCTTTTCTAGATCTTCTTCATCGCCAAGAAAATCCTTTTCGTCGATATCATCAGCTTCTTCTTCGTTGGTTTCGACTTTTACTTTTTTCTTTTTAAAGAAATGCAATAAATCCTCAAGTTCATCTTCGCTTAAATCAAGCGGCTCAACTGCATCCATAATATCTTCTTGTGAAATAGAGCCTTCTTTTTTCGCTATTTTTAAATATTTGTCTTTAATACGTTCGAGTTCAACGAGCTTTTCGTCCTCATCTTCATCATCAATGATTTTTTTGGAAACAACTTTTTTAGCAGCTTTAATGTCTTTCTTTATTTCTTTTTTGGTGCTCTTTACTGCTTTTTTAACAGATTTCACATCCTTTTTAGCGGTTTTAAGCGCCTTTTTTAGTTTCGCCTGATCTTCTTTATCAAGATACGGCTTAACAGCCTTAGCGGCTTTTTTAACCGCCCTTTTTGCCTTAACCTTAATGACCGCTTTGGTCACTTTGGCCTTCACTTTTCTTTTAACTTTTCCCATATAAATCTCCTTTTAATTTATAATTAATCGTCATCCGCCCTTAAAGTATCTGCGATGATTCTTGCTTTCTCTTCTTCGCTTTTACCTTCCGTTGCTCTAGAAATTTTCTCTTGTTTATGAATTTTCTTCTTTTCTTTATCAATTTCTCGTTTACAACCTTCAAGTAATTTCTCGGAATATTTTAAATGCATTCCTTTCTCGTCTAGAAGTTTAGTGATTTCACTTTTAACAGTTTCTTTATTGGGTGCATTCTTAATTTCAATTTCGGTAAATAAGTCTCCAATATTAAGACCTGAATGTTGAACTAAATATTCCATTAAATAATTAGCAATATCTCGATATAGTTCGGTATAAAAATATTCAATATTTTTTTCGTAGAACTTAATCGCGTCTTCGTGGGTAAGCATATGGTAGAGAATTTCACGTTCGTTCTTTTCCAAATGACGTAATTTTTCTTTGATTGGTTTAAAAGTAAATCTTTTATTAGTGTTATCCTCTTCTTCCACGATATCGACTTTTTTATGCGAACGTGCAGTCGCTAGTGCATTTTTAATCGCATTAATGGAAAAATGGGTAACATCCGCTAATTTGTATAAATAATCATCCAATTCAAGTTGAGAAGTAGTTGCTAATAGCAAAGGGATGAATCTCGCGATTAATGCCTTTCTATCTTCGACCGTATCTAATGGTTTACTATTTTTATAGAAATTTATAACAAAATCAAATGGAGTTAATAAATTATTAAGATATTTTTTTAATGCATCAGCGCCTTGTTCGTTAAGAATCTCATCAGGATCACGAGTATCGTTTAGATTATTTACGATACGTACAGGTATGTTGTTATTTAGTAGCATAGGTAGAATTCGCATGCTTGCTTCTTGTCCTGGAAGATCACCATCTAGACAAAGTCTAACTTCAACATTTAATTTCTTTAAAGTTTGAATATGGTCCTTACTTAAAGCAGTGCCCATCAAGGCGATGCAGTTATTAACATTAATTTTATTAAGAGCGATGACATCCATAAAACCTTCAAGTAGATAAACCGCTTGTTCGTTTTTAGCAATGTCGCGCGCTTGGTAGAAATTATATAAAACTTTACCTTTGGTAAATAATTTAGTCTCAGGCGAATTAACGTATTTAGGTCCATCATCATCGGTTAAATGACGAGCAGAGAATCCAACTACTTGACCAGCATTATCAACTAACGCGAAAGTAATGCGACCTTGATTATTATCGTGAGTCCTATCGCCGATGTTTGTAGTGATTCCGATATCCTCCATCACTTTTAATGAATGGCCTTTACTTTGTAAAAATTTAATAGTTTTAGTTCCGTCTTTTAGTGAATATCCAATATGAAATCTTTTAATAATGTCAGGATTAATATTGCGCTTAGCTAAATATTCGCTTGCATCTTTACCCTCTTCGCTAGTTAATGAATATTCATAGAATGAATTTAAATCGTCAATGCATTTAATTAATGGCACTAAGTTGTCATCGACTCTCTTTACATAAGATTTCTCGTGTAAACGAGGATCATCAAAGCCGATAATCTCCGCTACTTTTTTAACCGCCTCGACAAAGGTAACGTGTTCATACTGCATGACAAAACTAAAAGCGTTACCGCTATGTCCATCAACCCAACAATGGAACGTATTACGTTCAGGATTGACCTGTAGACTAGGATTAGAGTCGTCGTGAAAAGGGCAAAGTGCTAAATAGATTCGTCCTTTCTTAACTAAGTTAAGATAAGAACCTACTACAGTCACAATGTCGGCCTTTTTACTTATTTCGTCAATTAATGACTTATCAATCATAATCCTACCTTAATATAAATATTAGAACTTTGTGTGTTCTAAAATGTACGCACCAACTTCGCTAATCTTTAAACGAATTTGTTTCATTGAATCTCTTTCACGAATTGTAACTGTCTCATCTTTTTCAGTATCAAAATCGATGGTTACACAATATGGGGTACCAACCGCATCTTCTCTGCGATACCTTTTGCCAATACTTCCAGTGTCATCATAGATGGCGACGGTGTGTTGGCTCACTAGTTCAAAGACTTTTTTAGCTTTATCGCCTAGTTGTTTGCTTAAAGGAAGAATCGCAACTTTATACGGGGCCAATGCTGGTTTAATGTGCATTACGATACGAGTATCGTTTTCGAGTTTTTCTTCATCGTATGCATCCATCATAATCATAAGCATTAAGCGATCAACACCCATAGAAGGCTCGATACAATAAGGAATATATTTTTCGTTTGTTTCTGGATCAAGATATTCAAGCGATTCTTTAGAATGTTCCATATGGCGTTTTAAATCATAATCCGTACGATCAGCAATTCCAAGTAATTCACCCCAGCCTAAATCTGGGAAATTATATTCAATATCAGTTGTCGCCTTAGAATAAAATGCTAATTCAGCCTTATCATGATCACGGTAACGTAAGTTCTTTTCGTTAATATTTAAACTTTTAATGAATTTAAGACATTCGTCTTTCCAATATTTGAACCAATCTAAATCCGTACCGGGTTTGCAGAAGAATTCCATCTCAAGTTGCTCGAATTCACGAGTTCTAAAAGTAAAGTTTCCGGGAGTAATTTCGTTGCGGAAACTTTTACCCATATTACAAATACCGAAGGGTATTTTCTTTCTGGAACTTCTTTGTACATTTTTAAAATTCACAAACACGCCTTGCGCAGTTTCAGGGCGAAGATATACTTCACTACTGGAATCATCGGTTACACCAATATGGGATTTAAACATCATGTTAAATTGACGTACATCCGTAAAGGTACCAACCTTACCACATACTGGACATTTAACTTTATTTTCTTTTATAAATTTGTTCATGTCATCAAATGACATTTTATTAGTGTCAACATCAGGGAACTGACTTTTAATTAATTCATCGGCACGGTGGCGAGCTTTGCAAGATTTACAATCAATCAACGGATCATTAAAGGTGGTAAGATGCCCGGTTGCTTCCCAGACTTTTTTATTCATAAGAATAGCAGAATCAATTCCAACATTATAAGGAGATTGTTGAACGAAATGTTTCCACCAATACTGCTTAATGTTGTTTTTAAGTTCAGCACCTAAAGGACCGTAATCCCAAGTGTTAGAAAGACCCCCATAGATTTGGGAGTTAGGATACACATAACCACTCGTGGTTAAATGAGTAACAATTTTGCTAAATTTGTTTTCTGTCATAATTTATTAACCTCAATATTACAACATTTGTCTTTATTTTTGTCAACCTATTATAAGTGTGTTTTTTATTTTTTTTTTAAGTTTTCGCTCTTTAAGCGAACTCCCGTTTGATCATAAGTATAAATTAGTAAATCATCAAGAATTTCATAAGTATCGCGCTTAGCAAAGTTAATCTTTTCTAAATCGTCTGGCTTAACTTTAAAGATAATGCGAAGCATATTAATCTTCTCTGAACTATATAGTTTATGTCGAGAACTTCGATAAACTTCTTTGCTGATAAGTCCACCATCTAGATACGAGACTCCTACTATATTAGTTTTACTATTAGTAAGTACGCAACTATCGACTTGTAAACCAAATCCGTTTAAACGAAGAGAGGTCGCTAAATAAGCTAGCATTAATCCTTCTACTGGTTTTCTTTCTTGTATTAGTTCTAAGGTTTTAATTAAATAAGGATAAATATTCGGCATCTCTTCTTCTGAGAAAAGACGAATAGTAACTTCGTTAAGAAAATCGATTGCTGCTAATTTTATATAGTCGTTCATATAAGCACGGGTATCAAGAATTGGTGACATTTCTTTAAAAGTTAATGTAGATTTTTTATTATCAGAAAAAGTAAATTCTCCATACATTAAAGGAGTAGTTAACAAAACGTTCTTATTATCAACTTTATAAATATTACGAGCGTAAAAAGCAAAGAGTTGCTCTTTACTTAAAACATTTATCATTGCTCCGCTCTCTTTATAAGGAGTAACACGTACAATCACGCCTTTAATATTCATCAATAGCCCAATTCCTTTAAATCTTTTATGGAATTTAGCCAGTCTTTTTTAACTTTAACTTTTAAATCAAGAAAAATTCTTTTCTTAAAATATTTTTCTAATTCTTCACGGGCTTTCATTCCAATCTTTTTAATCATCTGGCCGTTTTTACCGATTACAATCCCTTTGTGTGAATCTTTACTAACAATGATGTTAGCATCGATTAACATGCTTTCTTTTTTGCGTTTTATATCTTTAATATAAATCGCGATGTTATGAGGAACTTCTTCATTTAAAAGGAATAGGATTTTTTCACGGATAATTTCTTTAGTATAGAACACATCGTCTTTTAGCGCATTTGCATCCGGATAATATTTGGGCCCTTCGGGTAAACGCTTAATGATTTCTTTAAGAAGTTCTTCTTTATTAAATCCATCTTTAGCGCACATCTCAATTAATTGGGCCGTAGGAAATAAATCACGAAGTTTATCTTTGGCTTCGTTAACCTCCGGTAGACGAATTAAATCAATTTTATTCAACACAACGATATCAATTTTTCTTTTTAGAAAAGGAGCTAATGTAATTTCATCAATGGAATCACGAGGAGAAATAATTAATACCAGAATATCCGAATCAGAAACTGCTTCATTAACTTTTTTATTCATGCTTTTTCCTAAAGCGGAGGTCGCATTATGTAGACCGGGAGTATCTTCAAACACGATTTGATATTCGTTATCATCGATTAAAGACAGAATATTGTTTCTAGTAGTTTGCGCTTTAGGCGTTACAATACTCACTTTCTTATTTACTAGTAAATTAAGAATCGTTGATTTACCAACGTTTGGTTTACCGATTAGACTAACAAATCCTGATTTCATTTTAATTTTTTCGCTAAAGAGTCAAAACCGTTTGGTAGAAGTTTACCAACAGTTGTTTCTTTAATTTTTCCTTTATAGTTACCTAAATATACTTTAGTATCTAGATTAAGCATTTCAGACATTACTTGTCGACATTCGCCGCATGGCGCAACTACATCTGGTAAATCCGCAATAATTGCGATTGCGTGAATGTCCTTTTTCTTAACTCCGCTCATATAAGCGTGATAAATCGCTGCGCGTTCAGCGCACATCGTGCTAGAGTAGGCAACGTTTTCGATGTTCGCTCCGTAAAACACACGATTATCTTTAGTTAATATAGCCGCGCCCACTTTAAATTTGGAATATGGAATGTACGCGTAAGCTGTAGCTTTTTTTGCATGAGTCATTAATTCTTTTTTGTTCATCATAGTTTCTCTCCTTCAAGAATCTTGTCTTCTAACGAAAACATTATTTTCTTTTCTTTTTCGTTATGAACATGGTCATAACCAAGAAGATGTAACAAACCATGTAAATATAAATACGCTAACTCATAAGTAAAAGAGTGTTTAAACTCTTTAGCCTGCGCTTCGATTTTATGAGTTGAGATAATAATCTCACCTAAAAATTGCGGTTGTTTGCTTTTAATTTTAACTTCGCCTTTTTTTAATTCAAGGAATGCAAAAGATAAGACATCGGTTTCTTTATTTATGTTTCGATATTGTTTGTTAATTTGCTTAATTTTCGATGCGCTTACAAAATCAAGGTCGATAATAAAATTATCTTTGATATTTAAATGTTTAAAGGTCTTCTTGCTTAACTTTAATAAAAGCGGTTGGTATTTACTATATTTTTTATCGCTTGAATTATTAAAATTTAATTGCATGTAAAGATATTATATCTTTATTTCTTTGTATTTTCATTAATTAAATTATGGAATTTAACCTGATTAATTTGATTTTCTTTGCTTGTATCCACCATTTTATAAACATTATCCAAACTTACATAAGTAAACATGCACATCGTAAAATGAAAGATTACAAAATAAATATCCACACTGCCGCTCATTCTTGAAAGAACTAGGGTTAGGATTAACAAAATAAAATACCCGATCAATCTTTTTAGCCCAACTAGTCGCGCAATTTTATACGTCATATCTTTAATCTCGCTATAGTTGTTAAGATATTCTTCTTTAGTTAAATTTTCCTTTTTTAATATCGAGCTTTCTAATTTTTCTAAATCATATGATTTATTTTTAATCCATGGGTCGATAAAAGCAGCATCAATTACCACTAAAGCTAACGAAGAAATAATGATATAGACCGCAATTGTGTTTTGCAAAATCAAAATTACGTTGATCAACAACGAGGAAGATAAAGTAAGAATAATATTAGTGGTTGAATTTAAAAGTCCGCTTTTAGTTTTATGCATCAAACGATAATTTTCCTCACGTTTAGTTAGATTGTTACTATAAGTAAATTCAATAAATTCTTCATCAAAGCGCTTCATCGTAGAAATGGAAACTCCTTTAAAGATAATCGAAAATAACGCTCCTATTACCATTAAAACAAGAGGAATAATGATATCAAACTCCTTACCTAAGAAGTAGGTAGCGAAGAAATAAAACATAATCGCCAATACTTCACATGTTATGTTTTTCGCCCGTTCTTTATTTGACAATAAAGGTTTCATATCAAACGTTCGACTAACAAAGGAATGAGATTCAACTTGCAATACTTCTACATTGTGATTTAAAGAAAAATATTTTTTAGTACGGACCGTTTTCTTGCCTAACGCTGGATCATATACAATGGCTAAACTTTTATAAATCTTTTTCACCACCACTGCGTGTTTGCCTCCATTGGCTAAAGTTTTGACCATAATAAATGGTGTTTTTAGATTTAATAAATCGTGCTGGTTATTTATTATATAACCTGCTAACAACACCCCATTCGCTTTAGCGATTTCTTTGAGTTCTAATAAATCATACTGATGATTCTTATCTTCGTGATGTGGCAAAAACAAGTAAGCACTATCCTTAAGGACAATCGCTAATAACATCTTTAGCGAAGCATAACCGCATTCGTTTTGATTAATTTGATACACAAAATCTTTCATAAAAGTTTAGGGCAATAAAGACAATTAGCATATGAGAAACCAAAGAAAACTTTTTCATGTCTATTAAAGTGAGGAGTATTCTCTATTGCCCCTACTATATACTTAACAAGAAAGGCTAAAAATGCCACGCGAAGAGGTGAAATATTTATTTATATAAATAAATATATTTTTTTCGAGTTTTTTAAAATGTTAACCAAATCACTCCTTTGGTTAACTTTTTTTATTTAGCTATGCTAAAAAGCTTTTCTTCAAGCGACCTTTTCGTCAACTTATATTTTTCGTATTTGTCTTGCTCTAAGGCGAGTTTTTCTTTAGGGGCTTTCTTCACAAAATTCTCGTTATGAAGTAGACCTTCACTACGTTTAATTTCTTGGTTAATGTGTTCTAATTCTTTACTTAAACGTTCTTTTAATTCTTTAACATCAATCTTTACATCAATAATAAGAGTGGCGTTATGGTAGGTAAAGCTAACTCCTTTTGCATCCGCCTTCTTATCTAATTTAATTTCTTTAGCAAAGCTAAACCGTTTTAAGTAATCGGTAAAACCATCAAATAAAGTATCATTAGTGACAACAGTTAAATCAACTTCCGCATTAGGAGCGATTTTATTAGTTACTTTATAATTACGAATATCCTTAATCATGTTATTAAGAAGACTAACTTGATCAATTGCGTTTTGATCAATCATATTTTTATCATAGATAGGATAATCTTCAATCATGATACTTTCTTTGTGTCCGGGGAGATTTTGATAAATCTCTTCGCTAATAAACGGACAATAAGGATAAATCATTAAGACAATCGATTTTAAAACGTAATATAGGACCTGTTTAGTCTCTTCTTTTGTATTAGTGAGTTTACTCATCTCTAGATAGAAAGAACAGAAATCATCATAGACAAAATTGTATAAGTGAGATGAGGCTGCGCCTAATTCAAATTTTTCCATGTTATTAGTCACGTTATTAATCGTTTCGTTTAATCGAGAAATAATATATTTCTCCATCGCAGGTAATTTATTAAAGTCTAATTTATTAACTTTATAGTCTTCGCCTAAAATATCTAAAACATAACGTGCACTGTTCCAAATCTTATTTAAGTAATTTTGGCTAGCCTCTACTTTCGTCTCATCATATCATAAATCTAATCCAGGAGATGAATTAGTAGTCAAGAAATAACGAAGTGCATCAATGCCATATTTAGCAATAACATCAAATGGATCAATGCCATTTCCTAAAGTTTTTGACATTTTTCTACCTTGGTTATCACGAATAAGACCATGAATTAATATTTGTTTAAATGGAGGCTCTTTAGTGAATTCAATACTTTGGAACACCATGCGTGATACCCAGAAGAAGATTAAATCATAACCAGTCACCATTAATGAGGTTGGGAAGTAACGTTTGTAATCACTATCATTAGTGTCAGGCCAATTTAAGGTCGAAAACGGCCACAAGGCGCTAGAAAACCAGGTATCTAGTACATCTTCATCTTGTTTATAGTTTTCGATGTCCTCAGGCGCATTTTCACTTACTAATATCGTTCCGTCGTTTTTATAATAAACCGGGATTTGGTGTCCCCACCATAATTGACGAGAAATGCACCAATCATCAATATTCTCCATCCATTGAATCATCGTTTTAGAAAAACGAGGTGGGAAGAAATTAATCTTTTTATCGCTATTTTGAAGTCTAATGACCGCATCCGCTAGTGGTCGCATTTTCACAAACCATTGTTTACTTAAATAAGGTTCCACCACCGCATCACTTCTTTCCGAGTGCCCTACTTCGTGTTCAATATCTTCAATTTTAATGAATAAACCTTTCTTTTTGATATCATTTACTAATTGTTCTCGACATTCAAAACGATCTAGGCCTTGATATTTACCAGCCTTTTCGTTCATATGTGCGCTTTCATCCATTACGATAATCTTTTCTAGATTATATTTATTCGCTAGATTAAAGTCGTTTGGATCATGAGCGGGTGTACATTTCATCGCACCAGTACCAAATTCAATATCAACATATTCATCACCCATAATCGGTAATTTCATATCATTAGCGGGATTAATGCAATATTTACCAATATATTTTTTATAACGTTCGTCTTTAGGATTAACAAATACCGCCGTATCGCCAAACATCGTTTCTGGACGAGTAGTCGCGACAATTAAGCTATCTTTAGAATCAACAATTGGATATTTAAAATACCAGAACTTACCTTTATCCAGTTTATGCACTACTTCAACATTACTAAGAGCAGTTTTAAGTTCAGGATCCCAGTTAATAATCTTTTCGCCTTGATAAATAAGTCCTTTATTATATAAAGACACAAATACTTTTCTAACACATTTATTTAATTTTTCATCCAAAGTAAACCGTTCTTTTGGGTAGTCTAAAGCAAGCCCTAAGGCTGCCCATTGGCTATGAATTGCTTTTGAATATTCATCTTTCCATTCACGTACCTTCTTTAAAAAGGCTTCACGACCTAAAGAGTGATAATCACTAATGCCTTCACCTCTTAAACGTTCTACGACTTTAGCTTGAGTTGCAATACCCGCGTGGTCCATCCCTGGTAGCCACATGGTATCAAAGCCTTTTAACTTTTTATAACGAATTAAGATATCCGCAGGAATCGTATCAAGCGCATGCCCTAAATGTAATTTACCGGTTACATTTGGAGGAGGTATAACAATGCTAAAAGGAGTCTTATTCTCATCATGCGTAGAAAAATATTTATGCTTTAACCAAAAATCATATTTACCGTTCTCTACTTGTTTATGATCGTATCTTTTATCTAACATAATCTCCTCCATTAAATAAAAAAAGATGGTTAAGGGCGATGTTATTCGCGGTACCACCTTATTTTATATATCTTAGATATACCTTCGTTTAATTTACCTCTTAACGCGAGGTTCACGAGATTCCTCTATTTATACGGAAGCGACCCAATTAGGTAACTAGATTCTTTTTCACCAACCAAGAACTCTCTCGGCTAGTTAGTCTAATTTCCTCTCCCGTATTTATTATATCGTAATTAAAAATAAATGCTAATCAGAGGCTTCTACGATGTGCTCAAGAAAATCGTATAGATTGTTTTCCATGAACCAATCGGCAAACCTGCTTCCTAATCCTTTTTTAACCAATATATGGTAATCAGGATTTGACTTATACATAATGGTTCTGCTTTCAATTTCAGAGCGGAAGGTGTAACCACTTGGTCCTTCTAAACTAGTTAAATCAATAGTTTCAAGATTAGGACAATAGGCAAACATATAATTATACAAACGATCTAAAGCATTGAATTTAATTTTTTTAACTTTAGAATAAGCCAACACGTATGGACTTAACGGATTTATCCCCTTCGTGTAACTTTCATCCACAAAAGGTCCGATTGCACTAGCAGAAGAAGTAGTAAAACAACCTGCACAAATTTGACTAGGTTGGCAGTCAGTTTGTAAAACCGAAACATTGTTAGGCGCACAAATGAACCCATCTGCATTTTTAGAAAATAGAACACCGTTTCTATCAAGACTAAATTCGCTGGATGACCCACATTGAATATTTCTCAACGAAATGCAACCGCTAAACGGATTAACAAAGTGCATATTATCAGGCCCTCTTTCAAGACGCATACCTTCTGTAATATTAATGGCAGTTAAAGACGTATCATTAGCGAAAGATAAACCATATATTCTAGGGTATGATTCTGAAAAGTTAACCGAAACAAGATTTGGGCAATCGGCAAATGCAAAACACTTAATGTGCTCAACCGAATCAGGAATCAACAAAGATTTTAGACCTGTATTATCAAAGGCGTACTCATCAATTGTAGATAGAGCCCCTTCAGTCTTTTCGATAATATTATAATCAGCAAAAATGAATTCTTCTAACGACGTTAGACCATAGTAAGAATAAGGAAGAATACGCGTCTTTTCATCGTATTCTCCTCCATACACGCCAAAATATTTAATAAATTTTATATCGTCAGCATCTTGCCCGGGCACGATATGCACCACTTCTTCTTTTTCATAATCATATTCTTCGCGTGAAAATTGCATATTTAGGGATTCATAATTATATGCAAATTCTTCTTCACTTACTTCTTTTTCGTATACCGAATAAACATTAACACAATATGCACTTAAATGATCGTTCTTATCCCAATCGCCACCTGCATCATAGCTAGCCCAATAAGAAACTCCATAATCCGTACTAAATTCTGGATTTATGGGATTAGTAAAAAGGCAACCACGATATGATGCATGATCTCCGTAACTAAAGTAACCGCCAAACTCTTCACCGCCACCGTAATCAGGCCGTAATTTATTTACTATAATAGAGGAAGGGACGGTTTTTAACGAGGTTGAGAACCATTCAGGTAGGCGTGACCAACCATATTTTTCGGCTTCACTATATATATCAATCATAATTTCAGGATTCTTATGGATAAACGGAGCGTATGTGTCATACTTTTTTGTTAAGAGAGTGGGTATACCATAAGACTCGTAAAACGCTTCTGGAGTCATAAAAGGCGAATGAGTAAGGTTAGAAAAGTCAACAGTTGATAACATATTGCAATAAGCAAACGCCATTCTTTTGACCGTTTTTAAATTAGTCGACAATTCAATATACGCTATAGATGAATGAATAAAAGCGAACTCCTCAATTGTTTCTACTGAAGCAGGTAGGCGTAGATACGATAACCGACGATTGCCAGCAAAAGCGGCTTTCTTGATGGTTTTAACTCCGCCAGGAACAAAACCATTAGCACCGCCAATAATTAATTCGTTAGTGCGAGAATCAATTAAACATTTACAATTTTCACGACTATCAAAATATGGATTATCTTTACTAACAACAATTTCTTCTAAATCATAAAAAGAAAGTGCACCTCGATCGAGCATTTTATCGATTTCAAACGGAACAACAATTTCTTTAATATCCGCTCCAATATAAAGCTTACGCACGTTGGTAAGTTGAGTAAACATCATTATGTTAATTGAGGTCACTCCATAGTTGAAATAAATTTCTCTAACACAAGAAGCAGCTTTGAAAAGCTCGCTAAGCGGATCAAAAGCAATCGAAGAGCAATTACCATATATTTTAACGCGTGGTCCGCCATCTCTTGGGAAAAGCTCGCCATCAATTATATTGGTTCTAGAATCAATTGGTCGGAACGCATAGCCGTTTCCAAAGTCAACCGCTTTAATCGATCCGGTGTAACTAAAAGCGATTTGTTGCCCTGTAATTTTTTCATCGTAGTGAATTTCAATCGCAGGCGTCTTTGAGTAAGCATCAATAACAACATGTTGGCAGTTTGTAGGAGTAAGTTCAAACGTCCCTAAATCAGGATTGTATATATAACCAACGCTTTTTGTCGGATCGTTATCGACATTAAACGCTAAAGTCGGATTGTCAAGTCCTTGCTCTGTTAAAGAGAAGGCAAACGGCGTTGTAGCATTTAAAGTCACGTAATCCTTAAAGTTCTTTTGTAGTAAACCGGTTTCGCCTTTTTTAACTAAGCATCCATCATCGCAATTAATTTCAACATAACAAGTATTAGGTGGTAATGCTAGTTTACATCTAGTCGTTTCTCGAGTTGATTCATCGCTACCATTATCAGCAACAAACGGAGCTATCGAATTAGATGAAATGACTAAAGTTAAACCTGCCACAAATAAAGTTGGGAATATTTTTTTCATAAAAACATTGCCTCCATTTCAATTGATCGAGCATTTCGGACAAAAGCATTCGTCGAAACATAACTAACTTTAAGATATAAATAATTGGTTTTAACTACTTCTTCTTCTATTTCAGTTTCGCCTTGATATAAATCACTAGATAATTGAGCTTTAGTATAACTAGTCCCGTCGATAGTAAAGGAAGCGTTGCTAAGTACCGTTTCGGCTGTATTAGCGCTATCAAATTCCATAGCAATCAATCCGCCATAAAATTCAACTGAACGATAATCGAATTCACCATTAAGTGGATAAGAATCACTTATGTAATGGAAATTAATCTCATCATCATAATCATAAGTAGCAAAGTAGGTCATATTATCATCTACTGGTAATATTTCAGGTGAGAAACCTTTGAATTTATAGCGATGATTAAGATCAGGCGCTAAGGTTGGAGTAGTTCCTTTATAAGAAGGAAGTTCTCCAGCATCATAATTTTCAGCAGTAACTAAAGGAGTGTGGTTTATATCGGCATTTAACCAACGAATATGATATTGTTCAGGCTCATAATATGCATAGACAATTTTATCTTCATAAATCGGAGCATCAAAATTAAATTCTTTCTCTCCGCCTATTATAAGACACCAATATTTAAATGAGTATCCGTCTTTACTCGGATCTTCAGGGCGAGTTACTTTATCACCATAATTAGTGTCTACCGAACATAAAAGAGTTTCACCGTCATCATCATAAAAGTCTACTTGAAAAACAGTTATATCACTCCAATGAGCGTATATAGTAACATCTTCGGTAATTGTTCTTGTATCAAAATTCCAAACCGAGCCACCAGCGGCTGAATCATACCATTCAATGAAGGTATAGCCATCTTTGTAAGTAGGTAAAGTAGGTCTACTTACCGTGCTACCATGTGCTATGGTTGCGCTTTTAATAGAACTACCGCCTTGAGTGTTGAATGTAACAGTATGATAAGTAGTTACATCCCAATGTGCAAAAACTTCAACATTAGTAGTAATAGGATTTGAAAAATCAAAGGCAATACCACCGCTTGCTAAAGTAAACCAGCCGACCAAAGAATTATATTCAAGAATCGGGGCGACAGGAGTATAAACATTTGAACCATAGTCAACAGTGATAACTTTTGTAGTATTACTCCCCCATTTACCACCATTACCATTGAAAGTAACTGTACACTTATTGATAGCAGGCCATTTAGCGTAAAGTGTTATGTTAGTGGTAACCGTTGTTCCAGTGCCTATAGCACCAAAAGTAAATTGAGTTCCCGGAGTAAATGTATCAGTAGTCCACCAGGTTACATTTTCTTTTACATATCCTGGACGATCTGCTAATGTAGGAGCGTTTAAAATGGTTTTACCATATTCAACACTTGTAATAGGTGCACCGGTGATAGTTCCACCATTAGTGACATAAGTTATGTTACAAGTATCAAGTTCCCAGTTTGCGACTATTTTAATGCCATCGCTTGTAATAGGAGTTGAGAAGTTGAAGTCACCACCAGATTCATAAGTCCATTTAAGTAAATGATGACCAGTATAAGAAATTTGTGGTTGTATCACATAACCATTATGAACAACAGTTTGGGTATGAACGCCTCCTCCGTTATTATAATTTAGCGTTACTGCATGAGAATTA
>JAKSUY010000070.1 GCA_024408495.1 Bacilli bacterium
TATTAACACCATAAATAAAGGATTGAATGCATTGTTTAACTTGTTTATAGGTTAAATTATCAACCTTAACAAAAGGCGCTAAATAAGTATCAAAACTCGAGAAGGCTTGTGCGCCTGCCCATTCATTTTGCATAATGCCTAAGAAGTTCACCATTTGGTTACAAAGAGTGGATAAATGGTTAGCGGGAGAAGAAGTGATCTTACCCGGAATACCACCTAAACCTTCTTGAATTAATTGTTTAAGCGACCAGCCAGCGCAATAACCAGTAAGCATGCTTAAATCATGGATATGGATATCGGCATTCTTATGCGCATCACCAATTTCTTTATCATAAACTTGGGTTAACCAATAATTGGCAGTCACCGCACCTGAATTCGAAAGAATAAGACCACCAACTGAATAAGTCACGGTACTATTTTCTTTCACGCGCCAGTCATTAATTTTTAAATATTTATCAACCGTAGCGGCGTAGTCAAGCGTAGTCGCATCAATTTGTCGCATCGTTTCATGGCGACCACGATATTTGATGTAGGCTCTTGCAACTCCGACATAGCCAGATTGAATTAAAGCGACTTCAACTGCGTCTTGAATATCTTCAACGCTAATCGTGTCATCTTTAATCTTATCGTTAAAGTTACTCGTTGCCTTTAAAGCAATGGTTTTAATGATGTCATCATCATACTTTTTGTTTTCGGCATCAAAAGCTTTAATAATCGCATCTTCGATCTTTTTGATTTTAAAACTAACGACTTCACCGTCTCTTTTTTTACACTTAATCATAAATTTCTCCTTAATAGTGCTATTATTCTACCTTTATATATTTATATAAGCATATGAAAATGCCTGACATTTAATTGAAAAAATTTACAAGTCACTTTTTATCGGTCTTTTCTTTTTGACAGTGTATAGTTTTTCTTAATTTCATTGAAAAATATCGACAAGTGTCTTTATTTTTTGTAAAATACTACTAGCTATGGTAAAAGGAAAGAATAAGAACTATCAACGTATCGATAATCTTATCGTTGGCGCCTATAATGACTTCTTACGTAAAGAGGGCACTAGCGATATTTCGATTACTGATTTATGTAAGCGGGCAACTGTGAACCGCACTACTTTTTATAAACACTATCAAGGTGTTTACGAAATTACTGAAAAATTAGAAGGTGAATTACTTTACAAGTTATTTGATCTTAATGTTGGTGATGACATTAACTTCATTGCTTTTATTAAAAATCCCGCACCCGCATTTGAAAAACTTAACGCTAATTTAACAAGTGACTTAACTTATTATCAACAAATGTTCCATTCAGAAAGGGTTCGCTATATTATCGATAAAATCAATATCGAAATTTTTGAAGGAATGAAAAAACAACACCATGATTTAGTTAAAAATAATGAAGTCTTATTAAAAACTAAAATCAATATAGCCTATTTTGTTGGTGCGACCACAAATCTATACCTCCAATGGTTACGTGGTGATATCAGTTGTGATGTAAAGGATATTTCAGATTTTATTAGTAAAGTTATCGTCTCAAGTGCACGTTTCCAAAAGATGACGCTTCCGTACGTAAAGAAATCATAAATCAGCGTTATTTAATTCTTGGCTCGCCTTTTTAAAAATGAAGAACATGCCACCAGCAAAAATTAAACACGCAATAGCAAGATAGACAAATTGTAGCCAAAGTTCAATATTAATAAAGGCTTGATAAAATCCCGGAATAAGTGGCGCGCCACTTGTAGGATCCACCGCAGATAATACGGTAGTGAACACCATAATATAAATAACATAAGTAAATGTTGAGATAAGTGTAGGCGCTAATACACTTCTTCCTTTTTTATAAAACATTAAGAAGAAGATTGCGTTAACGATTAAATAACCAACCACAACGAAGGCAAAGTTAGAAACAATACCATCTAACGCAAACGGACTAGGGATATTGGCAGATTGCATAATAAGTAGTTTAAGTGGATAGAAAGCAGCGACTAATAGAAGCGTAACAGCTTCAACAATAATTACAGTTAACATTCTCGCTTTGACAATATCGCTCTTCCTAATTGGAAGTAACGCTGAATAAAACAGGTCATTACTTTGCTTGCCTTTATTCGCGCCTAAAAATAAAACCGAGAACATCGGCACAATATAAAGCGTTCCAACAAATAAAGGATAATTAGGAATTAAAACCATCAAAGGAAAGAGCAAGGTAAAAACATAGCACACTGGATGCATCGCTAAGCGGAATTCTTTATAAAGTAAGCTTTTCATGTTCGTCTCCTTCGCTATATTGCATGATGTCTTCAATAGAAGGCGCTAAAACTTTAACCCCTTTCTTTTTTACCACATCTTCTTTTTTCACTAGACCAATAATTTGCCCAAATTGTTCTTTACTTGAAATGAATTTCTTTTTCATTGCCTCGGTCACCGCTTCGGGTTCACAACGCAATAAAGCATAATGATTCATCAAGTCATCTTTCTTACCGGT
>JAKSUY010000071.1 GCA_024408495.1 Bacilli bacterium
TTTAGCGAAAAAACTTGGCAAAAAAGAATTAAGTGCAATAGGTTTAATTCTTGCAGTTTTAGCTTATGTTGCCATGTTCTGTTTAGTTTTCGTTCCAGCTAATGGAGTAGTGATTATTGAAGGTAAAGAATACGCTAATCACGCTAATACCTTAAACGCTTTCTATATTTTAAAGGCACTTAGTGAAGTGGGCATAGCCTTTATAAACTTACAAATTTGGGGCATGATTGCTGATTGCATCGATGATGTTCAAGTTAAAACCGGTGTAAGAGAAGATGGCACTTCCTACGCAATCTTTATGTTCTTTAGGAAATTCGGTCAAGTTATTGCTGCGATTTCGATTAACGCTTCCTTAATTGCGATGGGTTATAACTTCGCCGTTCAGAACTTTGATGAAAGTCAAATTGTTTTAATGTACTATCTTGGTACGCTAATACCAGTCGCTATGCTTGGCGCTGCTGCATTATTAATGCTTTTCCGCTATCCACTAACTAAGAAGCGCTTAGAAGAACTTCAAGATGAAAAAGAAGCTTTCTACGCTAAACAAGAATTAGAAGATAAACGAAAAGCGAAATTACCAGCCTTTACCAACTTAAAAATTGCTAGTTATCTTCCGGAAGAAAATGTCGCTAAACTCTATTCAGGTTTTGAATTTGAATACTTTGTTAACAAAGAAAAACGTTTCTATTGCGTTTTAGTTAAGAAAACTCAAGGTGGATCTTATTTATCCTACTTAAGAAAAGCCAAAGAACAATTTAACGAAGACCTAGAAGACGGCAAGGTTGATATCACTCCAGCCGCATAAATTTAAGTAAATATAGTTCTGTAACTGGATTACGAGATTTTGCGGGATTAAGAAATAACAACTTAAACTATAAACTGTTTAATGAGATTGAATAAATTACCTCATATAAAAGTGAGCAGAACCTAAACTAAAGGACTAGAGTTTGGTTTTAGTCCTTTTTGTATAGGTTTCTCTATATAGATGAGGACCTGTACCATTCTTTTCTTGAATCTTCCAAATATCATTCTCCTCTCAGTGTAAAATTATCTGTACATTAAAATATATAAAAATTGTAAGGGGTATTTTATATACGATATAATAAAAAATGTGATTGAGAGGTTTTAATTTATGAAAAATTTAAATTTCAAGGATTTTAGTTATGCGATGATTAACTCCGCTATGAGCGGATACCGCGAAGTCTTAGTGACTTACACTGTAGATGGTAAAATCGTACACAAGTGTTTATTCATTGAGGAAGTTAAGGGTAAAGATAAAAATTATTATTTCGCCCAAGCAAAGAAAGAAATTGATGCTAGCATCAAGGATGGTTCACTTGCTAAGAGCGCAAGTAAACAACTTAGACACGGTGCAACTAAACCAGTATTAATTACTCTTTCTTGTGTACTCGCTGCCGGTGCGTTAGGTACGGGCGGATATTTCCTTGGTTCTTATCTTGGCGGTGGCGGAGGAAGCCCAGTTGTCACCGATGGGCATACAGTTGTTTTATATGGTGGAGAAGGCGTTTTTGAAAATCATAAAACTTATTTAATCTTTAATAATGTTAAAGATAAAACTCCTTTAGGAGATATTGAAGGTTATGCTTTACCGGCTTATGAAGATTATGACTTCCTCAAATGGAATGGTCCAATTGAAGATCAACCATACGGAACATCATTTAAAATTACTGAAGATATTGTTTTAACTGCTTCCTTCTTTGAAGGAATTAAATATTTAAAAGCACAGGCGATTAATTCGATTAATGTAGAACTTAAATATTTACTTGATAATTATATATTGGATAAGTCTGTCAAAGAGATGCTTAATAATATTTATGAAAAGTCAAGAAGCGTCATCAATAATATTGAAGAATCTACTGATACAGCCGCGGTTGACGATGCAAAAAATACTATTACTGATTTAAAAGAATGCGCTAACGAAATGCTTGATATTGTTGCATCAACCGCAGCCATTTATCCCGAAAGCGCTGCGGAGATTGAAAAAACTTATGAAAACGCTCTAAACTCTTTGGTGAAAGAGAAAAGCATATCAAAGCGCGCAGCCTTAGTAAAATTTAATTCTGGTTATATAAAAGCTGCCTCGGGAGCGACTGACATTACAATTGTTGATAAGACATATGATGAACTTACTAAAATGTTAAGTGATTATGATGAAGAAGCGGATAGTCTAAATATTAGACTACTAGGACGTTTCGCTAAAGGAGTAATTGCCGGCTCTGCTTATTTTACTGATCCAAAGCAAATCGAGAAGATTATAGAGGATTTGCTTTATTGGTTTGAACAATTAGCGGCTGCAGGTTTAAAAGAAGATGATACCAATACAATTGATTGGGTTGGCGAATTCTTTAATTATTATTACTATGCATCTAGTAGATATGATTATCTTGATCCACAAATAGAACCATTAG
>JAKSUY010000072.1 GCA_024408495.1 Bacilli bacterium
AAGAATTGCGGATGCGTTTAATGCTATTGGTGTGGTGATTAAAAAAACTAATCAGGTTCCACTTAACGCAACAGTTGATAAAGTATCAACCGGCGCGATTAATTATGTAAAAGTGAGTGAAGTTAGTAATTTAAATGTCGCAATTAAAAAACTCAAGGAAGAAGGCTATTGGATTATTGCCACCGATGGTGAGGCCAAAGATAGCTATGCTTCCCTTGATTATCAAATACCGATTGTCTTAATTATCGGTAGTGAAGGTAAAGGAATCGGCCAACTTGTTAAGGCTAACAGCGATTTCTTAATTAAGATTCCGATGTACGGGCATGTCAATTCGCTTAACGCGAGTAATGCTCTCAGTGTGATTCTTTCGCACATTATTAATTTAAAAAATTCTCCTCATAAATAGAAAGGAGATTATTTATGGATAAATCTGATCTTTCGGATGAAAGATTGGTAATTCTTCATCAACAAAAACGGATGAATGCATTTTTTATCATTTATGGTCGTTACAAAAATTATGGTTGTGCCATTGTTCACAATATTTTACTTAAGACGCCATACTATAATGCTTTGAAAGATGAAAAAGATGCGATTTTTTATGATGGGGTTACCGAGGCAATTGAACGTTATGACCAAAGTCGTGGCGGTTTCCGTCAATTCTTAGCGTCAATTATTGATCACGAAACAAGGAATTGTATTCGAAATTTTCGCAAAGATCCGCTGGCGGATTATGTTTCATTAGATGCAAAAATTAATGAAGACGGTGATTTATATTTTGCGGATTCGTTAACATTTGCGGACCATAATCCATTACCGCAAGAAATCTTAAATACGGGCGAAAAGAAGAAATCAGTGGAAAAAGTGTATCGCGGTGTTTATAAACGTAAAACACAAAAGATTATTATGATGAAGCGACAGGGTTATCGCGTTAGTGAGATTGCAAAAAAACTGAATATGACGAATAAAGCCGTCTATGCAGTTATCTATCGTATTAAACATTTAGTAAGAGTGAAGAAAAACGGAAAAGTAAAGAAATAGATTACTTTAAATGTTTTTCTAAAATCCGCGTGGCACTACCAACTATTTCAACGCACGGGCGGCTATGGTAGTATTTTTCGTTACGTTTAGATGGTTTAGGGCTACTTTTATTTTCAGCAAGATGCAAGAGATGACGACATTGAATAAAACCATTTTCTTTCTCAAATCCTTTGGCGATGGCTTGTACCTTTTTATATAAGACTTCTTTTCTTTTGTTATCAATCGAGTCATTCCCTTCTAAATATCCTAACACCAAAAAGGCACCAGAAAGCGCACCGCATGTCTCACGTAAACGACCCATTCCACCACCAAATGGCGAAGAGATTTTAAGAATGGTCTTTTTATCAAGTTTAATTAAGTCTTGATAAGCAAGCATAACTGCTTGCGAACAAGAATAACCTTGCCTAAAATAGGCTTTAGCGGTTTCTTCACGATTAATTTTATTTACTTTCTTCATTAAATTAATTTTAGCAAAAAAGTCTCTTGGTTTGCTATTTATCAGTTAGATTAGGTAAAATTAATATAGATACCGCTATGGATAAATTGACACATATTTCGAACATCCAAACAGGTCATTCGCTCGAAGAATATGAGCGATATTTTGGTCGACTCTATGATAAAGGAAAGATTTATTCCTTTAAAGAAAATGAAAAACAATATATGGATCCAACAC
>JAKSUY010000008.1 GCA_024408495.1 Bacilli bacterium
GTGCCTACATCATGTTTGGTGGCGACTAATTGTTGTCTTAAAGTGTCAATATCAATGTAGCATGATAAACTTACAAAAAATATCTTTAAACTAGAACCGACCATGCTTCCAGAACCGGTAAGATCTATATAATAAGGGGTAGAAGAATTATCATTACCTATTTCAGCGCTATAAGTTCCCGATAATATTAAAGTCGTTAGTCCAAGGTCATGATTAAAAATTTCTTGATCGAGACCTTTTTGATTTTTTAGTTTGCCTCCACAACGTCCATAACCTCCAGCATATTTACTTTCCAAGTCATCTGGAGAAATTAACGATATCGCTTTTATATATATTTTTTTAATATAAAAAGGTACTTGCGCTATGCTATGAAAAGACACTTCTTTACCCTTTTCGCTACTTGAACACGAATCTCTAACACTGGTTTCGCTCTTTTTTACTATCGTTACATCGGCATTTGGGTAAACAATTTTTTCATCCCATTTAGCGTATATTGTCGAACCGGTTTCAATTACATTAGGAGAATTATCATCTTCTTCTAAAGGCTTTGTATACTCTTTATCTAAATACCATCCTCCAAATGAATATTCATCACGGTCTAGTCCATTAGCGCTATTAGGATTATAGAAATCCTTTTCTTCACCTTCTTGAGCGATATTAGATACCTTAACTGGATCTTTTCCATCGATACAATAATCTAAATAAATATTATCGAACACCGATGAATCAAGAATTCCTCCATCAGCATCAAAATGTACATTTACTTCACTTGCATCGTAGTCTAAAGTAATTGTTCTATCACCTGAAGATCCAACTTCAATCGAAGTTATTGGATTTTTGTTTTCATCTAAATAATTATTAAAAGTAAAACCAGAATAATCATCTAATATATTTTCATCAAATGTAACTTTATCATTAATCGTGTAAGTTGTCGGATTTGGGTTATCAATATCCTCCGGAAAGTTAACATAAGTTATTTTAAAAGTATCATCAAAAAGCGGATATACATCAATATCTTTATGTTCTTCGCTAGAAATAGAAGTTATTGGTATGGTGCGACTTTCATCTAAAAACCACCCTCTAAATTGATAATTAGTTCTAGTCGCATCTTTAAAAGATTCAATTCCAGTTCCGTAAGTGTAACCTTTTGGATTAGGATTTGTATCTCCTTCTTTCATATCGTGATAATTTATTTTGTAAGTTTTAGGAGTGAATTTAGAATATAAAGATAAATCAGTAGTGGGAATATCATTGAAGTTATACTTATGAGTATAAGTTTTTTCTTTATACCAGTCGGCAAAGTCATAATAATCTCGATATGGATCAGTAGGCTTAATAACCTTATCTCCCTCTGGTACTAAATCTTGCTTATATAGTGATTCATCATAGTTATAAAAAGAGGCAACGTGGGCATAACGAGCATATAAAACTAAATTGCTTGTTACTGGTGAATTGAAATCATATGGTTCATCATTAAAAGAACTGTCTTTATACCATTTATAAAATTGAAGATTTTCTTTTGTCGGTTTATCTGGTTCGACTGCTTTATCTCCTTCTTTGATTGTTTGTGTTTCAACAAAACTTCCAAAATTAGTGTTAAAAGATACTGTATAATACTTAACTTCAGGTTTGTTGCAACTATTCATCGTTAAACATAGTGATAACGAAGCGGATAACAAAAATATTTTTTTCATCTATCTAATAATAACATAATCCGTTAAATGAAGGAAAACGGACTCACTAGTGTAATTCCTACTACGTATTATAGGATGTTGAAGAAGATAGAGAGTAAGAAGAAATAAGTATTTCTTTTAGATGCAGAAGGCGGGGGCGACAGCGAGAGCAGATTCATTAACGCAGCGATCAGTAGCAAACTGCCCTTCTGTAAAGATAAACCACGCAGATAAATTATCAATATGTTCCCCAGTGTCTAGAAAAGGTGAGCGAAGCCAGGCTTCTCCGCCTCCTGTTTTATCGACTTTATAGTTATATCCTGCAAAATTATAAACTCTCCCTTTATAAGTTTGGGCACTTGGGATTTCAGATATAGATTCATATATTTCAGCGCCTTTTATTTGTTTTTTAATTCTTATTTCCTCTGCTTATTTAGAATGGCCTTCGTATAGAGAATATGTAACGGTATGGGGTTCTTCTTGCTCGTGACCGATTCTTCCCATTTCAGCAGGCGAAAGTAAGAATAACTTATCATTAACGACTTGTTCTTCCCAACCCTCTTCTGGTTCTAGATTCTTATTCCAAATATTTATATATTTAGCAGGCGTTTTTAATATTCCTTCTTCAGTTAATTCATCGGGAAGCATTTCTAATACTGACTTATCAGTATATAGACCACCTGGCTCATTTGACCAAGAAGTCGCGCCTTTCTTTGCCCATAAGATGTGACCATTGCCGGTTTTAGTTAGAGCCTTACGAACAGATGAATCTAAAAAATTATAGTTAGAGCCTTTTTCGGCATCAGTGTCATCCCATTGAGTCGCGATTGAATAACCTTGATCGTCGCAGATAGAATTTACAAATTCAAAAGTAATGCCGATGACTTTATTAGGATCGGGGTTGCCTCCGCCTTTTGGTAATTCGGTGTAATCTTGATTAAAACCAATTATTCTAACCGTTTGATAGATGTTGCCGCTTTGATGCTTTAATTGAACTTTCTTTTCTTCTCCGAGAGTAAAATACTTGTCTGCTAGTCCAGAAGTAGATATTTCATTAATCTCTGACCAACTGCATTCCTCTAATGTTTTAATGGTACCAACTGCAGTAATAGTTAAATTATCAATTACCGGAATAAATAGTTCTCCAGTAATAGTATTGTATTCATAATCAACATCTTCGTTTGCGTTTGTCTTTTTAACATTTACTAACGATTTAAGAGGTTTTCTTCCTTCTTTTCCCTCAAGATAAAACTTAGCATAAGTTGTGTATGAGGGAGAAGGGATAATTTCAACACTTGTGATTTCATTTTTGCTTTCATCATACGCTTTACAATCAATACAATTAAAAGTGAGAGTGTAAGTAGTGACAGGACTAGGTGTTGGTTTACTACAACTCGCTAATAGAGAAATTGCCATTAATGGCATTAGTAATAATCCTAATTTTTTCATATTTAAAACCTCGTTTTTATTATACACAAAAAAGACAAAGAAGTTATTTCTGTATGTTGATGCTGCCTCACCCTGACTGCATCATCGTGAGGGATCTTGTTCCGTGTTTGAGTTGATAAACACCTAAGCACGGAGTTTGTGTTGGGTTTATTGGGTTATTCCTATTATTTTAATAATTTAAATAATGAAAATATGTTGGATAATTTTGTCCTTATTCTCTATGTAGAATAAGAGACTCTTCCTTTTCTATATCCTTTAAGGATACATGGAAGGAGATGCGTGTAGTAGCGTCCGCCATAAGTAACGCATCTCCTTGTCCTGCCATCGATAAGAAATCTATTTCTTCCTCAGTTAATGCTCCGATGGTACTCTTTGAGTACATAGTCTTTACTTGGTCGATGTCATCAGGTTTTAATCCGAATAAGAATGTGTATTGTTAGTTTTAATAACTGCAGTGGCTTTAGTGATTGTGTTATATTTCTGGAATATATTCAACCATAGATTTAGTAAATGATTTTATAATTCCAACAATTCCTAGTATTACACAGGTAATGCTAGCTATAAGAAGTATTATGTCTTGATCTTTTAAGAATATTGGGCATATAACTCCAACTGCAATTATTAATAGACCTTGAAGCAATTTAAAGAGCCATGTTTTATATCTATATTTCTTTAATTCAAATGATCGAATTATATCGATAAATCCGTATATACCTAAAATACCGACTATGTAGTATAGTCCAAAGGACAATTTTATTAATAAAACAAGAAACGCTAATAAGCCTAAGTCCATTAGCAAGAATGAATTAATGAAAATTTTACCACCGCCTATCATGTGCCTGGCGCTGGTTAAATAATATATAAATTTTATAAATCCTTTTGCGGTAATAATAGTACCTACTAGATAACAAACGACTAAGAAGTCATCCGGAGAAGGTAAAACAAAAATTAAAATTCCGATTAAAATCAGTAATAAACTTTTAAAATTTTTAAATGATTTATTAATTAAGTTATCGGTGAATGCGCGAACACGATGGTCAATATGTTTTTCTAGCTTTTTTAATGGATTCCTTTTCTTATCAATTGAGTAACCGGCTAATCTATTTTTACTTTCCACTATTCTGCTTGTAACCATTTTCTTTTGTTTTACTGCATGCGATATAAAAGAGTTGAAATCCGTTTTACTTCTATCTTTAGCGTTTGTATATTCTTTAACATATTTTTGATCATCAAAATCATTAATAGTAGCGCCGGCTAATTCACACGCAAATTCTTTCCAATCCTTTTCCGATGTTAATTGTCTTTTACTTAAAATTTCTTCTACTTTCTTTTTATATTTATTAATTGGATCATATTCGTTTAATTTAAATTCGCTATTCTCATTTCTAAAATATTTTAAGGCATACACCATTTGGCAGAAAGCCTTCATAAAATCTGAAGGATTATCTTTTATAATTTCATTATATCCATCCCAAGCAGGCATATATTTATATTTAATAAAACTTAAATCCGCGATGTGTCCAATACGTCCATGGCCAATATTCATCACACTATTTTCACTAGGCATATACATGGAGTTTTGGTACTTGTGTTCATCTATATTTTCTAGGCGTTTTGGATTAGGCGATAAGTTTATTTGGCATTCTTTACCATTTAATATTTCGTAAATATGAGTGTTGGTATCATTTATAACTAAAGATGGGGTTCCCGCAAAATTTTGATGCGCCCAGGTATCGGTTAATACGTGCATTGCGATTCCAATCGCTTCTAAAGAACTATTTTTTGCTAAGTTAACTGTATCAATAAGCAATTGGCTGTTCGGTTTACAAATTAATCGATATTTTGATTTATAATTTCTACCACCTTTTTTAACTGGAGCGTATAAGTCTCCTGGTAAAAAATGAAATGAAGACCAAATTCTTGTTATTTCTCTTAAGCCAAAAATATCGGTTTTAAAATCTGCTAGTTCAAAAAGAGATTGGGTAGTCGTAGCCGAAATAGGAGCGCCACACTTTTTAAGTAACGTATGCGTGCAGAAGTCTACAAAGCAAGAACTGTATGCTATTTTTTCAGCTTCATTATTAGAATATCCAGCAATTAAGGAAGCGCAATAAGCGGCATAATAATGAAAATCAGCATTCATTGTCTTGCTCCTTTAGCGTTTTTGATAACTTAATTATTGTAATTACTGAATATAAATTTCTAAAAGAGAAATAAAGAAATAGTATATCTTCTACAAAAATAACTGAAGTCATAATATCAAATCCGGATTTAATGATGACAGTGGCGATGTTAATAGCTGCACAAGTTAGCGCAAACACAGATAACAAGATAGAAAGCACTAGGATTTTGGTGCCAATTGCTTTATTTCCTCTTCCTATTTTCGAGAAAATTAAACCGGTGGTTACACAAAAAACAAGCTCTACAAGAACGAATATAATATAGGCAAAAGCATATGGGTCATTTACACTCTCGACCGCTGAAGGGATACTCCAGTTTAAATAGATGATTCCTTTTACAAAGTCCCACAAAACCAAAATAATGATGGCATATCCTGTGGTGGTGAGGATATCTCTACATTTCCTCATTTTTTTCTTGGCTAATGTAAAATCCATATATGTCTATATTAATACTCGTTAGGATGCTTAAGATAATATATTTGCGATTCGCTCCAAATTTTCATGAAAAGCAAAGCAGATTTAGATAAACGCTTTCTAGTTGCTTTTGAATAGCCAAAGTGTTTGCCAATGAACGTTCTAAATTTAATGGCTAATAAGCGAAATCTATAACTAAAACTGGAATTGATGCCCCCTAAGGCATTAATTATCTTCTCAATCATAAATTCACATTCTTCTATGCTCAACTGATCAATCCATAAAATTAAAGTACGCCGACGAATTTTAACTCTTCTAGATTCTTTTTCTAAAAACTTAAAATTGTCATTCTTGTTGATAACCCAAGTATAGGGATTATGTTGTAAAAAATGGACACTTTTAGCTTTGACTACTAATTTATTTTTCGGTGTGTGGAATAGACAACCTACAATATCATCTCTCGGCACAAATTGAATAATTTTGTTTTTAACTCGTTGATATCCGTTTGTATAAAAAATTTTATTATTTCTAAATCCAGGGCCATCAAAAACATATGCTTTATCGATGCGTCTTTGTATTTCGGGTCTAGATTGAATAGAGGTGAACATAGCGAGATTGCCACCTTTAGAATGTCCACATAACGAGAATGTTCCATTAATTTTTTTGCTAACATAATTAACATAATTAAGCGCTTCAATTTGCGAAGGAACTACATTTCTAATAGCAAGCATTAAATCTTCTTTCCATCCTACTAAAGTTAAATCGGTACCACGAAAACAAATAAACGGATGATAATTAGGAACAATCAATGTTATGGCAAAAAATTGAATGGTATTTAATTTATCATGTACTTTATGTATATATTTAATCGAAATATCTTGGTAACGTTTTTTGTACTTTAAAAGGCGTATTATTTTTTCGTTAGATTTAGTGATAAATTCTCCATCACATAATTTAACAATCATGTCATCCGGAATGTCTTTGATAAATAGCGATTTTTCTTTATTACTAGGTTTTAACAATTCAAAATTCAAATACGAAAGAATGGTTAGTATAAGAGCATCAACATTATTAAAAGACTTATCTATAAAAGACAGGTGACCGAAAGCTTTAATGTAGCCAATAATGTTCATAAGTAAATTTTAACACGTAAAATATGAATTTTATATATTATATAAAAGTTAATTGTTTTATTATTACATATTAAAAGTTTATCTAATAATGCATAACGTTTATTCATTTATCTAATAAATAGAGTATACTATTTATTAATTGGAGTTTATTTATGGCACTAAAAAAGATATATGAAATCGCTAAAATCGCGGGGATTCCTGAGAAATATGTTGAACCATACGGTTTTTATAAAGCAAAAATCAGCATGGATTATTACGAGAAGATTAAAAAGAATCCTACTGGTAAATTAGTATTAGTGACTGCGATTACTCCTACTAAAGCGGGTGAAGGTAAAACCACCACTTCTATCGCTTTAACGGAAGGTTTAGGCAAGATTAAGCAAAAAGCGATGCTTTGTTTAAGAGAACCTTCGTTAGGTCCAGTATTTGGTATTAAAGGCGGTGCGACTGGTGGAGGATTAGCAAGTATTGCTCCAGTTGAAGAAATTAATCTTCACTTTACGGGTGATATGCATGCTTTAACTTCTAGCATTAACTTAATCAGTGCAATTATTGATAATCATATTTTCCAAGGCAATGAATTAAATATTGACCCTAATAAAGTAGTTTGGACTCGTGCATTAGATATGAATGACCGTGTACTTCGTGATATCACCGTTGGACAAGGCGAAAAGAATGGAGTGGTGCGTAATGATCACTTCGTAATTACAGTTGCAAGTGAAATGATGGCAATTATGTGTTTAGCGAAAGATGAAAAAGATTTCTTAAATCGCGTGAACAATATATTAGTTGCATACACTAAAGCAGGTAAGCCTGTATATTTAAAACAATTAAAAATCTCGCATGCAATTATGAAATTAATGAGAGATGCGTTAAAGCCTAATTTAGTGCAAACGCTTGAGAATAATCCAACTTTAGTACATGGTGGACCGTTCGCGAATATCGCACATGGTTGTAATTCCATTATGGCATTAAAGCTTGCAACTAAGATGGCTCCAGTAGTAGTCACCGAAGCCGGATTCGGTGCGGACTTAGGTGCCGAGAAATTTTTAGACATTTGCGCTCGTGAAGCCGGATTAAACGTGGATGCCGTTGTTGTAGTCGCAACCATTCGCGCTCTTAAGATGCATGGTGGACAATCCTTAGAAAAGATTACTGATGAAAATGTAAAAGCATTAAGCATTGGCATTGAAAACTTAAAGACGCACTTAGAGAATATGAAGAAGTATGGTCTACCAATTGTTGTCGCCATTAACCATTTTGCAAACGATCATCAAAGCGAAGTCGATTATCTCACTAAGTGGTGTAAAGAAAATAAATATGAAGTCTCTTTCCTTGATGGATTTATGAAAGGCGGTAAAGGTTCGGTCGATTTAGCAAAGAAAGTTATGAATACTTTAAAGACTAAGAAATCTAAATACCATCCTTTATATTCCTTAAAGAAACCCGTTAAAGAAAAGATTGAAATCATTTGTAAAGAAATATATCGTGCTGGAAAAATTAAATATACTCCAAAAGCCTTAGAGCAAATTAAACGTTATGAAAAACTTGGTTATGGTGATGCCTATGTTTGTATGGCAAAGACCCCTCAATCCATTACCGATGATCCAAATGTATTAAATGCTCCTAAAGGATTTACGATTACGATTCGTGAAGTTAATTTAAGTGCTGGAGCGAACTTTATCGTTTGTCTAACTGGCAAAATATTAACCCTTCCTGGATTACCAAAAGTTCCCGCTGCAGTAAAAATGGAAGATAAACCTTATTAATGAATTACGACTTAGGTGATATCCTTGTTTTAAAGAAACCTCATCCTTGTTTTAAGCGTAGTAAAGAATTCGAAGTTGTTCGGATGGGCGCAGATATCCGCATTAAGTGTTTAGGGTGCGGTAAGACGTTTCTTTTGCCGCGCGCAGAATTAGAAGAAAAAATCGAAAAAGTAATTAAAAAGTAAATTCTATATTTATATAGTTATATAAATATATAAAAATAAGTGAGAATTTCACTCATTTTTTACTAAGTACATATATAAGGGGGATACTGCGCGTATGCACTTTATCTTTCCTAGGTGCCCACCCTTTCACTCCTTGGTGCTGCAACAAAGGAGGAGAGCGTGCTCGATACCGTTTTGCTCTTAGTGGTTATGACGTTGCTGATTGAGTTAATCTCGCGAAGGTAATGAAAAAGGACGGCCATCCCGTCCTCAACACTAAGCGAAATAATGATAGCACCTCGTAGGAGTTTTGTAAAGGGGCGAGTGCCGACCCGGGCCGTGAGGTCCGGGGTTAAATTAACAGTATGTATAGATTAGTAAATGTTAGTAAATCGTATGGAAAAGGAAGTAATGTAGTTAACGTTTTAAAAGAAGTTAACTTGTCTTTTCCTCAAACAGGCTTAGTGTCGATTTTAGGTAAGTCTGGAAGTGGCAAATCCACTCTTTTAAACATTATTACAGGATTAGATAAGCCTACTGGTGGAAAAATTTATTTTCTTAATAGAGATTTAAATAAATTAAGTGGAAGAGAAAAGAAAAATTATCAAAGCCAAACGATAGGAGTATTGTTTCAGCATTTTAATTTATTTAATGATTTGAATTGTTTAGATAATGTTATGTTACCTAGTTTAGTAAGCGGAAATGATAAAGAAGATAGCAAAACGAAAGCCGCTAATCTATTTAAAAAATATCACCTCGAGCATTTAATGAACCAAAAATATGAAACGTTATCGGGTGGAGAAAAACAAAGAGTCGCATTGTTAAGAGCTTTAATTAATCAACCAAGAATAATTATCGCAGATGAACCGACCGGTGCCTTAGATAGCCGAAATAGTGTTTTCATTATGCAAGAATTAAAAACTTTAGCAAAAGACCACCTAGTAATAGTGGTCACACATAATGAAGCTCTTATCAGGGACTATGAGGATTATCGTATAAGTATTGTTGATGGCAAAACTAGCGAATTAGAAATTAAGTTTAATGCTAGATATGAAGAGAAGAAAATTGGCAAAATAAAATTTAATGCAATTTCTCGTTTTATCAAACTGCACTTAAATAAACATAAAGTAAGAAATGTTATCGTCGCCAGTTCAATCGCGTTTTCTTCATTGTGTTTACTGATTTCGCTTGGATATATTAACGGAGCGAAAGCATCGGTCGATAATTATAAAAAACAGTCACTTCTATATACGTATGCTACAGTTGCAAAGAAGAGTAAAGTAGAAGTTCCTGATTCGCCCATTGTTATTTCTAAATTAACTAGGCCTACTTTAGATGATATTAGTTTTTTAATCGATGACATACCTTCTTTGGTAGTGGCGAATAATTACCAAATTGTTTTTCCATCCGCGCCAACGTTTAATTTTGATAATAAAAATATTAGCGATATTGAATTTGCTCCAGTCTACGATTTTTCATTATTTAAAAATCTATTTGTTAGCGGTGTATCCCCGCAGCAAGATAACTTTCTCGAGGTAGCAGTGAATGAAGAATTTACTCGGCGTTTTGGTTATGGTAATCAAGGCATAATAAATCACATATTTAATTTAGATTCTCTAAGCGAAATGAACAATAAAACCCCTACAGGCAAATCTATTAAAGATGAGATTTATTTTAATCAGAAAGTAAAAATTGTTGGAGTTGTTAAGGAGTTTGCTTATTTAAATACTCCTCGAGTCTATTACCCCTATCTTGGTTTAAAAAAAGTTCTTAGTAATTTCATACTTTTAAATTATTCAAAAGATGTAGGACATAATGTCACAGTTGAAAAAATGGTTAATGATGCTAGTGAAGAAGATGCTAATAGTGGTTATTGCTATAACTTATTTATTAATAATCTGAGCGAAGTTAATCAGCTTTATAAATTTAAAGAAGAATATGATCAACTAGGCACATTTGATATTGTCTCAACTAGTTTTACCATCTCTTCTTCGTATCAAGAAATGACTGATATTATCTCAACTTCTTTAATTGCGTTTGTGATTATTGCAATAGTCGGAGCAATTTTTATTATTGTTATTACCGCCTATTCTAATTTCACCCAAAATAAAAAAGAGAGTGCTATATTGTCAATTATCGGAACTAATAAACTGGCTATTTTTAACATTTTTAATATAGAGAATTTGATTGTTGCTGCTTTTGCTATATTTGCTTCATTCTTATTGTCAATGCCGGTTGCTTTAATTATTAATTCGATTATTGAGAAAGCGTTTCGTTTAAGCAATCTAATCGTTATCCCGTTTTTATCTTATATTCCGTTTGTAATTTTATTAGCAGCTTTTGCTTTATCTATATTAGCGACCATGGTTCCGTTTTTGTTTTATGAAAATGGTTTTATTGTTGAGGAATTAAAAGACGAATGATTACTTTAAAGAATATTAGTAAGCGCTATAAAGAAAATGTTATTAACGATTTCTCTTATACATTTCCTAACACCGGATTAATCGCAATTATCGGTGATAGCGGCTCTGGTAAATCTACCTTATTAAATATTATTAGTGGTGTTGACAATAACTATACTGGTAATTTGCGTATTGATGCTATCAATATTAAGCTGCTTAACGAAATAGAGAGTTCCACTTTTCGTTTAAATAATATCGGATATGTGTTTCAAGATTTTCGTCTATTAAATTTATTAAGTGTTTTCGACAACGTTGTTTTTAATTTAGATGCTACATCATCGTTATCTAAGGATGCCAAAAATAAACTAGTGGAAAATGCTTTAAAATTTGTTGGTTTAGAGAAGAAAAAGAAAATTGCAATAAATAAATTATCAGGAGGAGAAAAACAAAGAGTAGCGATTGCGCGCGCTATAGTGGCATCACCTAAATATTTGCTTTGCGATGAGCCGACTGGTAACCTTGATGATAAAAATGCGGTTGCGATATTTTCTTTGCTTAAAAAATATAGCGAAACTCATTTAGTGATTTTAGTGTCGCATGATCAAGAAAAGACTGTTAAATACGCGGATGAGATAATTTATTTAAAAGACGGGAAAATAAATCATATTGAAAGACTTAACGAAATAAAAACGGCTGAAACTCCACAGTTAAACATCAATAAGAAAAATAATATCTCGCTTTCTTGGGAGCTACGTTTCCGCTCTGGTAAAAAGAAAATTCAAGAAAAGAAATTTCGCTCAATTTTCACTAATCTTATTTCTTCAATTTCTCTTTTAGCCCTAGGCATAGGTGTAATTGTTACTACTTCCTTGAGAAATCAAATCGTTTCCTCGTTTGCTAATTTAATTAATCCTAATCAAATAATTGTTACAAAGAAGAGCACAAATCCTAATCCATACACAAGCTACATTTCTACCGATGAAACAGTAGTCAAAAGAATTTACGAAGAATATAGCGAATATATGTATGGAATAGGTGTTATTTATTTAAATAATTTTTCTCAGCATTTTACAGATCGAGATCAAGTTTACATTGAACTGAACGGAAGGAAGGTTGTTTTACCATCTTATCATTCTGCTAAATTTAATTCTTATGTGTGGCAAGAAGAATGTACATCGGACATATTCTTCCCAGATTTAAAAGAAAAATTAGAAATTAACGAAATAGTTTTAGGATTAACTTATAGCGATATGCGTAGTTTATGTCGTCAAATAGGTTTAGCCGCTGAAACCTATCAAATTTTAGGTAGTTATTTAGCCACCCACGATGTCTCGCTTTATTTAGGAATCGATAATATGAGTTGGCAATACGAAAATGATATCGTATTCACTTTAAAAAGTGTTTACCCTTCTTCTGAACCAGAAATTTACCACACTGATAATTTTTTTAACCAACATGTTTTTGAAATTGAAGCACAGATGCCTACTACCTTAGATATCATGAGCGAGCCAGAAAAACCATGGACATTAAAAAAAGTGTTTACCTTTCATCTAGCGGAAGCGCCTTCTTATTTTGTTGAAAAAATTCAATATGATAAAAAATACGATGATATTTTAATCGAAAGTGCTCAAAATTTTTTAGAAGACTCATGCATCGCTACCGGTACTTGTCCAAGTAATATAGTTTTTGTTTTTACGTTAGACAAAAATGCGGTTGATATATCAGATATTATTACTTTTAAAAAAATAACACCCCGAATCAAAAGCTTTTACTTGTCCACTATTAGTGGCTATCAAATGCATTCATCGGGTATGATAACGGGATTTAGCAATAATATAGCTTTTTCTTTTGATGAAGATAAAGCATTTGCGGTAGGTGACTATTTTTCTAAGCAAATAGAGGGTGATATGCAAGAATTTCCCGGTACAGCTATTGGTGGTGTGACGCGTTTTAATCAAAAACCAGTTTTGTTTTCAAGCGATCTAGAACAAATTAGTATTGGTGATTTGCCAAATAACTACAACGAAATAGTAATATCTACTGGTTTAGCTAAATATCTTGGAATAGAAAAACCGATTTATGAAGATCTTTATTATTCAATTTATTCACCAACCTTAGAGGAAGTAATTCTCAACAAATTTAAAGTAGTAGGAATAGTTGAAGAAGAGAAGAATTATATTTACCATTATCCATTATTTTCTATTTCATTTTTTCGTGATAAATTAGGGGTATCTTCATTTAATTTAGTGCCGACTAGCATGGTGGTTAATCTATTAGATGACACCAATGTTGATTTATTAATGGCGGACCTATCAGCTTCTTTCAAAGAATATAATTTCTCATGCCCTCTTGAAGAAATTGGTGCAACGGTTGATGAAACAATGAATTATGTCACTAGCATAGCAATAATCTTCTCATGCATTGCCTTAGTAATAACTACTTTATTGTTAGCGCTAATTAGTTACCTTAATACCATTGAAAGTAAAAACGAAATCAATCTTTTAAAGCATTTAGGTCACAATCATAAATCCATTAATGAATATATCGTTTCTCACTCTTTAGTAATGAGTATTATTACAACATTTATTGCTGTAATTGAACTAATGATTTTTCAAGTCTTTTTATCATTATTTCTAGGCAATTTTTTTGGTGTATCTGCATCGTTAACCATCAATGCTTTACCGTTTTTTATCATAATTATTGTCGGATTATTTTTGCCGACCGTCATTAGTTATTTAGTTAGCAATATTACACTAAAGAAAATGATAAAAAGTTAAGATTATCTTTTATAAAAAATAATTATTGTTATAATTATTGCTATGGCATTAAAAGCAGGAATTGTCGGTTTACCAAATGTAGGGAAGTCTACCCTTTTTAATGCTATTACAAATAGCCATGCTGAAGCCGCTAATTATCCTTTTGCGACTATTAATCCAAATACTGGAGTAGTCATAGTTCCTGATCATCGACTCGATTATTTAGCAAAAGCTTTTAAGCCTAAGAAAACGATTTATGCAACATTTGAATTCTATGATATTGCTGGTTTAGTGAAAGGCGCATCTAAAGGAGAAGGTTTAGGTAATCAATTCTTAGCTCATATTCGTGAATGTGATGCCATTGTAGAAGTTGTTCGTTGCTTTGAAAGCGCTGATATTATTCATGTTGAAGGGAACGTTAACCCCAAACGAGATATCGAAACTATTAATCTTGAACTTGCCTTGGCGGATTTAGATACCGTTAATAAGCGCTTGAGCAAAGTTGAAACTAAAGCGCGTATTCAAAAAGATAAAGAATCAATTGCGGAATATAATGCTTTAAAGAAGGTAGTTGAACCATTAAGCCAAGGTCAATCAATACGCCAGCTTGAATTTACTGAAGATGAATTTAACTATTTATTTAAAGAATTACATCTTCTTTCACTTAAGCCAATTATCTATGTCGCTAATGTCAGCGAAGAGGATTATGCAAACTTAGAAAATGCTACTCATTTAAAAGCTGTACAAGAAATCGCGAATAAAGAAAAAGCCGAAGTAATTCCAGTTTCTTGTGAAATTGAATATCAAATTTCAACTCTTCCAGTTAACGAAAGAGGAGAATTCTTATCATCGCTTAATCAAACTGAATCTGGTTTAGATAAATTAGTAAAAGCTTCATATAAGCTGCTTAACTTATCCACCTTCTTTACTGTAGGCGAAGATGAATGTAGAGCTTGGACTTTCACTAATGGTATGTTAGCGCCTGATTGTGCAGGTATTATTCATACTGACTTTAAACGTGGCTTTATTAAGGCCGAAGTTTATTCATATAGTGATTTTGAGCAGTTCGGTAGTGAGCAAGCCATTAAAGAGAATGGAAAACTCAGAATCGAAGGGAAGGAGTACGCATTTAAAGATGGCGACATTGTCTTCTTTAAATTTAATGTTTAATTATGTATCGCATCGGATTTAGTAAAGATATTCATAAATTAGGAAAGGGCCGCAAACTTATGCTTGCAGGCGTTCATATTCCTTTTGATAAAGGCGAACTCGCCCATAGCGATGGCGATGTGATTATTCACGCTGTAGCTGAAGCGATGTTGGGAGCAGCTGCACTTGGTGACTTAGGAACTTTCTATCCTACCAATGATAAAAAATATAAAAACATTGCTAGTAAAGAAATATTAATCGATACCAATAAGCGCATTCATAAATTAAAATATCAAATTGAAAATGTCGATGTGAGTGTGGAGCTTGAAAGGCCAAAACTTGCTCCTTATATAAATAAGATGAAAAATAATTTAGCAAAAATTTTAAAAATCAAATCGAATCAAGTGAGCATTAAGGCAAATACCAATGAAGGTTTATGCGCGACAGGGAAAGGAGAAGCGATTATTGCATATGCAATAGTCTTATTAAAAAAATAACATGGCAATTGAATTAACTTTAAAAGAAGAAATTAATAAAGCACTTAAAAAATTAGGTGTTGTTTTTGAAACAAATAACATTACTATAGATCATTCTAAGGATCCGAGCCATGGAGATTATGCCTCTAATATTGCTTTTAAAGTAAATAAAGATTTAGGTCCGACTCCAATCGAGACCGCTAATAAGATTATTGAAGCGCTTGATAAAAAAATATTTAATAAAGTTGAAGTCGCTAAGCCCGGTTTTATCAATTTCTTCTTAAAGAGTGATTTAGTTACATCGGCTATTGAAGAAATCGTGAGGCTTAACAAAAAATACGGCGCAGGTGAAAAGAAAGAAGAAAAAATTAACATTGAATTTGTAAGCGCGAATCCCACAGGTCATCTTCATGTTGGTCATGCTCGTTGTGCTGCTTATGGTGATTCATTAGCACGTATTATGGAATTTGCGGGTTATCAAGTTACTCGTGAATATTATATTAATGATGCCGGCAATCAAATCGCTAATCTAGGCGAATCAATATATCAAAGATATATAGAATTATTTGGCGAAAAAGCCAAAATTCCTGAAGACGGATATATGGGAGAAGATGTAAAAGAAATTGCTAAATCATTTAAACAAAAATATGGTAATTCTTTATTAGAACATACCAAAGAAAATCTAAACAAGATGACTAATGAAGGAAAAGCCTTAGAACTTGAAAATATTAAGAAAGATCTCGAATTATTTAGAGTTAAATTTGATGTCTATAGTTCGGAGACTACGATTAGAAATAGTGGCGCGATTGAAAAAGCGCTCAAAGAATTAGAACCACATATTTATGTTGATGGTGGTGCTAAGATTCTTAGAACCACTGAATATCTTGATGATAAAGATCGTCCGATTGTTAAGAGCAATGGTGATTATACTTATTTCCTACCGGATATTGCTTATCACTACAACAAATTAAGCCGTGGGTTTGATTATTTGATTGATGTTTTAGGTGCTGATCACCATGGTTACGTTAATCGCATGAAAAGCGCGCTAATGATGAAAGGTTATAAAAAAGAAACTCTTGATGTTCCGCTTGTTCAAGTTGTGCGCTTAATGGATAAGGGCTTGGAAGTCAAAATGAGCAAACGTACTGGCAATGCAATCACGTTGAGAGAACTTTGCGAAGAAGTTGGGGTCGATGCGGTTAGATATTTCTTTGTAGCAAGAAGCAACACTTCTCATCTTGATTTTGACTATGCGGTCGCGAAGTCGAAAACCAATGATAATCCAGTTTACTATGCAATGTATGCTCACGCTCGCTTGCATAATGTTCTTGAACTCGCAAAAGGAATGAAAGTCGATTATTCTGGCAAACTCTTAAAAGAAAAAGCTGAGCTTGATATTTTAAAAACTTTGCAAGAGTTTCCGCATGTTATTCAAACGGTGGCAAAATCTCACGAAGTTCATAAATTAACAATTTTTATACATTCACTAGCAACTTTAATTCATTCATTCTATAATGAATGTCGCATAGTAAATAAAGAAAGTCTTGAATTAACCGCTAATCGCTTAGGATTAGTTGAAGCAAGCAAGATTGTCTTGTATAATGCTTTAAGTTTAATTGGAGTTAATGCTCCAGATAAAATGTAAGGAGAAATCTTATGGCAAAAAAAGCAATGATTGAATACGCATATGAAGTGATGCAAGATAAAAAAAGTATCAGTTTTTCTACACTTTGGGCAACCGTTAGCAAAAAAGCTGAGCTCACTGATCAAGAAAAAGAAAAAGCGTTACCAAATTTTTATACACAGTTATCGCTCGATGGTCGCTTTGTGGCTCTTGGCAATAACAAATGGAGTCTTCGCGATCGTTTGCCTTATGAAAAGGTTCACGTTGATTTAAGCGATTTCTATAATGATTTAGAAGAAGAAACCGAAGGCGATGATGACGAAGAAAATGAAACTAAAAAAGAAGAAGTTCCCGCTGAAGAAGGGGCTAATCTATAACTTATATTAAGGAGGTTAAATATGAGTATTAAAGATTTCAAAACAGTGTTTACTGGTCGTCCAGTAACTCATTTCGTAAGCATGAAGGAAATGCTTATTAAAGCACGTGCAGGTCACTATGCTGTTGGTCAATTTAACATCAACAACATTGAATGGATAGGTGCAATTTTGGATAAAGTTCAAGAGTTAAAAGCTCCCGTTATCCTTGGCGTTAGCGAAGGCGCTATGAAATATATGGGTGGCTGGCATACTGTTGTTGGCGCGGTTGAAGGATATATTCGTGATAAGAAAATCACAGTTCCAGTGGCAGTTCATCTTGACCATGGTTCATCCTATGATGCTTGTAAAGCAGCGATTGATGCTGGTTTTTCAAGCGTAATGATTGATGCGAGTAAATTCCCATTAGAAAAGAACATTGAAATTGTTAAGCAAGTTGTTCAATATGCACATAGCCGCGGCGTTTCAGTTGAAGCTGAACTCGGTCACGTTGGTGGACAAGAAGATAACGTTGTTTCTCAAGGCGTTATTTATGCCGATCCTGCTGAATGCGTTAAATTAGTAAAAGAAACTAATGTAGATTGTTTAGCACCAGCTTTAGGTAGTGTTCATGGTCCATACCATGGTGAACCAAAGCTTGGTTTTGCAGAAATGGAAAAGATTAATAATCTATTAGGCATTCCGCTTGTTTTACACGGCGGCTCAGGTATTCCTGATGAACAAATTCGTAAGGCCATCGATCGTGGTACGGCAAAAATTAACGTTAATACTGAATGCCAACAAGAATGGACAAAGATTGTTCGTGATGTCTTAACGAAAGATGATAAAGTCTATGATCCACGTAAAGTCATTGGACCAGGTAAAAAAGGTATTGCTAACGTTGTCACTACTAAATGTGCAATCTTTGGTTGCAATAATAGAGCTGCCTAATGTGGGAAAAACAATTAGCGGTTGCCATTAAAGCTGGCGAACTAGCTAAACGAGCGATTCTAGAAATTTATAAAACCACTTTTAAAGTAGAAATTAAAGAAGATAAATCTCCGGTTACTGCCGCAGATAAGAAATCTGATCAAATCATTTCTGAATATTTAAAACAGGCTTACCCCGAGTACGCTATTTTAACCGAAGAAAGCAAAGATGATAGTAGTCGCCTTAATAATGATTTTGTTTGGATTGTTGATCCGCTTGATGGTACTAGTAATTTTGTTGAGAAGAATGATGAATTTACAATTAATATCGCTTTAATTCACAAGCATAAAGTTGTGGTGGGTGTAGTAATTATTCCAATTACCGGAGAGATTTACTACGCAACCAATCACGGCGGAGCATTTTATTCAATTAACGGAAAGATAAAAGAAATTCATGTTTCGCGTAATACGAACGCAATTCGCGTTTTATTATCGCGTTCTCATCATAGTAAAAAAGAAGAAGCTATCCTTGCTAAATATGGATCAAAAATCGCTGATAAAAAGTACGTTGGTGCAGCAATTAAAGCTTGTTTGATTGCTAGAGGTGAAGCCGAATTATCAATCGGTTTAAACGATAAGACAAAAGAATGGGACAGTGCCGCTCCTCAAATTATTTTAAAAGAAGCCGGTGGATTATTTATCGAACCAAACGGAACTTGGATTACCTATAATAAAAAAGACACGACTAATAGGAATGGTTATGTCATGTCTAATAAACGCAAAAATATTTTGCTTTAATTTTTAGTTAATTTACTTATTGCCTTTAAGGTTTCATCACTAATGACATGTTCGATTTTGCAACAATCGATTTCAGCAATCTTTTCATTAACACCTATAGAAATTAAAAACTTTTTGATTGTCATATGTCGGTGATAAATGTTCTTTGCAAAAATCCGACCTTTTGGTGTAAAAGTTGCGTCGGAATAAGTCGATTTCGTGATATATCCTAAATTAGCTAAGCGCTTTAAAGCACGCGTTACCGCAGGCTTACTTACGCCTAAATGTTTAGCGATTGCGTTAGAGTGGATGCGGCCTCCTTTTATCTCTAAAACGAAAATTGCTTCTAAATAATCTTCTAATGAGCGACTTAGTTTTGCCATCCTCTTCATAATACATTGTTAATTGAATAATTACAATTTAAGTTGACTATCAATCGGCGATGATTAAAATATAATTGTTAACCTAAGTTAACTTTTATGAAAAAAACTAAGCGCGTTCTTTTACATAGCGGTGAAGAAGGTCATCTCAGCGATTTGCGTCGTGGACAAAAATGTATTGTCCTTAATTTTCATAATGATAACGCGGCTCTTCGTCGGCGCTTGTTAGATATGGGTATTACAAAAGGCGTTATTATCGAAATTAAAAAAATCGCTCCTTTAGGTGACCCGATTGATATTCGGTTACGTGGCTATGAATTATGTATACGTAAGTCTGACATGGAGGGAATCGATATTCGCGTCTTATGAAATTAGCGTTGTTCGGGAATCAAAATTCAGGTAAGACTTCTCTTTTTAATGCGCTTACAGGTTCTAATCAAAAAGTTGGTAATTGGCCAGGTGTAACTATTGACCGCGTTGAAGGTTATATAAAAAAATATAATTCAACCATTGTTGATTTACCTGGTGTGTATTCTTTATCTCCTTATACAAGTGAAGAAGAAATATCTCGTCGTTTTGTTTTAGATGAGAAAATTGATTTGATTATTAATATTGTTGATGCAACTCAATTAGAAAGAAGTTTGTATTTGACCACTCAATTGCTTGAATTAGATGTTGATGTTGTAATTGCTCTTAATATGTACGATCTTCTCCAACATAAAGGCATTACGATTAATGTTAAAAAACTTGAAGAAGAACTAGGCGCGACCATTATCCCGATATCCGCTAAGACTGGTGCGGGAATTAATCGTCTTAAGGATAGAATTTTTAAAAGGAGATACAAAAGGAATAAACACAAACCAATTTATCCAGATGATGTAGAAGATTTTATCCAACAAGTCGCAAATGAATATAAATATATACAACCTACAGGGAATGGTAAACTGCATAAACGCTTTGGCGCAGTAAAGATTTTGGAAGAAGACCGCGATTATCGTATTTTAATGGATGAGAAATTAAAAGCAGCACATCTTGCGCTTGAACAAACTTACGAAATGGATGGAGAACAATTAGTTGCATCTCTTCGTTATGACTATATCGTTCGCGTAAGAAGAAAATGTGTGCACTATCAGAAACGCCAAGAAACAAGAACCGATAAAGTTGATCGTATTTTCTTAAATAAATTTTTAGCAATTCCGATTTTTATTTTAATTATGGCAATCGTTTACTTTGTGTCGATTTCGCTTGTAGGGGGATTGACTTCTAGTTTAATCGATGCTGCTTTTAATGGCGCTGAACATTTAACCATTTACATCGGCACTCGTCCGATTGTTTTTGATCAAGGGGCAACCGGACTAGGACCGCTATTAGCTAATTGGTTATACGGGCTTAACGCTTCTCCTTGGGCGGTTCATTTACTTACCGATGGAGTCATTGCGGGAGCTAGTGCAGTAATTTCGTTTGTTCCGCAATTGATCGTGTTATTCATCTGCCTTAGTATTCTTGAAACAACTGGCTATATGTCTCGTATTGCTTTTTTCCTTGATCGTGTATTCCATAAAATCGGCTTATCTGGCAAATCATTAATTCCGTTTATTGTGGGGGCTGGATGTAGTGTCCCTGGTGTGATGAGTACACGAATTATCGAAGATGAAAATGAAAAAAAAGCGACTATTGCACTTGTGCCTTTCATTCCTTGCAGCGCTAAGTTGCCGATTATTTCATTAGTGTGTGCAACCTTTTTCCCAACTTGGGGTTTCGCTCTTGCTTTGCTTTTTTATCTAATGGCAATCGTTATTATATTTGTAGCGGCATTAATCATTAAAAAAACTTTTAAACAAAAAGAGCATTCAACTTTCATTAGCGAACTTCCAAGTTATAAAGTTCCGAGTTTTAAATATGTTGTGCGTGATGTTGGAGATAAAACTTGGGAATTTATCAAACGTGCAGGCACAATTGTAGTATTTTTCTCAGTCATTGTTTGCGTGCTCGCATCATTCACATGGAACTTCCAGTACATCGATGGCGTTATTTATCAAATTGATGATTCAATGTTAGCAGGCATCGGTAACGCTTTCGCCTGGTTCTTTTATCCGATGTTGGGTTGCCAGTGGAATTGGGCGGCAAGTGTATCTGCAATCCAAGGTCTAATCGCTAAAGAACAGGTTGTTTCTTCGATTCGGGTTATTGAGGCATCAGGTGGAGCTAGCCTATTTAATAGTTTTACGCCTTTAACCGCTTTTGCTTATGCAACGTTTAATTTATTCTCAATCCCTTGTATTGCAACTATTTCCACGATGCATGCTGAACTTAAATCAGTTAAGAAGGTAATTTTAATTATGGTTATGGAATTATTAGTGGCATGGATAATTGCATCGCTAATTGGCGTATGGGGGATGATGTTATGAGTGTTGCTGATATTGTAATTATTGTAATCGTTTCACTATTTATGTTATCAATCATTTTCTTTGCATTTATTTATCCGCGTTTTATTAAACATCGTAAGGGTTGTGATTCGTGTCCTGCCGGTAAATACCAAAAGATTAAAAGAGCTTTTAAAGACTATCACAAGAAAAATAGATAAAATATATAAGGTATGAAAAAATTATTAATGCCATTTATCCTTTTGCTAACTATTCCTTTTAGCGCCTCTTGTATTAAAGAAATAACATTCGATGTAATTGTAACGTGCCAAAATTGTCGTTATGAAAAAATAAAAGACAAAGCGGTGTTTGGTAAAACTTATGAAATTAAGTTAATACCCAATGAAGGCTTTTCGCTTTATATACTAGATGGCGTTATTAATGTAAGTACTGCAACTACTGGAGATATCACATTTTTATTAAGCGATGCACAATACAATGAAGATACTGATATTCTTAGCATTCCTGGAGATTACGTGAATAGCCAAATTACTATAGTTGCGAATGGACAAATTGAATAATTATGAATAAAAACAAAAGAAGATTTGAACACCATCATCGCTCTTCACCGGTGCTTTTTAATTTTAAAATTGCCAGTGAAGACCGATTACTAAATTTTCTTTATACCCATATCCAAGTGATTCCTCGTGGCAAAATTAAATCGATGCTCGAACATCATCAAGTGTTAGTAAACGGGGTTGCTATTACTCGTTTTGATTATCTATTAAGCAAAGAAGATATTGTAAAGATTGTTAAAACTTCTTTTAAAGATACACGAAGCAACAAACTTCCTTTTAACATTCTTTATGAAGACAAAGATTTTATTGTAGTCGATAAACCTAGTGGATTATTAACGGTTGCAACTGATAAAGAAAATCGTCGCACCGCTTATCGCTTTGTCAGCGATTATGTTTCACTCCGTGACAAGCATGAACGAATCTATGTTGTCCATCGCCTTGATGAAGATACATCAGGAGTTTTAGTGTTTGCTAAAGATGCTCGTTTAAAAGATGCACTTCAGCTATCTTGGCAAAAGTTAGTGAGTAAGCGCGGATACTATGCGATAGTAGAAGGGAGAATGCGTGATCACGAAGGAACGCTCGTGAATTATTTAAAGAAAAGTAAAATCAATCTTGTATATGTTACTGATGACAAAGTAAATGGAAAACGAGCAGTTACCCACTATAAAGTAATTAACGAAAATAATGATTATAGCTTGTTAAATATTACAATCGACACCGGTCGACAAAATCAGATTCGTGTTCAATTAGGGCATATTAATCACTATGTGATTGGTGATGATAAATATGGTGAACCATCTAATCCTATTCATCGTTTGGGATTACACGCATATTTATTAGAGTTCAGGCATCCTTATAATAATAAGGTAATGAGATTTAACTCCCCAATTCCTAAAGAATTTCAAACTTTATTTCCTAAGAAATAGAAAAAAATTAATGCAAGCATAGCAATAATACTTTAAAATAAACATACTATGAAAAAATGGGGAAAGATTCTTCTTGATGCTTTATTGTCTACCGCGCCTGTAATCCTTATTGTCCTTATTTTGAATTTATGCGGTGTAGCACCATTTAACGATAATATGAATCTAATGTTTTTATTTGGTTCATTGCTTCTTTTCTTTGGCGTTGCGCTTTTCTCAATTGGTACCGAAAACGCGATGAGTAAAATCGGTGAAATCGTTGGCGCAAATATGACCAAGCAAAAGAACTTTATTGCTTTAATTTTAATCGTCTTCCTATTAGGAATATTTGTCACCATTGCTGAACCTGATTTATCGGTTTTAGCGTCACGCTTACCAATTCAAAATTATTTATTTATTGCATTGGTAGGAGTCGGAGTTGGTATCTTCCTTGTAGTCGGCGTTATCAGAATTTTATGGCAAAAGAGTTTGAAGGTTTGGTTGCTCGCGTTCTATGCATTAATTTTTGCTCTAGCAATTTTAGTCGATGAGACATTTGTACCTTTGACTTTTGATAGCGGTGGCGTTACTACTGGTCCGGTCACAGTTCCATTTATTCTTGCGTTAGGTGTTGGTATTGCTACTTCTCGTGCTGGTAAATCAAGTAACGCTGACTCATTTGGCTTGACTGCTTTTTGCTCTATTGGTCCATTACTTGTTGTGCTAATTTTTGGCCTATTTATGGGAAAACTACAAATGAATGTAAAACCAACAAATACAGTGCTCCCAGTTGGTCAAGCCTTGTTTAATGCGCTAAAAGATCAATGCATTAATGTATCTATAGCAATGGCGCCAATTATTCTATTCTTCTTTATATATAACGCAGTATTTGTTCATTTACCGAAGAAACAAATTCTTAAAATTATTGTTGGTTTAGTCTATACATATGTTGGTCTAGTTTTATTCCTAACTGGTGTAGAAGGTGCCTTTACACCAATCGCTGACTTTGTTGGTATATCATTAGCAAACAAAGAAATTTGGATGCTACTTTTAATTGCAGCAGTAATTGGCTTTGTGGTTGTACTTTGTGAACCTGCTGTTCAAGTATTGGTTAAACAAGTTGAACAAGTAAGTGATGGCGCGATTAAAAAGTCAACGATGCTAATAGCTTTATCGGTTGGTATCGCGTTAGGTGTTATGCTAGCGGTCATTCGTATTGTTTATAATTTTTCGATTTTCTATTATGTAGTCCCAGGCTATATCTTAGCTTTAGGATTAACTTTTGCAGTTCCAGATATTTATGTTGGCATCGCGTTTGATTCAGGTGGTGTCGCTAGCGGTCCAATGACTAGTGCGTTTATCCTTCCTTTCACTTTAGGTGTTGCACGTCAATATTACATGAGTGCTCATCCAGGTGGTTGGGATGCACCTACTCCTGAACAATTGCAAGAACTCGGTAATTTTGTTTTAACACGTGCATTTGGCACAGTTGCAATGGTTGCAATGATGCCCCTAATTGTTATTCAAATACTTGGTCTTAACGCAACACTTGAAAAACAATACAACCTTCGTCTTGCCCGTAAACTTGTCGCTGAGAAAGACGATAATCAGATTATTCACTTTGGAGCATAATTATGTCGAAATTTAAATTAAGAAATTTTCTCAGCTTAAGAAAAATCATGCCGCAACAATCGAAGAAAAAGTTTGATCCTAAACGCGTTGATCATTTAAAAATGGGTATTATTTTAGTTAAAAAAGGTCATGGCGTTGCAATTAATAATTTATTATTTGACCATGGTGTTGCTATGAGTTTACTTCTTTATGCCGAAGGCGCTAGGCAAAAATATGTTGCTGATATCTTAGGCGGTGAAGAACAACGTATTGAAGCAATTATCGCTATCATGAATGAAAAGAAAATAAAAGAAATTAAATCCGTACTACAAATGCGTTTTGATATTAGCAAAGATAGCGTTGGCGCTATGTTAGTTTTTGATATCAAATCAATGGCGGGCATTCTCGCTTATAAATATTTAGCAGATTTTGGAGGAGCATCAAAAAATGGCAACAAATAAAAAGAAAGCAGCTAAGACTACAAAGCCACAAAAGCAAAAGGCACTAGCCGATGCGGTTTTTTGTATCGTTAATCGTGGATTCACTGATTTAGTAATGGTGGCCGCTCGTAAGGTTGGTGTTACTGGAGGTACTGTACTGCACGCTCGTGGGACTGGTAGTGACCAATTTAAGAAGTTCTATGGAATTTCGGTTACACCTGAAAAAGAAATTGTTATGATGGTTGTTAAAAGTGATATTACTGACAAAGTTCTATTAGCAGTTAATGAAGCGGCTGGATTAGATAGTCCAGGTCAAGGCATTGCATTCGCGTTACCAGTTACCGATTACGTAGGTACGCGTTAATTACCGTGATAGATTGAATAAACTTTATTCTTAGGCAAGTTGAGTAAATCGCTTGCCTTTTTTATTGCATCTTTGGTAGACATGCCCATATTAGTGAAATTACGAATTAAATTAACAATTTCTTTTTCTTCAGGCATCTTCGTTATTTCTTCGTTATTGCCTTCAACAACAATAACCATTTCACCTTTTAATGTTTCTTTATCAAGAGTTAAGAATTCTTCTAGATTGCCTCTAATAAATTCTTCGTGAAGCTTACTGATTTCACGTGCAATGCATGCTTTACGACTGCCGAGAACCTCATGCATGCACTTTAAAGTTTTGTCGATACGATGAGGCGCTTCATAGAAAATTAATGTTTCCTGACGTTTATATAGTTTTCTTAACTCTTCTTTTTTAACGCTGTCTTTTGCGTTTAAGAAGCCATGGAAGTAGAAATGGTCGGTTGGTAGTCCACTCGCAATTAAAGCGTTTAACGCAGCATTTGGGCCACTAATTGGTGAAACGTTAATATCATTTATTAAGCATTCTCTCACGAGAATATATCCTGGATCAGAAATACAGGGCATACCTGCATCAGACATATAAGCTACTTTGTAGCCTTCTTTTAATAAACGGATTGCTTCTTTAGTTGCCATTGCTTCATTATGTTCGTGACAGGAAATAAAGCGCTTCTTGACTCCGCATAGATTAACTAATTTAGAAGAAACACGAGTGTCTTCACAAAAGATGTAATCAACTTCCTTTAATATATCAAGTGTACGAGTTGAAAGTTCTTTTAAGTTGCCGATTGGGGTTGCAACTAAATATAGGATCGGTTTCTTACTTGAGAAATTGGAATTACGAATCATTACTTTTTGATGTCGCTTAATTTGATAAAGGCGATACCCTCCGGTCCTTCGCATTTAACAGTTTTACTTACAATATTAAATCCTAATACTTTATAGGTTACTTTATCTTTCTTAATAGTAGAGCCGATTGGGGGATAATCCTTTGCTTCGCGTGTATAAGTTTCGTCTTCGAATAATAAACAGCACATTAATTTGCCACACGAACCAGAAAGTTTGGCATTGTTAAGTGAAAGTTGTTGATTCTTGGCACGATTAATTGAAATGCCGTCAAAATTCTTTAAGAAAGATAAACAGCATAATTCACGTCCACAAGGACCTACGCCTCCGGTAGCTCTTGCTTTATCTCGTGCACCAATTTGGTGGAACTCGATTCTTGTATGTAATCTTCCTGCTAATATTTTTAACAATTCGCGGAAATCTACCCGGCCATCTGCGGTGTAAATTAAAGTTAATTTACTGGCATCTAAAACATATTCAGCACCTAAGAAACTCATTCCAAGTTTTAATTGATCAGATTCTTCTTGGGCGATTTTTAGCGCATCTTTTGCGCGCTTAAGATTATCATTATAAATATGAACTTCAGTCGAAGTTGGACGACCGATAATTGTTGAAACATCAATTTTGCTAGTGAAGGATTCTATATTAGAAGGTTCACTTGCGACTATGCCCATTTCTTCTCCACGTTCGGTGTTAATTAAAACCTGATCACCAATTTTTAAGTTATCAATATCAGTAGCGAAAAGGGTGGGTTTACTTAACCGCGAATATTTAACTTGAACAAGATACTTTTTAACCATATTACTCCTTGGTGAGATAAATCGATAAATGTTCGAATATGCTAGGGATACTAACGTTAGAATCGATTTTGCGTCTTAATGTAATTAATTCTAATAAACTAGATTCAACGTGTGGCATTGCCATCGCTAATTCATTAATAATTTTATCATAACTAGTTAAGAATATCTTTTCCCCGTTCTTTTTTCTTATCACATCCTCAAGCACGCTAGTGAGCATATCAAGGAAAACCCGGGCTTGTTGCTTAGTAGTAATATTTTTAATTACTTGGCTTTCAGCAATGTAAAGTAAATCTTTTTTGTTATTAATGTTACTAACGTATGCATTCAGACATTCTTTAGTGGTTGCATATTCTTCATCGCTAATCACATCTTTAATTTTATTAGCATCATTATAGAAATAAGAAAGCAGTTCTACATCATCACTGGGTAGATTTAAATTTGCGCATTCTTTAATTACATCTTCGCGTGGCGTAAGCCGGAGGACTAATTTCTGGCTTCTAGAAACAATTGTTGGTAATACTCTTGATTCGTTTTGCGTGGTTAAAATCGCATAGGTATCTTTACCAGGTTCTTCAAGAAATTTTAATAAAGCATTAATTGAAGTTGGTAGCAATGTTTCAATTAAATGGATGATATAAATAACCTTGCCTTTGTTTTCAACTGCGGTTTTAGAAAAAGTTGAAATAATCCGGTCAATATCTTCTCTCTTTATTTGCCCTTCTTCTGCATCTTCTACAATTAAATCTGCGTATTGATTGTTTTCTACACGCATACAAGTAATGCAATTCTCACACGCTAACGGGTTAGGATTGTCGCATAGAAGAGACTTTGCTAAATATAGTGCAGTTTCTTTTAATGGGGTTCCAGTTTCTCCAACTATTAAATATGCATGAGATAATTCGTTGTTTTTAAGAGCGTTTAAAAACGTTTGGTAAAGTAAGGGCTGCTTAGTTTTTAAATATTCTTTGATTTGCATTATTTCTTTAAGCGCTTTTTAATAACGCGATACACATTTTTAACAACTTCTTCGGGAGATTTGCTTGCATCAATAACAACTATTCTTTTAGGATAACGCTTTGCTAAAGCTAAAAAATTCTTTCTTACTTCGTTATGATATGATAGACGTTCTAAATCCAAACGATTAACTTCACGTCCTTTATTTTTATTAATTCGTTTTAATCCTAATTTAGGACTAATATCAAATAAGAAAGTTATGTCAGGCCAAGTCCCTTCGGTGGCGAACAAATTAACTTTTAAAACGTTATCAATGCCAAGTTTTCCCGCTCCTCCTTGGTAAGCAAGGGAGGAATCTAAATAGCGATCACAAATAACAATGTTGCCCTTCTTTAAATTTGGCCAAACGGTTTCAACTAAGTGTTGTCTGCGACTAGCAGCGAACAATAAAGCTTCCGTCCGTTTATCCATCTTGGTATTTGCTTTGTCTAAAATAACATTACGGATGTCTTCGCTAATTCTTGGTCCGCCAGGTTCACGTGTTAAAACCACTTTGTATCCATCTTTTTGTAGTAATTTAGTAACGGCTTTAATGGCAGTGGTCTTCCCGCTTCCTTCTCCGCCTTCAAAAGTAATAAACATATTAAATCTTTTTCCTTCCTTCTAATGCTTTCATAATGGTCATTGAATCAGCGTAATCGATATGACCGCCCATAGGTAAACCATAAGCGAGCCTAGTAACAGTTACATTTTTCTCTTCTAATAATTTAGCGATATATAATGCGGTAGTTTCACCTTCAATCGTTGGATCAGTTGCAATAATTACTTCTTTAATTCCTTCTTCGCTCACGCGTTTAATTAAAGAAGCAATATTTAAATCTTCAACGCCTACACCTTTAATTGCACTAATCACACCATTAAGAACGTGATAAACACCATGGTATGAATTTAATTTTTCAAAGTTATAAGCGTCTTTTGCATAAGATAAAACAATTATCGTTGAATGATCACGAGTGGTGTCTTTACAAATTTCGCACCCATCGTCTTCCATATATAAGCCACATTGTGGGCATTGTTTTATTTTCTTTTTAACATCAAGTAAGGCATCAGAAAATTCTTTAATCGTCTCTTCATCCATGTTTAAAGTTGCATACGCCATTCTTTCTGCGCTTTTTCTTCCAACGCTAGGAAGACGAGCATATGAGTCAATTAAACGATTAATGGACTTGAGATCTTTCATTACATTCCGATTCCTTCTTTTCTTCCAGTTAATCTAAGATTAATCTCTTCTTCAGCAGCTTTGATTTGTTCGTGGGCTTCATTAATTGCTAACACGATCATATCCTGAACCATTTCTTTATCTTCTTTTAGGGCGTTATCATCAATGTTTACTGATTTGATTGATTTGTTACCTAAAACAGTAACTTTAACCGCGCCGCCTTTTTCAATAACGAATTCTTTACTCGCTAATTCTGCTTTAGCTTTTTGAAGTTCGCGCTGAATTTTTTGCGCTTGCATTAACATTGCTTGCATGTTCATAAATTAATTCTCCTTTATAATTACTTCTTCTTTAGGTGGCAATTTATTTACCTGGCGAAGATTTAAAAATAATTTTCTTAAGCGTACTTCTTCTCCACGACTAAGCGCGTAGACAAAGACTTTCCGCTTTACGATTGCTTCAACAATTGAAGCAATATTAGCTTGATTAGTTTTAATATTTACTTTGTAAGCTAAACGTTCAAAATCAAAATTGAGTAACAAAACATGCTTACAAATGACATATGGCGTTGCGTCTAATAATAAAGTAGCGTATTTACCAATCTTTGGATCACTTACTAATGGTGATAAATGCATATTCCAACGATTTAATAAATCCATTCTTTCTTCTTTATTACCGCTAACCATTAATTTAATAATCGTATCATCATCGAGTTTATTAGTGTCCCCTTCAATATCTAATTGCTTATCTTCTTTTAAACTGACCTTAATGTCTTCGTATTTTTCTTTTGCCTTAACTGGGTCTTTTTTAACATCAGTAAAAATAGTAGCAGGCGTTACATGCGATAATTTTTCATCTTCTGTCGGCTCTAAAGTAATTAATTTAAGTAAAGTAATTTCGAATAAGCTCCTTGGATTAGAAACAACTTTAAAGTCGGCTTCGGCTTTAATAAGAATAGTAATCATCTCGTTTAATTGACGAGGAGAAAATAAACCTTCTAATTTTTTTAATTCAGTTTCTTTTAATGTGAACATTAAGTCTACTTCTTTAGTGGTGTGATAAATAAGTAAATCTTTTAAGATATCAAGTAAAGATACGGTTAAACGTTTAATATCAACCCCAGCTTCTAAGAAATGATTGCTTCTAGTTAACACTCCGTTTGTATTCTTTTTAGCGATATCTACTAATAAATCGACTTTCTCTTCAAGTGAAGCGATTCCAAATAAATCTAAAACATCTTTTTCTACTAATTTCTTATTTGAATAAGATAAAGCTTGATCAAGCATCATTAATGCATCACGCATTCCGCCATCAGCAATACTTACAATTGGGGTTAATGCTTTCGCATCATAAGTTACACCCTCTTTATCTAAGATTCCCATTAAATATTCAGTGATTGCATGATCTTCAATTTTCGCAAAGTCATAACGTTGGCAACGTGAAAGAATAGTTGGTAATACTTTATGCGGTTCGGTAGTTGCTAAAATAAAAATCACGTGCGCGGGCGGTTCTTCTAATGTTTTAAGAAGAGCGTTAAATGCACCAGAAGTCATCATATGAACTTCATCAATAATATAAACTTTGTATTTTCCTTTAATAGGTGCGAATTTGCATTTTTCAATTAATGAACGTACTTCTTCCACGCCGTTATTACTAGCAGCATCGATTTCAATAATATCTGGATGAGCGTTCTTATTTGCGCTTAAGCAATTATCACATTCATTACAAATCTCACCATTACCTTTTTCGCAGTTAATCGCTTTTGCAAATAGTTTTGCAGTTGTAGTTTTACCAGTTCCTCTAGGACCCGTGAATAAATAAGCATGAGAGATTTTCCCCGTTTTTAAAGCGTTGCTTAAAGTTTGGACAATGGCTTTTTGCCCTGCGACTTCATTAAATGCTTTAGGGCGATATTTACGATATAAGACTTTATATGACATAAAATAATTACTATTATTTTAGCAAATTATTTATCATTATGTCGTAAGTATTTAAAGTTGAGAGATTTTCAGGGCTTTAAAAATAATTATCATATAATTAGACATTTTCTTTTGTCCTATTAAAATAAAAAGTGATTATGAAAAAGTTAGTAATTAAAAATCTTTATGTAACCGTTGATAACAAAAAGATCTTAAACGGAGTCAACCTCACTATTAACAAAGGCGATAATATCGCCCTTCTAGGACCGAATGGACATGGTAAATCAACATTATTTATGTCGATTATGGGTCATCCTAAATATCAAATTACTCAAGGTAGCATTACCTTTAATAATAAAGATATTAAGAAACTTAGTGTCGATGAAAGAAGTAAATTAGGTATTTTTTTAGGTTTACAAAATCCAAGCGAAGTACCTGGCGTTAATAATAGCGATTTCCTAAAAAACATTATGAATGTAAGAAGAGATAAACCGATGTCACTTTTTACTTTCTACAAGGAATTAGAGAAAGCTTATCAAGATATGGAAATGCCGTTTGAATTCGCGAATCGTAATTTAAATGAAGGCTTTTCGGGTGGAGAAAAGAAACGTAACGAAATCTTACAAATGTTACTGCTTAATCCAAAACTTGCAATGCTTGATGAAATTGATTCAGGTTTAGATGTAGATGGAATTAATCAGGTTGCGAAAATGATTAACAAGAAACATAAAGAAGGCACTAGCTTATTAGTGATTTCTCATTACGCTAGATTATTTAATCTAATTAAGCCTAATCGAGCGGTAGTGATGGTAAATGGGAAGATTGTTCTTGATGGCAAACCCGATTTAATTAAACGTATTGATAAAGAAGGATATGAATGGATTAAGAATGAATTAAAAATTGAAATTAATAAAAAGGAAATTCATTCAATAGGAACCTGCGCAACCAAAGTTGCCTTGAAAAAATAATGAATATTAAAGTGAAGCCTAACGAAAATAAGGAAATCTTAGTGAAAGATAATTCTTCCATTAATTTTTCTGTTAGCGAAAACGCTTCACTTATTTTAAAGTTCGTTTTTTTCTCGCCAGTTAAAAATATCGTAATTAACGGTGAGCTTAAGAAGAAGGCCAAATTAAAAGCGATTGTAGCGGATTTTTCAAACGGCGAAGCGAAAATGAATGCAAAAATTTTATTAAAAGAAGAAGGCGCGGATGCGACTTGGGATTTAGCGTCACTCGCGACAAAAAAAGACAAGAAAGAATTTGATATTTCCTTTATTCATAATAAGGGTAATACAAAAGCGGATATGAATAATTATGGGGTTGCACTTAATGCATCGCGTCTAGTATTTTCAGGTACTAATCATATTCAAAAAAAAGCTAAGAAAAGTAACACTAATCAAAATGCGAAGATTATCGTTTTTGATAAAGATGCAAGCGGGAAAGCGAATCCAATTTTACGGATTGACGAAAATGATGTTATAGCAAGCCACGCTGCAGTTGTCGGTCGATTAAATGATGAACATCTTTTCTACTTAAAATCGCGCGGATTGACTGAAGAAGAGGCTAAAGCTTTAATCGTGAGTGGTTACTTAAAACCAATCGCTAAAAACTTTGATGCTAATATTCAAAACAAGATTAACAAAATGATTATGGAGAAATGTCATGTATAACATAAAAGAGATTCGTAAAGATTTTCCAATGCTAAAAAAGAAGATGCAAAATCATCCACTTGTTTTTCTTGATAACGCTTCTACTACTTTTAAACCTAAAGCAGTGATTGATGCGATTAATAATTATTATGTAAATGAAACGAGTAATTCACATCGCGGTGACTACGATCTTTGTTTTCATATAGACCAAGAACTTGATGATACCCGCAAAGTAGTTGCTGAATTTCTTAACGCTAAAAAAGAAGAAATTGTTTTTACTTCAGGTGCATCTATGTCAATTAATTTAGTAGCTTATGGTTATGCGATGAAACATCTAAAGAAAGGTGATGAAATTCTTTTAACTGAATCAGAGCATGCTTCTAATATTTTGCCTTGGTTTAAAGTGCAACAGACTGTTGGTGTGAAAATTAAATTCATCCCATTAACTAAAGAAGGAAGACTAACTTTAGATAACGTGAAGAAATCGATTACTAATAAAACTAAGATTATTGCCGTCGCTCAAATCACTAATGTATTAGGATATTTAGCGCCAATTAAAGAAATGACTAAATTAGCACATCAAAAAAAGATTATTGTGGTGGTGGACGGTGCTCAATCAGTCCCACATCGTTTAACTGATGTAAAAGATTTAGACGTTGATTTCCTTTCCTTTAGCGCACATAAGATGTGCGGGCCAACCGGCATTGGCGTTTTATATGGTAAATATGAATTATTAAAGAAAACTGACCCTACTTTAACCGGCGGAGGAATGAACGTAGATTTTTACACTGATGGAAAGGTTACTTACTTTGACCCACCAGCACGATTTGAGGCTGGGACACTCAATCTAGCAGGCGTCTATGGACTTAAGGCTGCTATTAAATATTTAACTAAGATTGGGATGAATAATATCGAAAAACACGAAAAAGAATTGCGAGACTATTTAATTAAAGAATTAAAGAAAAATAAGGATGTCATTATTTATAATGAACACGCTGAATCAGGAATTGTTACGATTAATAAAAAGAATGTTTTTGCACAAGATGAAGCGACGTTCTTAAATAGTCGTGGAATTGCGGTAAGAAGCGGGCAACACTGCGCAAAGATTTTAAATGGTTTCTTAAATACTCCAGCTACAGTTCGCATATCTTTATATTTATATACCAGCAAAGAAGATATCGATGAATTAATTAAAGCTTTAAAAGAAGGAGATTATCTCAATGCCTATTTCGCTTAACAATGAAATGATGCGTCAAATCATCATGGATCATTATCAAAATCCACAACACAAAAAGACTCCTAAGAAAGGATATGTTTCAATTCACTCAAAAAGTGAAAATTGTATCGATGACATTAACGTTTATTTAAAATTAGAAAAAGGAAAAGTTAAGGATTGCTTGTGGAATGGTATAGCGTGTACAATTTCGACCGCTAGTACGGATATTATGTGCGAACTAGTGATTGATAAGACCGAGAAGGAAGCGCGTTACATCATTGAACAATATTTAAAAATGATTCATGAAGAAAAGTTTGATGAAGAAATATTAGGTGAAGCAATCGCCTTTATTAATACCAGCAAACAAGCCGCGAGAATTAAATGTGCGACTATCGGTTGTAATGCAATTAAGGATATTATTGATGGTAAAGGAAAATAAGGATTTAACAAAATTATCATTAGAGGAACTATGGAAACTATTTCCCATTGTTTTAGTTAAACATAAAAATCAATGGAAAGAATATTTTCTTGAAGAAAAAGAAATATTAGAGAAACTTCTTTCTTCTTTGTCTTTAGTTAGAATTGAGCATATTGGAAGCACGGCTATTAATAATATTGTTTCTAAACCTACAATAGACATTATTGTTGAACTAAAAAACACTGATGACTTTAGTAAAGTAACAGACATTTTAAAAGCCAATAATTATATTTTGATGCATTTAGAAAAAGATAGACTTATTTTTAATAAAGGATATTCTACAAAAGGCTTAAAAGAAAAAGCTTTTCATATTCATATTCGAAAAGAGAATGATCATGATGAATTATATTTTAAACAATATTTAATTAAACATCCTGAAGTGGCGAAAGAATATGAAAAACTCAAACTATCCTTAATGGAAAAATTTAAATATAATCGTGATGCTTACACTGATAAAAAAGGAAAATTTGTAAAAAAGTATACAAAACTAGGAAAAGAAGAATTTAAAAATAATCTGATGAATTTAAATCTTGATAATTATAAATATGGTTTTAAGGATAAAGATACCGCAGTTTTAAAAACACCTAAAGGATTAAATGAAAATATTATCCGGGAGATTTCTCGTCTTAAGCATGAACCGAAATGGATGTTAGATTTTCGTTTAAAGTCCTATGAAGCATTTAAACGTTTACCTATGCCTAGTTTTGGTCCTGATTTATCCAATTTAGATTTCAACTCTTATACTTATTTTATTCGCCCTAGCGAAAAGGTCGAACGTAAATGGGAAGATGTTCCACAAACCATTCGCGATACGTTTAAGAAGATTGGTATTCCAGAAGCGGAACAGAAATATTTAGCAGGTGTTACCACTCAATATGATAGCGAAGCGGTTTACCACAATATGCTTAAAGAAGTTGAAGATAAAGGCGTAATCTTTTTATCAACCGATCAAGCATTACAAATGTGTCCAGAAATAATGAAGAAATATTTTAATACCGTTGTGCCTTATACTGATAATAAATTCGCTGCGCTTAACGGTGCGGTGTGGTCAGGCGGTTCATTTATTTATGTTCCTAAAGGTGTGAAATTAGAAAAGCCACTTCAATCCTATTTTAGAATTAATAACGAAAAATCTGGTCAATTTGAAAGAACTTTAATTATTGTTGATGAAGGTGCAGATGTTCATTATATTGAAGGATGTACCGCTCCAATATACTCAAAAGATTCTTTGCACGCAGCGGTAGTAGAAATTGTAGTCTTGAAAAACGCAAAGTGCCGTTATTCAACCGTACAAAATTGGTCCACTAATATCGTTAACCTAGTTACTAAACGCGCTAGTGTTTTTGAAAACGGAAGCATGGAATGGATTGATGGCAATATTGGTTCGCTCGTTAACATGAAATATCCAGCATGTTTATTAAAAGGTAACGGCGCCAAAGGAACTTGTATTTCGATTGCGGTTGCTAGTAAAGGTCAACACCAAGATGCTGGTGCACGCATGATTCACCTAGCGCCTAACACTCATTCAACTATTATTTCTAAATCAGTAGTACATGATGGAGGAGTGGCTAATTATCGAGGAACCGTTCGTCACAGTAAATTAGCGAGTAATTCTTCAAGCCATGTTGAATGCGATACATTAATTCTTGATGACATTTCTAAATCTGATACGATTCCAAATAACGAAGTGATTAACCATACGAGTTTTATTGAACACGAAGCTACAGTTAGCAAGATTAACGAAGATCAGCTCTTCTATCTAATGAGTAAAGGGATGAGCAAAAAGGATGCGACTCAATTAATCATTATGGGATTTATTGCTCCGTTTTCACGTGAACTTCCGATGGAATATGCAGTTGAACTAAATCAGTTAATTAAACTCGATATGGATAAAAGTATCGGTTAAAATATTAAAATTTTTTTACAATTCTTTCTTATAATTTAATTTTTATTATGTATAATAAATTTAACAGGAGAAAAAATATGGCAAGAAAAGAACACCATGTCGTCCCTAACAAAAAAGGTGGATGGGATGTAAAAATCAACGGTGCTGGTCATCGTACTTACCATACGCGTAAGAAATCTACAGCCGTGAAAAAAGCGCGTGCTATTTCTCGTCGTCATGGTAGTGAACTAGTTGTTCACAATTCCAAAGGCAGAATTGAAGTGAAGAATTCACATCCAGTTCCAACCAAGAGACGCAAAAAAGCTAAAAAAGCAAAGCGTACCATTAAGCGTAAGGTTAAAAAAACTAAACGCCCAGTGAAAAAGGTAAAGCGTTCAGTAAAGAAAAAAGCAAAGCGCCCAGTAAAAAAAGCAAAGCGCGTTGTTCGTAAGGCCAAAAGAAAGAATCGTCGTAGAAGATAATTCTTAGCATATGCGAAAGATTCTATTAATTGCTAGCGTTGTTTTAATGTCCGTTGGCGTGATTATATTCTTAGTAGCTGTCGGGATAGATGCTAGTAGCGGAATTAACCCTCTTCCACACATAAACTATATGTGGGCGGGGTTAGGAATCTTTTTAGCCGGGCTCGTAACTCTCATAGTTTGGTTCTATTTAAGAACTTATCTAAAACGAAAGGAAGCCGAGAAAAATAATATTAAAAGGGGCTAAATTATTAGCTCCTTTTTCTTAGTAAAAAAGAAAAGCACCTTTGTGGGTGCTATAATTTTACTGGAGCAGGTGACGGGAATCGGACCCGCATAACTACCTTGGCAAGGTAGTGTTCTACCACTGAACTACACCTGCAAATGAGTGCCGTATTATTATAAATAAAGTATAATAAGTATTCAAGTATTAAAAATTTTATGGACAAACAAATTGAATTAGCAGAATTAATGTTTCCTGAAATTAAGGAAACAATCAATGATCTTGAGGCGAAATACCCGCCTCGTAATTTAATTGAGTCTGCAGAGATAACTCGCTTTGCGCCTTCTCCAACTGGATATTTACACACTGGAAGCTTGTTTACTTCTTTAGTGAGCTATTATTTGGCGAAGTCCACCAAAGGCGTTTTCTTTGTGCGCTTAGAAGACACAGATACGAAGCGCGAAATTAAAGGCGCAGGTGAAGCGCTAATTAAAGAATTAAAGAACTTTAATATTACACCGATGGAAGGATATGGCACCGATCAGGGTCGTTATGGTCCTTATGAACAAAGTAAACGCGCTAACATTTATAAAACCGTTATTAAAGAATTAGTAAAGCAAGGTTTAGCATATCCCTGTTTCTGCAGCCCGGAAGAATTAGACGAAATTCGTCAAGTTCAGGAAAAAACTAAACAACTTCCTGGCTATTATGGTAGTTATGCTAAATGTCGTTATTTAAGCGCAGAAGATGCAATTAAACTAATTAAAGAGGGTAAACCCTATGTTGTGCGTTTCCGTAGCAACGGCAATCACAATAATAAAATTCGTGTTCACGATGAAATTCGTGGTGATATTGATATTAGCGAAAATGAATTAGACGTCGTTATTTTAAAAAGTGATGGACTACCAACTTATCACTTTGCGCACGTGGTGGATGATCACTTAATGAAAACCACAACCGTTACTCGTGGTGAAGAATGGATATCTTCTCTTCCAATTCATTTAGAGATGTTCAAAGCATTAAAGTGGAAGGCTCCTAAGTTTGCACACTTACCCTTAATCAATAAATTAGATAATGGCAATAAGCGTAAATTAAGTAAAAGAAAAGATCCCGAAGCGGCGGTTACTTATTTCTTCGAAGAGGGATACCCTACCGAAGCAGTTCTTGTTTATTTAATGAGCATCGCTAATTCCAATTTTGAAGAATGGATGATTGTAAATAAGAGTTTTGATTTAGATAAATTCCCATTTTCGATTCATAAGATGAGTCTTGATGGTGCTTTATTTGATTTAGATAAATTAGCGTATTTCTCAAAAGAATTTTTAGCGCACTTAACCGCAGATGAAATAAGTAAACGCGCTTTAGCTTATGCCGAGAAATATGATCCTAAATTATTAGCGCTTATTAATAAAGATGTTAACTATTTCACTAAAATCATGAACATAGAACGTGATAAAGAAAATCCAAGAAAAGATTATGCTAAATTTAAGGATATTTATAATATTGTCCGTTTCTTCTATGATGATGAATATAATGAAATAATTAAAAATGGTTATCCGTTTAATCCAAATATTAAAAAAGAAGTAATCGCTAATGTATTAACTGATTTTATGAACACCAATGATTATTCACTTAATGAACAAGATTGGTTTAATACGGTTAAAGCTTTAGGCGAGAAATACGGTTTTGCCAGCGATAGAAAAACCTATAAAGCAAACAAAGATAAATATTTAGGAATGGTAAGTGATGTAGCGGAAATAATTCGGATTGCCTTAACGGGTAATAGGAATTCACCAAATCTATATTACGTTTTGCACATTCTTTCAAAAGAGACAATAAATAATAGAATTAAACAAGCAATCAGCGTAAAATAATATTCACGTGGTCCCATGGTCAAGCGGTTCAAGACGCAACCCTCTCAAGGTTGAATCCCGGGTTCGATTCCCGGTGGGAT
>JAKSUY010000009.1 GCA_024408495.1 Bacilli bacterium
TTTCTTTTAATTCATCTAACATCTTATCCATTTCGGTTCTTGGATGACCTTTAGCAATATTAGTGAACATTAAAATAAATCTACGATAGCAGTCGTAGGCGAATCTTTCGTTGCCAGTTTCACGCGCTAAAGCAGAAGCGGTAGTATCATTTAAGCCGAGGTTAAGAATGGTATCCATCATACCTGGCATACTTTGGCGAGCGCCGCTTCTTACTGAAACTAAAAGCGGATTATGGTCTCCACCAAACTTCTTACCAGTTTCTTTTTCTAATCTCTTAACGTTTTCAAAAATGTCCTTTACTAAGAATTCAGGAATCTTCTTTTTTGAATTGTAATAAAGCGTGCAAGCTTCGGTGGTGATAGTAAAACCTTGTGGAATCGGAATCCCCACGTGGGTCATTTCCGCTAACCCAGCGCCTTTTCCGCCTAATAATTCTTTCCCTAAACCAAAGGCGTTTTTAAAGTTGTAAACATAATTTTTGTTAGCCATATAATCTCCTTAATAAAAAAATAATCATTTCTAACGTTTAATAGGATAACACAAATCAAATATATTTTTCTACTTTCTTATATAATAGATATAAGAATTGATATGAAAATTAAGTATTCTAAATTCAAATCAAATATTCATGAGGCTCATAATTTAAGTAAAAGCAGTCAATCTTTCTTAGATAAAATTAATAAAAAATTAGATAGTAAGTTAATTTATACGGATGATTTAAGTGACTACGATTGCGACTTAAAACTTATTTATATTGAGTCTGGTGGTAGCGAAGGTTACTTCCTTAAAAGTTTTAAAAAGTTTAAAGCACCTTATATTTTGTTAACTAGTGGCGAAAATAATTCATTAGCCGCCTCGCTTGAAATCATGCATTACCTTCATCTTAAACATTTAAAAGGTGAAATATTACACGGAGACGTTGACTATATCGTTAGTCGGATTAAGAAATTATGCAAATAAATAAGATTAAACAAGAATTAAAAAAACAACGTTTTGGAATCATTGGTAAACCATCGGATTGGTTAATCTCTTCAATTCCAGATTTAAAGAAAGCGCATAGTCTCTTTGGTATTACCTTTATTAATATAAAAATGGATGAAGTTGCTAGCTTAGCGAAAAAAGCTAAATTGCCTTATCAATTAAAAATAAAAGATAAGTTTAATCAAAAAGAATTAAAAAAAGCAGATTATATTTATCAAGCTTTAAATGTTTTAGTTAAGAAACATAAATTAACTGGTCTAACCACTAGATGTTTTGATTTATTAACATCTTTAAAATCCACTGCATGTTTAGCCTTAGCGGAGTTCAATAATCAAAAAATTATCGCTACTTGTGAAGGCGATGTAACCGCGATGATATCGATGAAAATTGCTAGTTTAATAGGAGATGGATATACCTTTCAAGCTAATCCAAGTTACATTGATGTAAAAAATAAAAAGATTATTTTGGCGCATTGTACCATACCCACTAAAATGACTATTTCTTACAAACTAGACACACATTTTGAATCTGGTATTGGAGTAGCGATTAAGGGCAAATTAAAAACAACTGATATTACGATGTTTAGATTATCCAGCAACTTAAAAGATTATTTTGTTGCGGAAGGTAAAATTATAAAAAATGGGGATAATCCGCAAAGATGTAGAACACAAATTGAAGTTAAATTTAAAGATGATATTTCTTCTTTATTAACTAATCCGTGTGGTAATCACCATATTATCTTCTATGGTAAACATAAAAAAGAGATTCAACAGTTATTAGCGAAGATACTCGTTTAGTTTATTAATTTCTTCTTCGTTTAATTCGTAATATTCGCCTGGTTTAAGGTTTTTAATCGTTAAGAACGCAAATAAATCACGGTTTAAATCAATAACTTCATAACCTACACTTCTCATCATTCTTTTAACTTGATGGTATTTACCTTCAGTTAATTCAAGCATAGCTTTTCTTTTGTTAATAATCGTTAATTTAGCGGGTCTACATCTTTCTTTATTTTCTAATATAATTCCTTCTTTGAACGATTTCACTAATGAGTCATCTAAATCTTTATCAACGGTTAATGAATATATTTTTTTGACATTAGATTTAGGAGAAATTAAAAAGTGCCCTAATTTGCCATCATTAGTGATTAATAGCACTCCAGTAGTGTCTTTATCTAGTCTTCCTACGTGCGTTAATCCTTTAATATTTAAATCGCTAAAGAATTCCATTATGGTTGGATATTTATCATCTTCGTTTGCAGATACATATCCTTTAGGTTTATTTAAAACAAAATAATAGAAAGGTTTATATTTAATAACTTCGTTATCAACTTTAATAATGTCTTTATTAGGATCAATTTGGGTTTTACCTTGTCTCACTAATTGATCATTCACCAATACGCGCTTATCTTTAAAGAAATGTTTGATTTCACTACGAGACGCTAGGCCCGCGTTACTTAGATACCTGTCCAGTCTCATTTTTATGTTTCCTTTGATAAATAACAAGATAGTAGCTACCAACAAATCCACCGATTAATAAGATGGTGCCGAGCAACCCTTCCCACCAAACAATGCCATGGGTTTGGTAATACGCCATCATATCGTGGTTATAGAACAATGAGAAGATCGATCCAATTACTAAACCGATAATCCACACATAAGTAGCAATCTTATATTTCTTAAATAATTGTTTCATTAATTTAGAGAAGAAGAACATACCGATAATGACACCTACTGCCATACATGCTAATACGCCAATCACTTGTCCTGGTTGGTCTTTAATACTATCAACCAACCTTAATATATTTGTGTAGAATCCTAACACTAATAAAAGCATAGAACCTGATATGCCAGGAACTACAACGCCGGCGCTTGCTAAGAAACCTATTGGAATGATAACTAGATATAATTGCCAACTAATCGGATTAAACAAACTAGAGACATTAACATCTAAGTGATAAGACATAATACCTAAACTCATTCCTGCTAATATCGCTAATAATAAATATAGATAATGTCTTTTCTTAATTGGCTCATCTTTAATGTTATTAGCGACATCAGGAACGCTTCCAATCATTGAACCGGCGAATAAACAAACAATCGCAAATAAAATATGTTCAGTTGCTAGTTTTAGTGGAATCCACATGCTAACAATTGCAATAAGCACACCAACACCAATTGCAAGTAATGCTTTAAGCGACGGCCAGAAATTTTTTAATAAAGAAGAAATATTTGTGATTAATTTATCATACACTTTAGTGACTAAAGCAATGGTTGCAGCGCTTACTCCAGGAATTAATAAAGCGGTACCGATAAAAAACCCTTTAATCGCATCAAAGATGATATCTTTAATTTTCATATAAAATTACTATATACTATTTTTGATAGTTATGAAAACGATTATCTACTATTTTTCTAAGACTGGTCATAGCAAGAATTATGCGGAGTCTTTAGCGAGTCGAATTAATTGTGGATCCTTTAATTACAAAAAAATGAAATATAAGCATATGAAGGATTTTGATACGATTATTTTTGTCTCACCCGTATACGGAAATAAGATTCGCAAAGTAGCGAAATTTCTTAAACTTTATAAAAAAATTAAAGATAAAAATTTATTTATAGTAGCGGTTGGTATGCAACCACCGGATCCTGAAAGAAGAAGATCGATTATCACTGTTAATCTATTAGATGATTACCATATTCGTTTATATGAATTAATTGGTGGTTTTGATGCAAATAAACTATCGTGGATTATGCGCAAGGTCATGAAGATAGGAATGAAAGCGGCATTAGAAAAAGACCCTGCTTTAAAAGCGCAGGCTAATTTAGTTGGTAACATCTTTGATGTTCCGCGCGAGTATAATGATATTAACGGGATTGAACGTATTATGGATACAATCCATCGTTTAGAAAGAGAAAGTAAAGTGGTATGAAACTAATTGTTGGTCTAGGTAATCCAGGAAGTAAGTATGAGCATACGCGTCATAACATGGGTTTTGATACGCTTGATTTATTAAACGAAACGTTAAAGATTAAATTGGATAAAAATAAATTCCAAGGATTATATGGTAAAGGCGGAGATATTATTCTTTTTAAACCTGAAACATTTATGAATCTTAGTGGAATCGCGGTTAGAGAAATTATGACTTTCTATAAAATTGATATTAATGATTTACTAGTTATTAGTGATGATATGGCTCTTCCGGTTGGTAAAATTCGTTTAAGAGATAGCGGCTCTAGTGGGGGTCATAAAGGCTTACAAAACATTATTGATAATTTAGGGACTGATAAATTTAAAAGAGTAAGAATCGGTATTGGTGAACCTAAATTTAATACGATTGATTTTGTATTAAGTAAACCTAGTAAAGAAGAAGCGCCTTTAATAGATACATCGCAAAAGAAGGCAAAAGACGCTATTTTAGAGTATTTAAAGACTGATTTTACTCGTGCAATGAGTAAATTTAATTAACGTCCTATTTGTTGGACATCCACTTTCCTATAATAATGCTAGAATTGAAGTGAGGTATTTATATGAGTAAAATTACATGTCCAAATTGCAAAAAAGAGTTTGAACCCAGCAACAACGAATATGCTGATTTAGTTAAGCAGGTTAGAAACAAGGAATTTAACGATGAATTAGAACGTAGAACAAAAGAAAATGACAAACTTTTAAAAGCAGCGGTTGAAAAAGCTGAATTAATTACAAATTCTAAGAATTCCAAAGAGATCCAAGAATTAAAAAATCAGATTATTGAATTAAAAACCATTAATGAGAACGCCAAAAAAATTCAAGATATGGCAGTCGAAAAAGCTTTGTCTGATTCAAAGCATCAAATTGAAACACTTAATAACAAGCTTTCTGATGAAAAAACTAGAATTGATTTAGCGGTTTCCAAAGCGGTTGATTCTTACAAAGAACAATTGAATAGCAAAAATAGTCAAATTGTTGAACTGAATAATAAAGTTGATAGCATCAAGAAAGACGCTGCCCTTAATGAAAAGAACACTATAGAAAAATATAAAACTCAAATTGAACTTAAAGATCAAGAAATTGAAAAGTGGAAGTCCTATCGTTATGGAGATTCAACCAAAGACCTTGGAGAATCGTTAGAAAAATATTGTCACGATGCTTTTGAAGAAATACGTGCCGATGCTTATCCGCGCGCTTATTTTGAAAAAGATAATGAATCGGTTAAAGAAGATGGTGAATCCAAAGGAACTAAAGGCGATTTTATTTTTAAGGATTATTCAACAGACGGCATTGAATTAGTTTCAATTTTGTTTGATATGAAGACTGAAAAAGACACCACTGAGACTAAAAAAACTAATGAGAGTCATCTAAAGAAATTAGATAGCGATCGTATTAAAAAGGGCTGCGAGTATGCTGTATTGGTTTCTACATTAGAAGCAGATAGTAAATTGTATAATCGCGGTATTGTTGATGTGTCCCATCGATATCCAAAAATGTTTGTAATTAGACCACAATTCTTTTTAGCGATTATTGGACTTATTAGAAATTTAGCTTTAAAAAGTTATGAGTATAAAAAAGAAGTAGTAATATACAAAAACGAACATTTAGATATCACTAATTTTGAAGAATCGGTCAAAAATATAGCAGCCAAAATAGCAGGCGATTATGGTTTTGCTTCTCAAAAATATGATGAAGTCGATAAAATGTGTGATGACATTATTAATAAAGTTAATAACTTTAGAGAAGCGTTTAGAATCGCCAAGGGTCATATTAAAACCGCGCAAAATAGATTAGATGATTTGAGTATTAGAAAATTAACTAAAAATAATCCAACTATGAAAGAAAAATTTGAAAAGCTTAAGAAAGAGGAAAACTAATTATTTCTTCCAGAGTGAGTGGATATTACAATATTCGTATACCGCAATAACTTCATCGCCGGGTAAAAGCGCAAAAGATACCTTTGGCTCTTGTCCAGGTTTTAATTCTTTTCTTTGATTGCCGAATTTAGTTTCTAGCGCAATCCACTCGATATAATGTTTTTCTTCCATTGGATGTGGAACCGAGCCTATTTGAACATTAACGATGTTATCTTTAACTTCGTAAACTGGAACGTGTTTTTCAACCGCGGCATCAGTAGTACCCGGAATGATTTCGCTCATAGGTTCTCCACAACAAACAATCGGGACTTTAGTGTCCTTAACTTTGGCAATAATTTGCCCACAATGTTTGCAACGATAAAATTTCATAACTATTTCTCCTTACTTTAATCATACCATCTCTAATGCTATAATTTAAATATATAAAAGGAGAACTTTATGGCTAAATATCATTGTCCAATCTGCGGTGCAGATGTCGAAGTCGAAAAAGGTGAAAATTGTCCAGTTTGTGGAGCGCCTTTTGAAAAACTTGAAAAGATTGATTAATTTTATGAAAATCAACATTAAAAAAGTTGCATTGTCATCGTTTTTATTATTTGGTAGTTTAGCATCTCTTACTGGATTTGTTAGTTGCAATAATAACAATAGTAATGATATTAAAGAGCAAGCCGCTACTATTTATGAGTTAGGAGAATTAGGGCTTATTAAGCGCGGCAGTACACGTTATTATAAGATAAACAATTCCTCAATTCCTTATAAAAACTTAAATGATTTTGTGAGCGAATATTTGTCGAATAGTTTAATAACTCATAAGGCTAGTTTTAAAGTTGAAACCAGTGGTAACAAAAGCGTTGTTACCAACCTATCTTCAAACGGAACCGCAATCATTGATTACAATAAACAGACAATTACATACCCAGATTTAACTGCTTATTTTAATGAGACTAATCGCATGGACATTCCAGTTGGTTGTGATTTTGGATACGATACTTATTTTATTGGTTCCACCACTTCAACACGAAGCGAACATAGAGAATGTGTCGTCTCTTTAAGTGATTATCATATTCATGCTTATTTAATTAATGAGATTGGCTATCTTCCCGAAACGTTTATGTTTCATGCGTTAGCGCCTACCACTGATTATGGAGTGGTATTTAATGGTCAAGATTGCTATTTAACTGATGGGCTACCAGGGACATCTGAAGTTTTTGATGATTCAATTCAGTATATACGTGAAACTGCCACTAATTTTGATAAAGAATTCATGGAATATAACTACGACACGACCGCTTTCTTAATGGATTTTCGTTTTGGTTTAACTGGATTAAGTCATATTAATCGTAACCCTAAAGCTTATGAACCTTCGCATACTTATTTTAAAGATGGTGCTTACGCTACTTTAGAACAATATAAAGAGGAATTGTGTTCAACCCAATTAGATGATTCTAATAATACAATGTTAAAAATATTATTAGATGAATTAGGAGATGGTGGGCATTCTTCTTATCTATGTCATGATATTCTTTCTACCGCTGAAGGATCTGCTATGGCGCTATTTTATATGATGTTTAGTTATGGTGGCGCACATGAACCAGACCAATATGAAAATTTTTATTCATTGACTATTGGCTCAGACTTACAAACTGAACGGGAGAACACGAAAGCCGATCCAACTCAAATGACCGAGGATTCAACCGCTAAAGCAGGTTTCCAAATTTATCCTAATGAAACTAACAATGGTCAAGTAGCATACATGGTATTTGATAGTTTTGAAATGCCGATTGATAATGGTGTTCGCGTTAAATCAGAAGACATTGATGAAGATAATTATTATAACAATACTTTATCATTAGTTCATTGGGCGGATAAACAATTAAAAACCAACCCAAATGTTAAGGATTTAGTAATCGACCTTAGTTGCAATGGCGGCGGTGATGTTGCTGCGGAAGAATTTATTGCTTCGTGGCTTTGTGGTGGAACTTCAAAACTAAATATTTATAATCGACACGATGGTAGTATTCGTACATTAGAAAGACATGCTGATGTAAATTTAGATGGTAAGTTAGATGAACAAGATTATTTGTCTAATGATTATAATGTGTATTGTATTTTCTCAAACGCCTCTTTCTCTTGTGGCAACTTATTACCATGTGATTTAAAAGATCATGCGGTTCCTACTATTCATTTACTTGGTACTAAGACCGGCGGCGGTTCTTGTTCAGTTGAGCCAAATCACTTTAATGCAATTGGTGGTTGTCTAATATTATCCAGTCTATATACTTTATGCCGCGAAAATTCGACTGTTGATAACGTTGTTACCGTTGAAGATGGGGTAACTGGCGACTTTGAAAAATATCCATTTTCAATCGGAGATGAAATCAATTATCCTGAAAAGTTTTTTGCAGTAGACAATATTATAAATGCAATACTTTCCTAATCGGTAACCGCTTACATTTTTTTATGGTGTTTTTATTCTATGAATAAAGTATAATATTTTTGCTACTCATAAGGAGTTATCTTATGTTAAAAAGAGTTAAATTAATTAGTCTCACCGCTAATCCCAAAATGACTAAAGCGATTTCGCAACGTCTTGGAGTCCCGGTGTTAGATACAAAAGTCGCTCATTTCGCGGATGGAGAAATCTTATTTGAATGCAATGAAACCTTCCGTGGCGACGATGTGTATGTTGTTCAATCTACATGTTGTCCAGTGACTGAAAGATTAATGGAACTCTTAATTTGTATTGATGCCCTTAAAAGAGCGAGCGCAAAAAGTGTTAATGTGGTAATTCCTTATTATGGATTTGCTCGTCAAGAAAGAAAAGCTAAACCTCGTCAACCAATTACCGCTAAATTAGTAGCTAACTTATTAACGACTGCTGGTGCAGATCGTATTATTTGTATGGATTTACATGCTGCTGCTATTCAAGGTTTCTTTGATATTCCAGTTGACGACATTAGTGCAATTAACATCTTCTCTGATTATTTTGAAAGAAAACATTTAAATAACATAGCTTGTGTTTCTCCTGATCATGGTGGTGTTGTTCGTGCATCTCGTTTAGCAAGTAAATTAGATGCTTCATTAGTCATTATTGATAAACGTAGAACTAGACCAAATGTTAGTGAAATTGTCGCGATTGTTGGTGATGTTAAAGGCAAGAACTGCATTATTGTTGATGATATCGCTGATACTTGCGGCACTCTTTGCCATGCTGCGGATAAATTAAAAGAGTTAGGCGCAAAGAAAGTATTCGCTGTTGTTACACATGCCATTTTATCTGGTAGTGCAATTGAACATATTAATCACTCAGCATTAGATGAAATGGTTATTACTGATACTATTCCACTTCCACCTGAGAAATGGTGCAAGAAGATTAAAGTGTTAAGCGTTGCACCTTTACTTGCAGATGTTATTAAATCAATTGCATTAGGCAAATCCCTATCCTTTACGTTACATGATTTCGCTAGTAATGTTAGACAAGGTAAAAACAAATAATTAACACACAACTTTAGTTGTGATATATTACTAAACTAAGTAAGGAGGTATCTTTACGAGCACTAACTTACTTAGTGTTTTAAAAGGCAATAATGCCATAGCCCCCCTAAAAACGAAATCGGGGATTTTTGTCGTGGATGATACTTTAGGGGTGTCGCTATTACTCGCTACTTATTATCAAGAGAAGAAAGAAAACATCTTAGTCTTAGCCTCTAATTTATATAACGCGCAGAGAATCGCGAATTTATTATCTAGTTTAGTAGGTGACGAGAAAGTTATATTATTTCCTGCTGACGAATTACTTAGAGCGGAGAATCTAGCGACTTCAAAGGAATTAGTGTCCCATCGTTTATATGCACTTAACGAGATTATTCACGCGAAGAATAAGATTGTAGTTGCGCATCCTGCTAGCGTGCTTCGTTATTTACCATCTCCCGAATTATTTAAAGATTTAACGATTAAATTAGAAGTAGGCACGGAGATAAATGTCGATGAATTAATTAACAAATTACTTAGAAGTGGATATTATCGAGTTAACAAAATAGATCATTCATTAGAATTTGCGAAACGCGGAGATATTATTGATATTTACTCAATTAATCATGATCAACCAATTCGTTTATCTTTATTTGATAACGAAATAGAATCAATTGCTTATTTTGATATCGCTACCCAAGAAAGCACAAAGAAGATTAATGAAGTAGAAATCGTTCCTGCTAGTGATATCTTGTTCTCTAGCAGTGAGTTCTCATTTATTAAACGTAAATTAACCTTACAAGCTGAAGATGATAAAGATAATTTAAGTAACGAACAATACGAATCTTTAAAGAATAAAACTAATGAAGATATTGAAAGATTATTAAATTATGAATCTAGCGATAATCTTTATAAATATTATGGTTATCTACAAGATAAACATTATTCGTTATTTGATTATTTTGATGCGGATTTAGTGATCTATTCTAACGATGAGCAATTTAGAACTTCAAGCGATTTACTTAGAAAAGAGAGCGTTGATTATTTAGATGAACTTAAAGATGATGGGAAAGTAATATCTCATCTAGAATTATTTCAAAAAATTGAATTATTAACTCAGCATAAGAAAATTATTCACACTAAAAAATATAAAGAAAATAATAACGATATTGTTTTTACAGTTCGTCCGATTATAACGGATAGTAGTAATAATGCATTAAGCACGATTCTTACTTATTTAAAGAATAATCAAAAAGTAATTATCGCATTAGCGAACATCTCACAAAAGAAAAATATTGAAGCGATTTTAAATGAAAACAAAATTGATTTCGAAGAAATTAATGGACTAGATATTCCTACTAAAGATGTAGGTATTTCTATTTATTCCTTAAATGAAGGATTTGAATTATATCAAGAAAAAATCGCGGTTTTAACCGCACGTGAATTATTTAATTTTAAAACTCAATCATCGAGGTTCACCGCTAAGTTTAAAGAAGGAGCAATTTTACATTCTTATGAAGATTTAAAACCGGGAGATTATGTTGTTCATGAATATAACGGCATTGGTAAATTTATTGATATTGAAACCCTTGAAGTTGATGGAGTGCATCGCGATTTCCTACATCTAGAATACGCGAATGAAGATAAACTATATGTTCCTTTAAATCAATTTAGACTAGTAAGAAAATATGCAGGCAGAGAAGGTGTTACTCCTAAATTATCTAGTTTAAATAGTAAGACGTGGGATAAGACCAAAGAAAAGATTAAGGCTAGGTTAAATGAATTGACCCAACGTTTAAGTTCTTTATATAAAGAAAGAGCATCGATTCCAGGTTTTGCGTTCCCTGAAGATGATGAACTACAAGAAAAATTTAATAATGAATTTGTTCATCGTTTAACTGATGATCAAGAAGAAGCATATCGTGAAATAAGAGATGATATGGAGAAACCTTATCCAATGGACCGTTTATTATGTGGGGATGTTGGATTTGGTAAAACCGAAGTAGCATTTAGAGCAATATTTAAATGCATCAATGCTGGTAAACAAGCCGCATTATTATGTCCGACTACTTTATTATGCCGTCAACATTATGAATTAGCGAAAGTCCGTTTTGCATCTTTTGGGATTAAGATTGCTGTATTCTCTCGTTTAATTCCTTTGCACGAACAAAGACAATACATTAAAGAAATCAAAGAAGGCAAGACTCATTTAATAATCGGCACTCATAGATTATTAAGTAAAGATATCACCTTTAATAATCTAGGCTTGTTAGTAGTAGACGAAGAACAACGTTTCGGCGTTGAACAAAAAGAAAGGATCAAAGAAATTAAACATGATGTAGATGTGCTTTCTTTAAGCGCGACGCCTATTCCTAGGACATTACAGATGTCACTTGTAGGAGTGCGTTCTTTAAGCCAAATTAATACTGCGCCTAGAATGAGGAACCCAATTCAAACATATGTAACACCATATAGCGAACCGGTAGTAAAAGAATTGATTGAAAGAGAATTATCGCGTGATGGTCAAATCTTCTATGTTCATAATAATGTTTATTCCATTCATGCTGTCGCAGCAAGATTATCTACAATGGTTCCGCTTGCTAGAATCGGTGTAGTACACGGTCAAATGAGTCGTGAAGAAATAGAAGATGTAATGCTTCGCTTTTATGCAGGAGATATTAACTTACTTGTCGCAACATCAATTATTGAAAACGGCATTGATGTTCCTAACGCAAATATGATTATCGTGGAAAATGCCGATATGTTTGGTTTAGCGCAACTTTATCAAATTAAAGGAAGAGTCGGTAGAAGCGATAGAATTGCATATGCTTATCTTTTCTATAATCCAAGTAAGACTATGAATAACGAAGCGATGAAGCGTTTAAGAGCCATTCAAGAATTTGCCGAATTAGGCAGTGGTTATAAAATCGCTCAACGTGATTTAATGATACGTGGCGCGGGTGATATGTTAGGAAGAGAACAAGCCGGTTTTATTGATTCAGTTGGCATTGATCTATACGTTAAATTATTAAATGAAGCTGTTAGTAAACATAAAAATGAAATCATTGTTGAACATAAGCCTAATAAGCTTCTATCCCTTGATGCGTATATTCCAAACGATTATATAGTTAAGAGCGAAAAAGTAGAAGTATATCAAGAAATAGAAAATGCGGAGGATATTAAAACGGTAAATAAAATTAAAAAGAAATTAAAAGATATTTATGGAAGAATCCCGTTAGAGGTTAATAATCTTTTAATTAAGAAGAAAGTTGATTTAATTACCGCATCTGAAGAATTTAGGAATATTAGAGAATTTGATAATCGCATTGTAATTTTCTTATCGGATTCATTTTGTTCTAAAAGCGGAATCGCAATTAAACTATTTGATGCTTTATATCCGTTTATGGATAAATTAAAAATCTCATATTTAAAGAAAGAACTCAGATTAGAACTTAAGAAAAACGAACTCTGGCTTAATGATTTAGAAAAAATTAGTGATAAAATTCATAAACTTTATTTAGAAGAAAGATAGTACAATAAGATTATGCGGCTAGATAAATATTTAAAATTAACTAGATTAATTAAAAGGCGCGGAGTGGCGAAAGTTTTAATTAATGAGGGCAAAATTTACGTTAATGATAAACCCGCGAAGCCTGCTTACGAAGTAAAAATAAACGATATGATTAAATTAGAGTTAGGAAAAAGAGTGATTTTAATTAAAGTCAAAAATATCAAAGAAGTAGTAACTAAAGAAAATTCCGATACGCTCTATACAATTATCAAAGATAGTTTAACTACAAAATAAACCAGGTTATAAAAGTAGTTAAAAATGATTATTATAAGTTTTTTCTTTTTAAGAAAAAGAGCAAAGTGTGATATAGTATAAAGCAAGCAATGATATAAATCATTGAACTTGTTATAGAGGTTTTATGTCTAAACAACTTATTAAATTCACTAATAGTTTCGGTGATACGCTACAAGGATATTGCTGGGCTACAAAAAAGCCAAAAGCTAATGTAATTATCATAACTGGTATGCAAGAAACTGCAGAACGTTACGATAATTTTGCGACTTTTCTTAATCAAAATGGTTATGATGTTTTTTGCATCGATCATTATGGTCAAGGTTTGAACATCAAGGATATAAAGGCTCCTGGTATATGGCCAGCAAGCGGCTTTTCTAAATCAGTAAAGACGTTTGGTGAATTTGAGCTCACTCTTCATAAGAGTAATCTACCAATTTATATTTTTGCGCATTCCATGGGTTCCTTTATGGCTCAAGATTACATTCAACGTATTCACGGAAAAGTGACTAAAGTAATTTTATGTGGTAGCGATTATGCAAGTCCTGCCAAAATGGGTTTTGCTTATAGCTTATCTAAAATATTGGTCCCTTCTAGAAAGAGCGATCTTCCAAATTCAACTCTAGCTAATTTAGTTACTGGGGCTTTTGGGAAATCGGTTAAGAATCGTAAGACCGATTTTGATTGGCTAAGTTATAACGAAGAAAATGTTAAGAAATATATGGCTGATCCAAAATGTGGTTTTGTCGCAACCGGTGGATTCTACCGTGAATTTCTTAAAGGTATGAGACGAATTGGTAAAAGGAAATTTCTTAATAAGATTGATTCAACTATGTCGATTTTCGTTATTGCTGGAATAGAAGATCCGGTTGGTCATATGGGCAAAGGTCCGAAGAAGCTTTATAACAAATACAAACAATTAGGAATTAAGAATGTTTCTTTAAAACTTTATGAACATATGCGCCATGAAATCTTAAACGAGAATGATAATAAAATTGTCTACAACGATATCTTGGAGTTCTTTAACAAATAACTATGGTTCATTTCTCATATAAATTTTCACCAAGTAAAAACTACATCTTAGCCTGTTCTTATGGGCCAGACTCGATGTCACTTTTTGATATGCTTTATAAAGCTAAGTGCCGTTTTATAGTTTGTTTTGTAAATTATCATAAGAGAAAAGAAAGTGACCAAGAGCAAAAAGATATTACCGCTTATTGTAAGAAATTAGGTGTGAAGCTTGAGGTTCTTGACACTAAAGGAATGAAACAAAAAGGTAATTTCCAAGAATGGGCGAGAGAAGCGCGTTATGACTTCTTCCAAAAAAATTATAAGAAATATAACGCAGCCGGTGTATTTGTTGCGCACCAACAAGATGATTTAATCGAAACTTTCTTAATGCAAAAGATGCGAAACGCTCATGTCAAAGAATATGGATTAAATGAAATATCTATGTTACGTGACATGATTGTAATCCGTCCGCTTCTTATGTATACCAAAGAAGATTTATTAAATTATTGTCGAGAGAATCAAGTTCCATATTCAATTGATATGTCTAATTTTGAAACTAAATATTTACGTAATCAAATTCGAAAAGATGTAATTAATCATTTGTCTGAAATTGACCGAGAAAATATCTTAAAAGAAATCCATGATTTAAATATGGAGCAAGAAGAATTCGTTAGTGGATTAGAAAAAAGAATTAGAATCGCTAACGAATTAGAGATTAGAGAATTAATTGCATTGGACCGTGATGAGTTCGCTGAAGTGTTAATGGAATTTGTGAGCGCTAACTCACCAGTACATGTTGATTTATCCGCAGGTCGAATTCAAGAAATTCGTAAGATGTGTTTATCGCAAACCCCTAATATTCAAATGCCATTAGCGGATGGAGTATCTTTAGTAAAAGAATATGATATTATCACTTTAGGCGTTGACGAAATTGACAATTTAAAGCCATATTCATATATACTTAATAAACCAGGTAAATTATCAACACCTGAATTTGATGTTGATTTTACCAACGGTGCGGAAGAAAGAAAAATCTTCCCTAAAGACTATCCAATCACCATTCGTTCTCCCTTACCTGGAGACATGGTAGAGATTGGTCACCACATCTGTGAACTTAGACGAGTCTTCATTGATTGGAAGGTTCCGACTAAGTACCGTAAAGTCTGGCCGGTGTTCTGCGATAAGAAAGGAAAAGTAATCTATATCCCAAGATATCGTAAGACCTTCGTTGATAATCATAAGTCAACATTTATCATAAAATTTACTAATACAAAGGAGATTAAAAACAATGGATGAGAACAATAGAAAACCACAACCTGAACAGCCAAAGCGCAGTATATTTTTATCAATTCTTCCCTATATTCTAATTATTGCTGCGATTACTGGCATTGTTATTTTAATGACGCAAAATATGTGGAATCGTGTCACAGTATTTGATGAAACTGAATTAGATATTAACGTTTTCACGAATAAAGAATACTACATTAAGAATGCATCTGTATCTACTAATTCACAAGCAACCACTGTTCGTGGAACTGCATATATTAAGGCTGAAGGAAAAACCTTTACTTTCCAGGTAAATGTTGATAACGAAGAATATCGTGAAGATTTTAAGACTGCTCGTATAGATATCGCAGCTAATATTTCTTTCCCATATTACAGGGGCCAAAAGATAGAAGGAACTGACAATTACGAAGTTTGGCACCACAACTATTTAACTTGTTTCAAAACTAAAGTTGAAGAGGCATATGCAGATTTCCCAACTGAACGTAATAACATCTATTTTGTCACCAATGATGCCTTCCAAGTCTCTTGGTGGGATGCATGGGGACCAACCATTATCATGTTAGCGATTACGGTTTTAGTAGCATTCTTCTTATTCCGTGGATTATCTAGATCAATTGGTGGAACGAATGCGAAAGCCTTAAGTTTCAATCAAAGTAGAGCTAGACGCGTAGATCAAAGTAAAGTACGTTTTAAAGACGTTGCGGGATGCGATGAAGAAAAAGCCGAAATGGAAGAAGTGGTTCAATATTTAAAAGAACCAGGTAAATTCTCTAAATTAGGTGCTAAATTGCCAAAAGGTATCTTACTTGTTGGTCCGCCAGGAACTGGTAAAACTTTACTTGCAAAAGCCGTTGCGGGTGAAGCCGGTGTTCCTTTCTATTCGATTTCTGGTTCAGATTTCGTTGAAATGTTTGTTGGTGTTGGTGCGGGTCGTGTTCGTGATATGTTCCAAAAGGCAAAACAAACCGCTCCGTGCTTAATCTTCATTGATGAAATTGATGCTGTTGGTCGTCAACGTGGTGCTGGTTTAGGTGGTGGTAACGATGAACGAGAACAAACCCTTAACCAATTACTCGTTGAGATGGACGGGTTTGAAGATAATTCAGGTATCATTGTTATTGCGGCTACTAACCGCGATGACGTTCTTGATCCAGCTTTACTTAGAGCAGGTCGTTTCGACCGTCAAATTACCGTTAGCTTACCAGACAAGAATGGTAGAGAAGCAATCTTTAAGGTTCATAGCGCTAACAAGAAGATTGATCCAAGCGTGAACTTTGAAGCGTTGGCAAAACGCACGGTCGGATTCTCTGGTGCTGATATTGAAAATATTATGAACGAAGCGGCGATTTTAGCGGTTCGTGAACAACGTGAATTAATCCTCATGAAAGATATTGATGAAGCGATTGATAGACGAATTGCGGGTCCGGCTAAGAAATCTCGTTCAATGACCGAAAGAGAAAGAAAGACCGTGGCCTTCCACGAAGCTGGTCATGCGATTATTGGTCTTACTTTACCAGATTCAGATAAAGTTCAAAAGATTACAATTATTCCACGTGGACAAACTGGTGGCCACGTTTTAATGACTCCAGAAAATGACCGGTTTATTCTTACTAAGAAAGAATTGTTCGCGCGTATTGTTGGTTATTTAGGTGGACGTAGCAGTGAGGAAATCTTCTTTAAAGATATTTCTACTGGTGCGCATAACGATATTGAAGTCGCTACACGTATTGCACGTTTAATGGTGACTGAATATGGTATGTCTAAGTTAGGACCGATTCAGTACGAAAAAGATACTGGTAGCGTGTTCCTTGGAAGAGACTACACTAATAGCCAAAAGAACTTCTCAGCCCAAGTTGCAGAAGAAATCGATAAGGCTGTTCGTGAAATTATTGACGATGCACACGAAGAAGCAAAACGAATCATCACCAAACGTAAAGCTGATGTTACTCTCATTGCTAATACCCTTCTTGAACACGAATCTATTACCGCTGAACAAATTGAATACTTATTAAAGAATAAAAAACTTCCTCCTGAAAAGAAGGCTAAGCCAGTTAAGGATGATGAACCTAAAGTAGAAGCTAAGCCTGAAGAAAAGAAAGAAGAAAAGCCAGCAAATAAATAATGTGGAAGATTGGTAACGTTAAAATTAAATCACAAGTAGTGCTCGCCCCAATGGCGGGCATTACTTCTTTAAGTTACCGTGAATTCATGAAACCGTTCGGGGTCGGCTATTCAGTAACAGAAATGATAAGCGATGCTGGAATCGTTCATCATAATCAAAAGACCATTGATTATTTAAAGACCTCTAAATTAGATCGACCAGTCGCATTACAATTATTTGGAAGTAAAGTTGAAACCACATTAAAAGCGATTGATATTATCAATAAGGAATTAAAGATTCAATATGATTTTTTAGATTTAAACTTTGGTTGTCCAGTAAGAAAGGTTACTAGTTCAGGTGCAGGTTCATCGTGGCTTAAGGACCCTAAGAAATTAGAGAAGTATGTAAAAGCAATTGTTAAACATTCTAAAAAACCTGTAACCGCAAAGATTCGTTTAGGTATTGATAACGAACATATTAACGTTAAGGAAATAATTGATGTTTTAACTAAGGCAGGAGTTAAGGCGATTGCGGTGCATGCTAGAACTACTAAAGAGTTATATAGTGGTAAGCCACATTTCGCTTTATTAAAAGATTTTGGTAAACATATGAAAGTACCATTAATCGTAAGTGGTAATATCTTCACTTTAGATGATGCGATTAATGCGCTAAAGATCACTAAAGCAGATGCAGTTATGGTCGCTCGTGGAGGGATCGGAAATCCTCATTTAATTACTCAAATTGATAGATATTTATCGAAAAAGCAAAAAATAGATAATGTAAGTCTATTAAAAAATATAGAATATTGTCGTAAATTCGCTAGAATGTTGATTCAAGAAAAAGGTGAAAGAACTGCTATTTCAATATTAAGAAGTATTGCGCCTCGTTTTTTACAAGGTTTTAAAGATGCCAAGAAATATCGCATAATGCTCAGCCAAAACATCGATGTTTTTAGTGATTTAGATAAAATATTGAAGTCTGTAGAAGACTCTATCTAATTATTTCGATAAAAAAATAAATATCGACACAATGCAACGGAAACATTTGAGTTGTATATTAAATGCAACGGAAACATTTGAGTTGCATTAATTCTGTTTTATTGTAAAATAAAATTAGCAGTGTTATGGAAAGAGAAAATCAATTTTTAGAGTATAAAGAAATCGTAAATAAATCATATTTGAAAACTGTATCTGCTTATGCAAATTATCACGATGGTTTAATTATTTTTGGAGTAACCGATAAATTGAAAACTGTCGGAGTTGAAAGTCCTCATTCTGTTTGCTTAGATATCGAAAATCAAATTAATGATTCAATTAAGCCTAAACCAGAATATTCTTTAAAAATTAATAGCGATCATACCATCGCGTTATCGGTAAGGAAAGGTTTGTCAACTCCTTATCGCTTAAACGGGAAAGCGTATTGCCGCCATGACACTTCTACAGTTGAAGTAGATACAGTAGAAGAAAATCGGCTTGTATTATTTGGTAAAAATCTAAGTTTTGAAGAATTATCAACAAATGAAGTTAATTTTAAATTCACCTATTTGGCTAAAGAATTAGTTAAGCGGCTGAAGTTATCTGATTTTAATATTGATACTTTGAAAAGTTTAAATCTTTATAGTAGTGACGGAAAATATAATAATGCCGCAGCGCTCTTAGCAGATAAAAATAGTTTTTCCGGGGTGGATATTGTCATCTTTACCAATTCTAATAACGAAATGAAAAGTCGGTTTAATCTATCCGGACAATCAATTTTAAAACAGTACAGTATTGCTCTTGATATATATCAAAAAGAGTATGTTATAGAAACTATTGACAGTGGATATCGTCAACAAAAAGAATTAGTTCCTTTAGTTGCATTTCGCGAAGCGATTGCCAATGCATTGGTGCATAGAACTTGGGATATTCCCGCTAATATTAAAGTGGAGATGCACCCACATTCAATTATTATCACCTCTCCAGGAGGATTAAATACTAGGATGAGTAAAGAAGAATTTCTTAATGGTAGTTTTTCTTTATTACGTAATACAATTCTTGCTAATGTTTTTCATCGTCTCAATATAATTGAAGCTTTTGCGACTGGAATTAAAAGAATTAAACGCTCATATGAAAATAGCATGCAAAAGCCATATTTTCGGATTGCTCCTAATTCTATATCAGTAATGCTACCAACTGTTAATTCGGTACAATTAACTAAACCAGAGCAAGTTGTTTTAGGCGCATTAAAAAACGTTCAATGGTTTAGTCGAGGCGATTTAGAAAATGCAACAAAATTTAAAAAAGATAAGTTGATACGAGTGCTAAACGGATTAATAAAGAAAAATTTAATTAAAAAAACTGGAATTAATCGTTCTACTTATTATCAGAAACTTTAATAAATAATTAAACAAGTTATAATTATTTAGGAGATATTTATGGAAAACAATCTAACTGATCAAGAAAAAGTAAGAAGAGATAAACTCCCCAAGTATAAAGAATTAGGAGTTGATCCTTTTGGTCATAAATTTATTCGCACTCATTTAATAAGCGAAGCGCGTAAATTGGCCGAAGGCAAAGATAACGCTAAATTAGAACAAGAAAATATCATTGTTACTTTAGCGGGTCGTATTAATGCTTTAAGACGTATGGGCAAGGCCTCGTTTATGAATATCCAAGATAAGACTGGTAAGATTCAAGCTTATGTTGGCATTGATATTATTGGCGATAAACCTTATGAATTATTTAAGTTAGCGGATATTGGCGATATCGTTGGTATCAAAGGTCGCTTAATGTTAACCCGTACTGGTGAATTAACTGTTAGAGTGACTGAATACACACATTTAACTAAATCACTTAGGCCGTTCCCTGAGAAGTATCATGGTTTAACTGATGTCGAAGAAAGATATCGTCATCGTTATGTTGATTTAATCGTAAACGAAAACGCAAAGAAGAATGCAATAATGCGTCCTAAAGTCATTAGAGCGATGCAAAAATATTTTGATTCATTAGGATTTATTGAAGTAGAGACTAGTGTATTATCGCCTATTTTAGGCGGTGCGAATGCTCGTCCGTTCGTGACGCATCATAATACTTTAGATAAAGACTTCTATCTTAGAATCGCAACCGAATTACCACTTAAGAAATTATTAGTCGGTGGTCTAGAACGTGTTTATGAAATAGGTAGATTATTCCGTAACGAAGGCATGGACACTACTCATAATCCAGAATTCACAACTGTGGAATTATATCAAGCATATGGTGACTTACAAGATATGAAAGAAATATGTGAAGGTGTGATTAGAGAAATCGCTAAAACGGTGGTAGGCACTACTTCATTACCATACGATGATAAAACTATTGATGTGGGCAAACCATTTAGATGGGTATCTATGGCGGAATTAATTAAAGAAGCAACTGGTATTGATTTTACTCAAGATATTAAATTTGAAGATGCTAAAAAATTAGCAGAACAGCATCAAGTTGAATATGATCCGAAACTTGTAACCTCTACTGGCCAAATTATGAATGCATTCTTTGAAAAATTCTGTGAAGAGAAATTAATTCAACCAACCTTCGTTCATACTTATCCAATCGAAGTATCTCCTTTAACTAAGAAGAGTAAAGATCCTAGATTCGTTGAACGTTTTGAATTATTTATTGATGGTCACGAGATGGCGAATGCTTATACTGAACTTAATGATCCAATCGATCAAAAAGAAAGATTCGTTGAACAATTAAAAGCCAAAGAAAGAGGCGATGAAGAGGCCAACGAAATGGATTATGATTTCTTAGAAGCTTTAGAGTATGGTATGCCTCCAGCAGGTGGTATTGGTATTGGAATCGATCGTTTAGTGATGCTTATGTGTAACGAAAAGAGCATACGTGAAGTCATTCTCTTCCCAACTATGAAAGATCGTAAATAAAAATCTATATAATATATAAAGGAGAAAAAATATGGAATTATTAGTTAAAAACAAATTAGGTTCTATTACCGGTGGTAGTAAGGTCCTCGATGAAAAAGGCGAACAAGTCTATAAAGTTAAGGGTAGCTTTGGAAGCAATGCTTTTACCAAGAAATATAAGAAAACCATTATGACGATGGATAAAAAAGTTCTTTACACGGTTTGTAATAAAAGAATCCACGGACTTCTTAAGCGTTCGGCAATTATTTATGATGCGAACAATAAAGAAATTGCGCGTGTTCATCAAAATGGTGCTTTTAAATGCGGGTATGAAATTGAAGGCGTTGAAAAGAAAATGGAAATTGTCGGTAGCTTTACCTTTGGCGGTGGTGCGCAAGTTATGTACGATGGTAAATCCATTGGTAAGATTGTTAATGGTAATTTAAAGAAAGATACTGGTAAGGCTGTTGTGGTTGCTGGTATTACTGATAAATATAAAATTACTTTTGACGATAAAGACGATGGGCCATTCTTAGTAGCGGTTATTATCGCAATTGATAATATTAATGATGCGGATAAAAGAAGAGCCTCGAGAAATTATCACTCTACCAATATTGGTTAATTATTAAAATATATTTATCTATCTTCCTTGCGTTTTTTATTCACGAAGTGAAACACTAATCCGCCTATAATTGGAACAACAATTGTAACTGGTATAATCCACACCATATGATTAAATGGTGTTTTATAATCGTTTATATTTAAATTAATATCACCTTTAATATATTTTGCTAAATTTTCTAGTGGGACATAAACATCATAGTCTTTAATGACCATATCTATGTCCTCTTCGACATCACCATAACTAATCTTTCCGTGACTACGATAATCCTTACCGCTACCAGGATATTCTTCGCTCGTTAAAACTAGTGAATATTTTTCACTACCTTTAGAGAGCTTAATGGTTTTATTTATCTTCTCATAACTATAACCATATGTATGTGCATAGTTTTTAACGTTAACACAAGGTTTAAATGGTGTCGGGTCAGCCGTGCTAGATTGATCACTCATCATATGCCAAGTTAAATCGTCAATCATAAATAAAGCAGTTTTTATTACATTGTTTAAAGTTTTATTTATATAGTTACTTATATAATCACATCTTGTATCAATATCAAAACTTTTGATTTTATCCATTAATTGAGAATATTCAGTGTCCCAAATCTTCTCATATGATTCCCAGAACTCTTGAACATAGATTCCGTAATTAGGACGGTCGACTCTCGCTAAAGTATTAAGTTTCTTAAAAATATTAGCTGCCGACTTTTCATCATAGCCATAAACATCGGATACTTTTGTGTAATAATCAGGCAAACTATATACACCATTACTAATAGGCACAAACGGAGTGTAATTCGCATTGGACATACTTACCCATTCAGTCGCAGCGATATATTTAGGTAGGTCAGGATTGGATTGAATAACATGGATTTGATAAGCAGTTTCTATTCCGATATAACGTAAAACGTGGTCGTCGTAATCTTTTTTGAAATCACTATAATTAGGATTGTCTTCATTTTCTAAAATGTCTTCAAAACGATCGCGCATGAAAGTTTTTACGCTATGAATATCTAATTTAGTGCCATCATTAATTTCATAAAAAGCCGGATATTTTATAATGCTATTATAGGTTTGATAATCCGGATATTTTTCTTTGGCGAATAAATTATATCCCCGCCAAGTACGACGATGGCAATTATCGTTAACAGCGCGTCCGCTTTCTTCATCGGTTAATGGTTTAGCATAAGTACCAAATAAATTTAGATCCATCACATCATTGCAATTTTCTGGTTCTCTTTTTGTCTCAGGAATTTTAGTTAATAAGTTCTCACTTAATATAGCGTCATCTCTTTTAATTCCCATTGCTTTTAACGAATCAAATACGAATTCGTTACCAGCGGTTAGGATTTTATTGTCTGGCATTTTAACCGCAGCATATTGATGTCCGCTATATATTTCCATATACCATGCTTCGCTTTGGTCAACGGTCATGATAGCGTTACAATCACAGGCTCCTTGTTTATCAATAATATTAGCGATAATTTGAATTCCTTCACGAGCAGTGGTAGCAGTGGCGCCTACAATTTGAGTAATATTATCTTCGCCGATACCGGTTGGAACTAAAGGATCAAACCCGCCTTCGCCTACTATTTCAGGTTTACTATAACAAGATAAGGTTGCGGTAACACCCACACCTTTTTCGTTGATAGCGCTAACTTCCCAATGGTGGCCTTTATTTATAACTCGATTACGGGGAGTGGAAATATAACGATATGTAGTCGCAGGCATTTTATAAGTAAAACCATTTTTAGAATCAACAACCTTATTTGCAAGAACGTTATGATTAAAGATTGTCATATTAAGATTCATTGCATTAGGACTTGAATCACCTGAACGTGCAATAATCGCTTTTCCATTCGTGCTCAAATTTTTGCCAACATACATAACAGTGCACGCTTCATTGCTAGGATCATCTTCGTTTATTGCTATTGGAGAAGATTGATAGTTCATTGTTGTAACTTTACCACTTTTATTGCATGAATAAAATAGCGGCAAAAGTCCTGCCAATAATAAATACTTCTTGTTCATATTAATTACCTCTATAAATATTTTATATTTATTTTCTATAAAGTTGTAATTTAATGATTAAGTATATCTAATTATCTAACTTTCGTAAGAGGGTGTGTTATTTGTATACCTACCCCCAAATTTGAGTTCAAAATAATTGTTGATTTTTATATAAAATGTATTACAATGTATTACAGAGGTTAAGTTATGGTTATTTCTATTAGAATGAATGACGAAGAAAAACGTTTAGCGGATGCTTACGCTAAGATTAATGGCATATCTTTAAGCGAAGCCATAAAAAGAGCGTATTTTGAAAAAATTGAAGATGAATATGATTTAGCATTAGCAGATGCTGCATTAAAAGAGTATAAAAAAGATAAGAAAACCTACACTCTTTCTGAATTTAAAAAGGAGTTAGGTCTTTAATGTATCATGTTGAGTTTATTAAATCAGTTAAGAAATCATTTTCTAAGCTTGATAAATATACTCAAACTATGATTTTAAATTGGATTGAAAAGAATTTAGAAGGTTGTGATAATCCTCGATCGTTTGGTAAACCATTATCGGGTGACCGCAAAGGCCAATGGAGATATCGTGTTGGTGATTATCGTATTATCACACTTATTCAAGACAATAAACTTATCATTTTAGTAATCGCGATTGGACATCGTCGTGATATTTATAAAAAATGAATGACTTTTTAGGATTGTTTTGCTAAATTATAAGTTAAGGTTGGCCTTCTGGCAGATGGATGCTGGATGTACGGTAAACGTAGGACCAATCTTTTTATTTTATAAATTTGCTTTTATTTAACATAGTGTATAATGTATATCACTCCGTAAGGGGTATTGTTCTTTAGATTACCGCCAAACATTTGGGGGTAAGTCCATTGTGGGGTCGTCCTGGTTTCGACAGGATGAGTCCGGATAAGAAATACAGTAGCCTGGTAAACTTAAATACCAAACAGAAAATAACTGGCAAAAATTATTCATTTGTGAATGCTCGTACGAGCAATGCACAACTTGCTCTTGCTTAATTTAGCCCTTAATTATTAGGCCGCGCCTAGCGCGGAGAGCACGCTCCCTAAGGTTTATAGAACCTCACGCTTAGGATCAGTGTCATAACAAGGTTTTGTAGGTGGTGAGATGGTTATAATCACTTCCCGAAACTTTATAACCTAGCTGATATTGATTACGCTTATATATAGATATCAGTAAAGTAAGTGTAAGATAAACTGGACAAGTTCTTATGTGGTCCTTCTTGGACAGGGGTTCAACTCCCCTCGACTCCACCAAAACGAAAAAAGATTAGTAATAATCGTAGATATAGGCAATTCGCACTAAAATTCGTTTAGTGCGTTTGATTTCCCATTTTAATTAGCAACTATCGAATGTTTAAAGGATTTAAACAATTTTTCATTAAGGTAGGTTTTTGTTGCTCCTCCCCAAAGAACAAGAAGAAAGGGTAAAGTGTTCTTTCATCAAGGAACAATACCCCTTTTTTATAAAATGTATTACGATATATGTGATATGAAAAAGGGTCTTATCATCACATCTATTGGATTTGCTTTTTTGTTCATAATGGTTATTGTAGGAGCGACTACTAACAATAACGCTTTTCTAATTATATGGTCTGTGTTTTGTTCAGGTTTTTTTATTTCTGTGATGGTATTCCTTATTAAATACATAATTGATAAGCGACAAGAAAAACGAAGTTATGAAGCGTACAAAAAGACCTTTCGTAAGGCTACCCCAGAAGAACAGGCGAGATATTCTAATAACGCAAAGCGCACAAATAATAATTATTCTAATAATCAAAATAAAACAAAAACAGAAAAACACAGTGACTATTATGGTTGGGAAGAAACAGGCGCTGATGCTGAATATGAATTAATCAGAACGTTTGATGAGAGAATAAAAAAGGATTTTCCAGACTTACCATTAAAATCATTTGTTTTGCCGACAAGACTATTTCAAAAATTACAATATGATATTTCATCAAATAACATTCCGTCTGCTTTGACGCTTCAAGAAATAGCGCTACATATGGAAAAGCATATAGGTTTTTCTAATGATAAGGCTGTAGTTGAAGTTATAAAAACGGACAAGCCGTCGGGCTATACAGGAACACACGAAAGGTTTTTATCTACGTTAAGTAAAATCAAAATTTACTATTCGCCTGTGTTTAGCGCCTACAATGTTTTATCAATACTCGCTCATGAAATAGCACATGCCTATCAGCAATATTATAAGCACCCACATTATTCTAATGATGAAGTTATGAGTGAAAAGTTTACTGATGATATCGCTATTTACTTGGGATTTACTGATATATACAAAGAAGGTCAGCGATATAAAAATGGACGAATGGGATACTTATCAGACAATTCTCTTCGTTATATAGATGATTTAGTTAAAACACGATATACAGCAGAAGCACCATTAAGAGAAAATAAGAAAAAGTGGGAAAAAATAATTAAACAGGCGAATGAGACATTAGGAATTTTAAAAATGAATTTTGAAGCTTTCAAAAATGATTGTTCTGATAAAGAACTATGGAATAAACTAACAATAGCATCGCAGGAAGCGCTATCCAAAAAGTATTTAAATGATGACTATATTAAATTTTGGACTGATAGAGTTAAGAAGATAACTCAATTAACTGAACCTGATGCTAATGCGCTTAATAATGAACTTTCACATGAAGTGATGGCGTTAATGACTTCTTACAAAGAACTTCAAAAGATAAAAGGATAATTTCCTGCTCTTCTAAATACAATAAGTATCAAAACTATATCAAAACCACTCTTTGCTCAGTAATGCCCCTCGACTCCACCAATTAAATGAAATTGTCCCCTAAAATTGGACTTAAAGTACAATTAAAAAGGGGATTTTTTAATGCCTAATTAAATAATATGAAGAATCTTAGTTATTAGGCTTCTTATCAAAGTCTAAAGTAAGGTCATAATCTCCTAGATGCTTCATTTTAAATCCGTTCTTTTTATACTCTTCGTAATCAAAGGCTTCTAGTTCATCAATTGCTAATTTATGGAATTCATAGAAGTTATGCCACCACTCCCAACCTGATCCAAGAGAATTAGATAGATATGCATCAGCGATATCACATGCAGTTTGAGGAGCAACATAGAACGCTCCCATTGCTAATACGTTAACACCATTACCAGTAATTGCTCTAATGGCGGCTGGAAGACTTTCAACTACGCCAGCATGTACATGTGGACATTTACTTGCCGCGATATGAATACCCATACCTGTGCCACAAAAGACAAGCGCACGCTCGTAATTACCTTCTGATATTTGTGCGCCTACTCTTAAGCCTACTCGATGGAACATATTCTCAGTATCATTAGGCTTAGAATCCTTAGTGACTCCTAAATCAAGGATTTCCCATCCTTTTTTTCTTAAATGTTCACACACTACTTCTTTAAGAGGGAAACCAGCGAAATCCGCTCCAACGACTAATTGTTTATCTTTTACCATTTTCATTTGATAGACACCTCACTAAACTAATTATATGCTGATTTTATCTATATATTTAAGTATTAAACTGGTTTTATTTTGACTTTTGCTCGCACATAAAGTAGATTTAATCTAATACATAAAAAGGATATCTATATGGCTAAACATGTAAAAATTTTAGAAGGACATTCAATTAATGAATGGGAAAGTAAGTTTAAAAAGAAAATTGAAAAAGGGAAATTAAGAACTTTTAATAGTGAAAAAGAATTAATTGATTTCGCTACTTATTGGAAGATTAATAATAAGTATTATCAAGTGCCAACATTCTTTGAATGGTATAACAAATCATTAAGAAAATCAGTTGGTCTTACTGTTGCGTTAACTGCTACATCAGTTCTCGCAACTTTCTTTTTATGTGCCGCACTTATTCAATCGCAAATCAAATGGAATGAAGATCAAGGCTATACAGTCAGTTTGTATGCGGATGAAGGTGCATTTAAGGATGGTTCTAAAACAGTTAAAACCAAAACTATAAGCGGCATTAAGAAAGGAACTAAATTAAAAGATGTTAAAGGATATGATAGTTGCATTCCTATTAGAGATGATTATGAATTTAAACATTGGCACGTAGATGATGGAGAAGAGATTCCTACTGAGTTTTCTGATGATATGGAAATTACTAGTAATGTATCTTTAAAAGCTTATTACGAATTAAATCCAAGATCTCCAGATAAATTTGATGAAGATTCTTGGGAAACGGTTCTAAGTGTTATTAGACAAGGCAAAGCTGTGTTTATTGATACTTATTGTAAAGACCAGCCTAGTTATTCCACTGATAAGGAAAAGGCTTTACTTGAATTTATGGATAGCCCAACCAATTGGCGCATTATATCCGTTGGCAATGTCGGTGATTATGGTGTAAGAATTATTGGCATTGGACAAGATAAGCTTTATTCTACTGAAGAGTCTCTTGATAGGGAACTATTTACTTTTGAATTTAACGAATGCATTTTCCCTATCTCTTATTCATTTGCGGAATATGGGACTCCGTTCTATACGAAATCTGGTTCAAGTGATCCGTATGAAATCCAAGAATATTGTGGTTTAAAAACTTACACTGAGGATATTGTCCTTAATCAACTCCCGCTTCTTATTAGAGAAAATATGAAGACTGTTACTAAGAGAACGCTTCAAGTAAAAGGCGGATTTAAGTATCATTACAATGAGACATTACAAAGTTGGGTATTTGATAGAGAATGCCTTGATGGAAGCGCTGATGAAGATAACAAACTTGAAATAGTTAACACTCCAGAAAGATTATTCTCTTTAAGTCTTGATGAAATCGGTGCCACTAAGTATCAATTTAAATATGGTGATAAAGAAGAAGGACTTAAATTAATGGGCGAAACCACTCAACACAACAAAGAGTTGATGGATAAAGTCGGTTTAAAAGTTGGCGAAGGTTTCTATGATGAAGAAACTGAAGACTATACTGGAGCGTATCCATTCTACACTCACGAATGGTATAATCCAGACGATCATACTGATGATATTAAAAGAATGAAAAGATACTTTATCGGTACCGGCGAAAAAAGTGTTAATGCTTTATATCGTCTGAGATCAATTTACATTCCTAATGAATACGATGCTGATGAAGATAATAGAGCAAGCGGTAATAAAGATTATAGTCCATTTGAAACTTGGAATATTTCCGCTGAAGGAACTATTGGTAACCGCAAAACTTCTGGCAGGATTAATCACGATGTTGAGCCCAATGATCGTTATCATTTCGCTGCTGGCGATATGGCTTGGAATTCAGCGTTCGTCGCTCCAGCGTTCTGCCTCTAATTTATTATTAAATAGCAAAATTATTGAATAAATTTAATCAATATGATTAAATATTTTAAGTGTATGGAAAATAAAAAGTCATTAAGCACTATTTTATTCGGAGTGGCAATGCTCCTATTTGTGTGTGCTACATTTGCAATGTTTGGTAAGATTTATTCTTATACTGGCGGAGAGCCTAATATGTTTCAAGCAGCGTTTGGCACATCTGGAGCGGATGGATATAGAACACCTGGATTAACTGCTATCTTTGCTTTCCAAATGATAATTATTGCTGGTGTCATTGCAATTATTGTGGGTGCAGCAACTAATAAATTCCATTATGTTCTTATGATTGTCTTATACAGCATTGTTTGTTTATGTTCGTTTATTACATTTATCATTTCGTTTAATGCCGCTAATCTTTATTTATCTAGCCGCGGTACCATTCTACCAGGAGTAACCTTAGGCGCTGGTCCAATTATTTATTCCATCATGCATATCTTAGGATTATTAGTTAGTGCTGGTGGACTTGTCTTATCCCGCCGTGGTAAATAATGAAAAAGAAAATTAAGTTTTTTCCAGGTATTCTTGTTTTAACTATATTAGCAGTAGTGTCTAGCATTATTGCAGGTTCGCTATTTGAATTAGCATTAAAGGCAATGAAAAACCCAGCTGGCATAATCGGTGCCATGCTTATCTTGGTACTGTTTATTCTTGTGCTTATCGTTAGTATTATTTTAACTTGTGTTGATTTACCACTCACAATAACCTCATTAACAAAAAGTGAGAAAAAGACTTTCCCACTAATTATGTTAATAGTTGAATCGATAATTTTAATTATCGTAATTATATTAGTAATTTTGTTCTTTACGCAACGTTAATTTATAGTAGTATATCTCCCAAAGGAGGAAAAAATATGAAAGACAAGAAAAGTCTAGTTTCAAAATGTTTATTTGGAGGTGGATTACTCGCATTAATTTGTGGTGTTTTCTGTTTCTTTGGTTCAGCAACCGTTGGTTCTACTAGTATGCCAATACCTGGTGGATTAATATCGATTTCAGTATCGGTTAGTAGTCTATTTTCATTCATGTTTGGAAGCACGGCTACTATTAATGCCACAGTTGCGGCAGGATCGGAGTCCGAATCATTTTCTCAATCAGGTACTGTGGATTTAGTTGGCGGAACAACTGCATTATTTGCAATTGAAATGGTAATCGTTGTTCTTGCTGCAATTCTTCTTGTTGGCGCTTTTACCAAAAAGTTGCAAAAGAAATACATTACCATAGGAAGTTGTGTTACTTGTATTTTAGCGATTGCTGCAGTAATCTTGGCATTCTGCTCAAAAAAGATGATTATAGATGCCATACCTGACATTGAAGGCACTTCAGTGGATATTTTCAAATTAGGTTCAGCCGGCATCAGCTATGGTGTTCTTGGTATTGTTGGTATTCTTGCTACCGGTGCTGGATTATTCCTTGGCAAAGATGCAACAGTAACTGCTTAAGCTGATTTATTAATTAAAAAAACAGGGATTTTTGGTCCCTGTTTTTTTGTTTGTTATTTACTTCAAACGAGCGACACCAGTTTTAATAGCGGCTTCAGCAACTGCTTTCGCTACTGCTTCGCCTACACCTTTATCAAACGCTTTAGGAAGAATGTTCTCTGCGGTTAATTCGTTAGCAGGAACTAAATCCGCTAACGCATGAGCAGCGGCTAATTTCATTTCTTCATTAATCTCTTTTGCGCGTACTCTTAAGGCTCCTTTAAAGATGCCTGGGAAGGCTAAGACATTATTAACTTGATTTGGATAGTCACTACGGCCAGTGCCAACAACGGCTGCACCAGCTGCTTTAGCCACATCTGGCATAATCTCTGGAACCGGGTTTGCCATCGCAAAGACAATCGCACCTTTATTCATAGATTTAATCATTTCTGGAGTAACGATATTAGGAGCTGAAACTCCAACAAAGATATCTGCACCTTTCATGGCATCCGCTAGTTTACCTTGGATATGATCCTTATTAGTTAATTCAGCAATCTCTTCATTACCTACCGGAACATTGCCGCCTTTACAGATAATGCCGTATTTATCACTCATAATAACGTTCTTAGGATTAAACTTCATTAAGAGTTTAGCAATTGCGGTACCCGCAGCACCAGCGCCAGAAAAGACAATGGTACAATCTTCCATCTTCTTGCCAACTACTTTAAGAGCGTTCATTACACCTGCCGCAACAATAATGGCGGTGCCATGTTGATCATCATGGAATACTGGTATGTCACATACTTCTTTTAATTTACGTTCAACTTCAAAGCAACGAGGCGCTCCAATATCTTCTAAGTTAATGCCACCAAAACTGCCGGAGATTAATTGAACGGTTTTAACAATCTCATCTACATTCTTACTCTTAATACAAATTGGGAAAGCATCGACATCGCCAAAGGCTTTAAATAATGCACATTTACCTTCCATAACAGGCATTCCTGCTTCTGGACCAATATCACCTAAGCCTAGTACCGCTGTACCATCAGTAACCACTGCGACTAAGTTCCAACGTCTAGTTAATTCATAAGATTTATTTATATCTTTATTTATTTCTAGACAAGCTTCGGCTACACCTGGAGTGTAGGCTAAAGATAGTTCATCACGATTAGTAACCGGTACTCTTGAAATAACTTCAATCTTGCCTTTCCATTCGTAATGTTTCTTTAATGATTCTTTCTTGTAATCCATTTAATTATTTCTCCCATGGGAATTTGTATTTCTTTAATTTAAGTTGATCACGTACGGCGTTCATTTCAGCTTGTACACTTTCGTTAATCGGAACACCTTTAGATTTTCTTTCTTGCCAAATTTCGTATTCTTTTTCTCCAGCAGTGTAAATGCGTTTCGCGCCTGGCGCTTTCTTACTAGCACGAATCTTTCTCATAATATCGCCTGCTTTCTTACGGCAAAGTTTTTCGCCTAAGAAGTGGTTAGTATCAATGGCGATAAAGAAGTGACCAATCTTTGGGTGAGTAGCCTTACCTTTCTTATCCTTACCATTTAAATCTTTTAAATTAACGTTATCTTGCAAAGCGGAACAAAGTAGTTCTACTACCATCGCATAGCCAAAACCTTTATAACCTGCTAAAGATTCACCAATACCACCTAACGTACATAAAGCTGCAGTGCCTGCTCTAATCGCTTTTAAAGCTTCTGCCGCATCACCTTCTACTGGCTTACCTTTTAAATCAATAATAGTTCCTTTTGGAACTGGATGTTTAATTCTTGCATAATATTCAACCTTACCATTTTGAATAGTTGAAGTAGCGGCATCAAAATTAAAGTCAAACTTTTCATCAGTTGGAACACCAATAGTAAATGGATTAGTACCAAACATGCCTTCTACACCCCAAGTAGGCGCAACGCTTGGTCTTGCGTTTGTACCAGTCATACCAATACAACCAGCTTTCGTAGCCATACTAGTATAGTAACCAGCAATGCCATAGTGAGTAGAATTTCTTACTACAACCATGCCCATACCATATTTCTTAGCTTTTTTAATAGCTAGACTCATAGCTTTATAGCCAATTACTTGGCCCATTCCATGATTACCATCTACCACGGCAGTAGTAGGAGTTTCTTTGATAATTTGAAATTTGGTTTTTGGATATTGAACACCCGAATTAATACGATCAATGTACATCGGTTTAAAACGGTTGCAACCATGGGATTCAATGCCGCGGCGATCACTTTCTAATAATACATCTGCGACAATTTTCGCCTCGTTACGGGGAACGCCAACTCCACTAAAAGCATCTATCATAAACGCATTTGCGGTTTTCCAATCTAGTATCATTTTAGGCATAATTACTCTCCTTTATATCTACGATATATTATAGTTTATTTTTTAAGATATTTAATCGCTTTTTCTAGGCTATCGACCACTGTTCCGTATTTTTTAATAGCACCAATTGTGTATAAATTAATATAGGAATATTGCGATTCCGCAATGCCTTTCTTCATATCTTTATTTTTCGCATTTGACATAGTTTTGCTAGCATCACGACAATCCGTGTAAATGCCTACTAATATTTTCTTGTCCTTATGATATTCGTTATATGCGGCTAGATATCCGATTTCAGTAGCAACCCCTAAATCTTGACCATCAAGTACCGCAACTAAAGCATCGCACCATCTAAGTTTAGCGGTATCTCCTTCATAAATCGGAATGCTACCGGCACTAGCTTTTTTATTATTAATTGCTAAATTCTTTTGTGGAGCGTACACTTCGTATCCCGTTTTAGTTAATGCATCATAAATTACATCGTTATACATCCGATCCGCAATACCAAATAAGCCATTGGCTAAATATATTTTCATTTTCTTCTTCATAAATACCTCTTTCTAAATAATACTATGTTTATTTAGACCTTGGTATTTTTGTTATATAATTAATAATAGATACAAAAGGAGAAATCCGATGAAATTAAATAAAGTATTTTTACTAGCACCGGTTGCTTTGCTTTCGCTTGCAAGCTGCGCTATTATCAATCAACGTTATCCGATTGAGGATTATTTTATTGAGTACACTCAAGCTAAAAATCATAAGGAAATTGATGATACAGGTCGATTTAACATTCTTCAATTAAGTGATATTCATATGAGTGTAATGGACAATGCCAAAATTCATTATCAGTTTATGAAGAAAACTATCGATGAAGCCAAAGCGATCGTTGGTGAAGATAAATTACATCTAATCGTAATTACAGGGGATGTCTTTACTTTCGCAAACAAAGATACGGTTAAAGAATTGTGTAATTTCTTTGAATCACAAAACACACCTTGGACATTAACCTTTGGTAACCACGATGAACAAGGTTATTTCTCAATTGATTGGTTAACTGGCTATTTAACCTCGTTATCAAATAAAGAGGATTCAAATCTATTATTTAAAGATATGCCAAATGATGATGTGTTTGGTAGTGCGAACTTTGCTATTAATCTTCCAGATAATCATCGTCAAATCATTATGATTGATAGTAATCGTTATAACTATGGTCAATATTATGGTTATGATTCAATACACGCCGATCAAATTGACTGGTATACAAGACTTGCTAATCACGCTCGTGAATTAGCGTATTTAAGTGAATCGAATAAACCTACTACCTCATTAGCGTTTTTCCATATCCCAGTTCCTGAATATCTAGATGCATGGAATGATGCCTCTAGCAATAAAAATAATTCTACTTTCTTAAAAAGCAGACCTTACGTTTATAACAATGGTTGGCCAACAAATCCCGAACCTATCCAACGCAATGTCCATAATGATACCAGTGAAGGATCACCCGAAATAAATACTGGATTTTTTGAAACTGCAAGACATATTGAACTTGATGATGACGCTGGTAGTTATACTAAGGGTATGTTTGTCGGGCATGCTCATACCAATACTAACTGTATGGATTACCGTCCAGCTAATTCACTAGAAGGGGATGATAATAGTATTGCCCTTTGCTATGGTGTTAAAGCCACCGACCGTGTATATTGCGATGAAGAAATGATGGGTGGACAGTTAATTCATTATTTTGATACACCCGCTGTCGGTAGCGAAGCAAAGAAAGGATCTAGTTGGTTTACATTAGACCTCATCTATCATAAGTACTCTGATTTAAAGGAGGGTGAATAGTTATGTTTAAGATTACTAAAAAACGTATAATCATTGCCCTTGCTATCTTAGTAGTATTAGGTGCATTAACGGCCTTCTATGGCACTAACTTAGTATTAAATAGTATCTTAGAGAAAGATTTACCATTTAAAACATTATTAGTTACTTTCTTCCCATCACTTACCTTTTTAATTGCAAGTATTGATATTACTTTGTTTATCTTCTACTTTGTGCGTTTATATTTGCATCCAACCCATGAGCAAAGAATGTTAAAAGTATATGGTATTACCCTAGCAAGTCTTTCTTTAGTTGGAATTGCGCTTAATACTTTATCGGGCATTCTAACCTATGGTTCATTCTTAGAACCACGTCCGTTTGCGGGATTCCATATTATTATGTATATCTTCCATATTGCTATGTTAGCTTTAGGTTTCTTAATGATTTTCTATTTTAGAAAGAAGGTCATTAATGACGATATCATTATTCATAAGACTACCGTTGGTTATGTATTCTATACCATCCTTTGGTCATTAATTTATTTCATTGCCTTAAATCGTTTAGGAGCATTCTTGTTATCTCCTGCTTATATTCAATGGTCAACTTTGTCATTAACTTATCCGGCTTATGTTGCATTGTTGTTGCCTGCGATTATTTTGGCGAACGATTTAATTTATACTTTTAATGGTTATAAGAAATCACCAGTGGCAGGTATTACCGTTTCGTGCATTGTAGCGTTCTTAAGCATATTCTGTTTTGCCCAAATAATTGTTCGGGGTAGAAGCGACCCGTTGTTCATTCAATTAGTATCACCGATTAATCCAATCGGACGTCTATTAACTTTCCCAATTGATACCGCCTTACAAATGCTAGTTGCGGGCGGATTAAGTATTTACACCTTATTCAATTCTATTAGATTTAAACGCGCTTCGGATTTTGAAAAATTACCATACGAAATTAGAAGAGCAAAGATGGAAGGCCGTCAAGCAAACTTTATTGAACCCGGTAAAAAAAGTAAAACGGATGATAAGCATCCATTAAAAATTAGTATTCGATTCCGTAAGTCAAAAAAGGAGAAATAATTATGGTTTTAGTAGCTTATTTTTCTGCGAGCGGTGTAACTAAGAAATATGCGATGTCATTAGTGGAGCATCTTAAGGCTGATTATTATGAGATTACTCCTCCAGTGTCCTATAGTAAGTCTGATCTTAACTATTTGAATCCGTTATCGCGTAGTTCAAAAGAAATGCGAAAGAAAGATTCTCGTCCAGAATTTATTAAACACGAATTAGATGTTAATAAATACGATACAGTTTATTTAGGCTTTCCGATTTGGTGGTATACTGCGCCTAGAATAATTAATTCTTTTTTAGAAACTTATGACTTCGCTAATAAAACCATTATCTTATTTGCGACTTCTGGTGGAACTAAAAAGTTTGGTAAAACTATTAGCGATTTATCGATAAGCGCTCCACAAGCAAAATTTATTGAAGGCCCAATTAATCCTAAAGATTTTAACTGGGTTAAATAATTATTTAATAATTCTTGATTTTCTTTTCTCCTTTTGTTATAGTATGAAAAGTAGGAAAAGTATAACTTATGAAAAAGATCAAAAAAAATCGCTTTATTGTAAGCACTAAAGTTGGTAGTAAAGGCCAAATCGTGATTCCAATTGAAGCAAGAAAGATGTTTAATATTAATCCCGGAGATACAGTGATGGTATTAGGCGATATTAATCGAGGACTCGCAATTATGAAAGACGAGATTTTTTATAAAGTAGCGAAGTTTATTAAATAATGGAAAATATATTAGAAATAAAAGGATTATGTAAAAGTTATCCTAAGTTTAAACTTGAGGATGTTTCTTTTAATGTTCCAAGCGGAAGCATTACTGGTTTTATTGGACGTAATGGTGCGGGAAAGACTACTACTCTTAAATCTATTATGAATCTACTCCATTACGATAAAGGGGAAGTAATTGTATTTGGCAAGAACATGCTTACAAGTGAATTAGAGGCTAAACAAGATATTGCTTTTTCGCTTAGCGAAATCAATTATTATCCAAATGTTACAATTGATAAATTAACAAGAGTCACAAGTAAGTTTTATAAGAATTTTTCCTATGACACTTTTAATAAATTATGCGAGCATTTTAAGCTTGATAAAAATAAGAAATTAGAACAAC